>CAZSAD010000008.1:0-1013 GCA_964604995.1 uncultured Methanosarcinales archaeon
AATGTTGAAGTGAATGATGCTAAAAATGCAACTCCTTTGGGAAACAGTTCAGTCAATGCTGAAGTTAAAGCACCTGCAAGCCCTAATACTCAATAAATTCTAATAATTTTTAAATAATAAAATAAAAGTGTTTTGTATGACAATTAAATTCATTGAAGAAAACGATTTGATAAAACAATATTCTCTTAATTCTATTAATAAATTTGGCTTTGGACCTGAACACAATTACTATCACTATCTAAATTTACAAGAGCATGGAAAGAAAAATATTTTTGTTAGTTTTGGAAATGATAAAGGATTACTTGCACAAAAAGACAAACATAACATTTGGTATACAGTAGATGATATTTTAGCTCCAAAAAATGAAAGACTTGAACTATTTTTAATGTTTGCAGATGAAATATTTAACAATTCAAATTGCAAAAAAATTGTAACTGAAACAACACCTGAATTTAGAGAGAGTCTAAAAAATAAAAAGCCTGAGTGGAAATTCCCTAAAATATCTTATTCTTTGACTTGGCCAATAATTGACCTTAAAAAATGGGATTCCAATCTTCCTGGGGGAGAGTGGAAAAAAATAAGAAATATTTTGCATCATCTAAAAAAAGAGCATAAAATTGAATTTGTTGATTCTCAAACTTTGGATGTTGCTGAATTAAAATCGCTTCTTAAAAAATGGATAAAAAATAGATCATTTAGAGATGAAGTTGAAAGGGGCAGATACTTAAGTTTAATCGAAAGCAATTTTTTAGGCTGTGATTATTCAAGAACAATGTTAATTGATTCAATGCCATCAACAATTTCTGCAGGATGGATTATACCTAATAGCAACAATGTCTATTCTGCAATTGGAATTTTAGATTATTCTGTTTTAGGAATTGGGGAAACTGCTTATACTGATGAACTAACTTATTTGAAAGAAAAAGGATTTGATGAAGCAAACTTTGGTGGATCAGATGAAGCTATGCTTAATTTCAAGAAAAAATTTAAGCCATGCAAATACTATGAAACAC
>CAZSAD010000008.1:1023-18523 GCA_964604995.1 uncultured Methanosarcinales archaeon
TAAAATGATATTGCACGACAATTTGTTGAATATTTTTGAAGAAGCTATTGGTAAAACTCAAGAAGGGTTATCAAAATTAAATAACATTAAATGGTTAGCTAAAAATCAAGTATGGGTAGAAACTCAAGGAATATTTAACAAAAAATCAATCTGGTTTGATGATAATAAGCTTGAAAAACTTCTAGCAGAAATTGAAGAAGAAGATATCACTTTAATCAAATCCTTAACGGAACTTTTTAAACAAAATCATAGGGATCCAAGGTTATATGTGCATTTATCAAATGATTTAGCTACACTTCGCTTTATTATTCGTGAAATAATTGAAAAATCAAATAGTTTTAAACTGAGTAAAAATATCTCTGTAAAATTAAAGGAAAAAAAAGAAATGGCTATTAAACTTCTAAATGAGATTGTATTACTGTCAAAAGAATATACTGAGCATGATATATCAAGTCTTGAAATTATATCAACGATACCCATCATAAATTCAGGAAGAAAACAATTTTATTTGGGTAAGATACTCTTAAAACCTGGATTTAGTAAAAAATCATTGGGCGAATTTCTAGTGATAAAAATTGATTTGCAGAATGCTTCTCAAAATGATGTTCCAGGTATATTTACTGTTGATGAAGAAGGTACTAAATTGCCAGAATCAACTATTATTGCAAGATGGAAAAAGAAAATTGAATTCTACAATAAAATTTCACTTCTTTTAAGAAAAGAAGGCCTGCTTGCACCAAAGTATTATTTTTATCAAAATATTGACGGACAATGTTATATCTTATCTGAACCCTTTTTTGGACAAAAAGCATATACTGAAGAGAAAAGGGATAGTAAAATTTTTCCAGTCAATGATGCGAAGTTGATGTATCCAATTAACTTTTCAGATTTTTCAGATTCTTTAAAATATTTAAGGGAGTTAGGATTGGGCTTTGCGACACTTTACAACAATAAAATTATTCCTGCAGCTAGCTCATGTGTTGATTTTTTTGGTGGAATTAAAATTAAAAATAAATTTAGACCAATATTCTTTGATTTTGAATTTTTAATTGAGGGGGATGACGTTGAAAAATGGATACTAGTTATAAGCACTCTTGGTCAATTTAATGATCAAGAAAATACATACATACTTTTTGAATCTTTTGTTAAGAACTTAAATCGTGAAAATAAAAAGAGGGTTTTAAGTATCTTATCTGGAACAAATTCTTATGATAACAAAAATGTTATTAATCTTCTTGATTTATGTGCAGAACAAATTATTAAGAATAAAAAATTATCTGTGGAAAATATTGCTGGTAAAAAAGAATTGAGACAATTTTTAATTAATTATTTGAAATTAAAATGATTAAAACAATAATATTTGATTTGGGAGGAGTTAAGGAATAAATTGTAAAAAAATAAATTTATTAATTTACATCTGTTTTTGGCAAAAATTTCTTAGGATCTGTTTTTCCAAATTGTTCATTGACTAATTTTTCATATTGGTTTAATTCTTCGCCAGAAAAAATTTTATCTCTGATAATTTCAACATATTGACTTTCTTGCTCAGTTAAATTTATTTTATCTTGTGTTTGGAGTTTACTAACAATACTATCTGCTAATTGTTTTTCAGAATTTGAATTATTAATTTTTGAGCATCCTAAAGAAGTAGTTAATGCTAAAATAGTTATTAAAATTACAAAAAATATTTTTTTCATTTATTTTTCTGATTTAATTGTTTATATAAAACTTTCTATTAAATTTTAGAAAAATAAAGAATTGAAATAAAAAAATAAAAATTAGAAATAAGCAAATGCTTACTTCTTCTCTGGGGCTTTGCCGCCTGCTGCTCCGCCTGCTGGAGCTGCGCCTGCTGCTCCACTAGCAGCTTCTACAGGTAACAACTCATCAATGATTGCTTGTGGGATTTTAACTTCCATAAGTTTACCCTTGATGAAGCCTCTTTCCTTGCCTTCGTTGGCAGCGATGATTTCTTTAGCTCTCTTCATGAATTCTTCTCTTCTCTTCAAGATGTCTTCAGCGAGTTTTCTCTTTTCAGCTTCGAGTTGTTTTAATTCCTCAGCTGAAAGTTCAGTTTTCTCGAGTCTAATTTCCTCATCGAAATTGCCATCGTTTACGAGCTTGATTGAATCTTTTGCAGGAACACCTTCGACCATAACCCCCATTGAGTTGCATGTGCCGATGATTTCTTTAACTCTTTGTTTAAGATTTTTTCCTAGTAAAGAATCTTCTTTCATTTTTGCAATCTTGATAATTTGTTCAATTTTGATATCTGCAACTTTATCTTGAAGTGGGTTTCCTGAACCTTTTTCAATATTAACTTCTTTTTTTATTAGAGCAGATGCAGGTGGAGTTCCAACTGTAATTTCATACTCTTTTGTTGTTGTATCAACAATTACTGTAACTGGCACTTGCATGCCTTTGAAAGATTCAGTTTTCTTATTGATATCCATTACAACTTTTCCAATATTAACTCCAAGTGGTCCAAGTGCTGGTCCAAGTGGTGGGGCGGCTGTTGCTTTTCCACCTTCTACTAATGCCTCAACTTTTTCTTTAGCCATTATTATCACTCCTATAATTGATATTTTTATTTGATTTTGTAAATGTATCTATCATTAACCTCAAGTTAGATAGTCACTAGAAGCCTTATTTGAAAGCGTGAGCATCACTTCATTCTCTCAATTGAGTGCCAATTAACTTACGGTTAATATAAAGGATAAAATAACCCTTTAAAAGCTTTATCCTATTTTTATTATTCAAATTTGTTATATGATATTTTTCTATTAAATATTATTTAAAATTGAAAGAAAATTAGAATTAAATAAAAAAATAAATTAAATGAGGACTAAAAATCATCCTCATCACTATCATCAACTCCTTTGGAATCGACTTCAGGTGGCATTTCAATATTTGTTGATGGAGTTTCTGATTCATCTCCTTCTTCGCGCCTGATAACTTTAATCGCATCCATTTTAACAGTAATTGGAATTGGAACTGCAGCTTCAAGCAGTTCAACAACAACTTCTTCTTTTGTTTTGTCGATTCTTGTAACTTTACACTTTTCGCGTTTGAATGGTCCTGAAATGATTTCTGCAATATCATTTTTCCTGATATTCATTTCTTTTTTAACCTGTTCAAGCATGTGTTCAATTTCAACGTATTCAATTTCTTTTGAGAGTATGCCTCTTGCATAAGGAACATTAAATGCTGCTTGTTCTGCATCAATTTTTGTTGCAGCTTCTAAGAAGATATATCCTCTCATGCCATGTGGTCTTATTACTGAATAAACATGCAATCCTTTTTTCTTGGCATTACTTGTTACAAAGTCCATGACTTGATCTTCTCTATTAGCTGTTGTTCTTAATGCAAAAATATGTTGTTTCTTTGCTATTTTTTCAGGAGCTTTAACTTCAACTTCCTCTTCAACTACTTCTTCTGAAGGTTTGGTTTCAGCCATCTCATTAAGTAATTCGTCAAATTCATCAGCTGTTTCATCTTTAGCAGCAGAGTCTTTAACATCACTACCTTGCTCTGTTTGTTGTTTCTTTAACTGTTCAAGTTCTTTCTTAAATTCATCGCTCATTACAATTCACCTTATTCAATCATCTTTGATTATAATTTTATATCTTTATCACAATATACTACTAAATTTACTTAAACAATAATTGTCTAATCATTTGTACAACAAAACCAATCATTCCAATTACTAAAATTCCAAGACCTGAAACTTTAACTATTGTTTTAAATTCTTCTTTTGTTGGTTTTTTTGTGATTCTAATAACTCTAACACATTCTTTAATGAAAGTTTTGAACTTTCCCATCTTGTTTTCTTGCATCGAATCTTCATTTTCATCCATTAACAAACACCTTTTGTTTTTAGCAATAAATAATTTTAATCAACAAATTCAATACCAAGTTCAGTGCTGATTTCTCTTTTTTTGCCACCAGATGGTTTATTACCATGGCCTAAAATTTGACTTGATTTAACTCCAGTAATTATTAACATCACTCTAATTGTATGCTGTAAATCTTCTGATATTTGTGCACCCCAAATAATTCTTGCATCTTCATCTAATCTTTCAGAAACTGTTTCAACAACAGTTCTTGCTTCATTGAGTGTCATATCAGTTCCACCCATGACATTTATCAGTGCGCCATTTGCTCCTGAAATATCAGCATCAAGCAAAGGATTTGAAACTGCTTTTTCAACAGCTTCTATTGCCCGATTTTCAGTGTCGCTTTCACCAACACCGATAAGAGCAACGCCACCTTTTCCCATAACTGCTCTTATGTCTGCAAAATCCAAATTTACAAGACCTGGTTTTGTTACAAGTTCAGCTATCCCTTTTACAGCATTTGTAAGTATTTCATCAGCAACTTTAAATGCAGTATGGAGCGGCAAATCTGGTGCCAACTCAAGCAATTTATCATTTGGAATTACTATTAAAGTATCAACATTTTGCTGGAGTTTTTCAAGACCAATTACTGCATTTTCATATCTTCTGTGGCCTTCCATTGAAAATGGCATTGTTACAATTCCAACAACTAAAGCGCCTAATTTTTTTCCGATTTCAGCTGCAACAGGAACTGAACCAGTACCTGTTCCTCCGCCAAGACCGCATGTAACAAAAATCATATCTGCGCCTTCGAGCGCTTTTTTTACTTCATGCTCACTTTCTCTTGCTGCATCTTCACCAATTTTTGGAATTGATCCAGCACCTAGACCATGAGTTAATTCTTTACCAAGTAATATTTTTTTGTCAGCTGAAGTGTATAAAAGATCTTGTGCATCTGTATTTATTGCAATTGTTTCTGCGCCAGTTACACCAACTTCAGTTATTCTATTGATTGTGTTATTACCAGCTCCACCGCAACCAACAACTTTAATTGTTGCTCTTTGCTTGGCTAGCATTTCTTCAAGTTCAGCATCCATAGCATTCTTTTTACTAGGCATTGCTTTCATGCCTGGAAATGTAACTTTGCTTTGTTGCGATAAATTAACTTCGTCAACAATCTCTTTTATGAAGTCCCCCATTTTGGCACCTTCTTTGTTTTCTTGAACATAATTTCAATAACATTATGTTAATTTAAATTTTGTATTTCAACTATATAAAATTAATGATGAAATTAATGATTGTGATGTTCATGGCCAGCATGATTGTGGCCTTCATGATTATCATTTGTTTCTACTTGTGTTTTTTCTGTTTTATTTACAGAATCTGTATGCACATGATTTTCAGCTGGAACAAATTTTAGTGATTTTACCTCAGGAATAATATTTTTTACTTTTCCTTCAAGAATATCTACTATTTCTTTTGGGAGGGGAGATTTTCCAAATGTGACTTCAACATTACCATCATTTACATGTATATGTGGCTCAGCTATTCCCATTTGCATTCTTAATAGATTTTTTATCTTTTCTTCTTCATTATCAAGTATTCTTTTAACTTTGATTGTATAAATTACGCTCTTGCCAGATAATGGGTGATTAAAATCAACCAATGTTCTTCCGCCAGAGACAGTTTTAATTATGCCAATGCTATTATCAACATTGACCTGCATTCCAGGAACAGGATTCATTTTATCTTTTCTAAATCTTGAAGAGGGAATAAGCTGAATTAATTTTGCATCTTTTTTTCCAAATGCTTCTTCTGGTGAAAATTCAAAAGTATATTCTTTGTCAACTTCTTTGCCAACTATATTTGTATCAAGTCCTGGGACTAAATTTTTCTCGCCAACACATATTACAATAGGTTCATATTTGCCATTTTGGCTTTCAAGACCACTTGCTTTTGCAATGCTTTGATAAGTTGTATCATAAATTATATTTTCATCTTTTGTTTTTGCGGTATAATCAAGTTCAATAAAATCGTGAAATTTTATTTCTGTCATTTCTTTTCGCCTCGCAATGTTTTATAATTATTTTAATTTTATTTATTAATAATTACTGACGGCAAATCTCTTATTCTATTATTTGCTCTCAAATCTACCTCCCGGAAGTCTTCGAGAAGAAGATATTAATTAGTTTAGAGGGATTATTTATAAAGCTTATTATTTATTTGGATTTATTATTCAAGTTTATTGATTAAAATAGCTTAATCATCTTATTAATCATTCTTAATATTTCTTTAATACCTTATTTTTAATACCTTCTTATTTTTCTTAGTTAAATTTATAAACCCCTCATTTGTCCCAATACTTACCGCTTTATCTAATAGTATCTAAATAATCATAATGCTAAAACTTTATTGCAATATATAAACACAATGTGTAAACATTGTATAAAGTGTCATGCATAATTAAATTTAATAAAAAATTAGTGAGGTAAAATAATATGGCAACAGAAAAATCGCAACTTAAAGTTAAGAAAAAAACATGGTACCCAGTTTTTACCAATCAAGCATTTGGTGAAACATTTATTGGTGAATTACCATTAACAGAACCAAATCTTTTGCTCGGAAGACATATAATGTCAAATTTAATGAATTTAACTGGTAATCCTAAAAATCAAAATATCAACCTCAAATTCAAAGTTGAAAAAGTCATGGGTTCAAAAGGAATAGCATATCCAGTTAGCTATACAATGATCTCTTCAACAATTAAAAGAATTGTAAGAAGGAAAAAAGACAAAATCGATGATTCATTTATCTGCCAAACAGCAGATGGCATCAAAGTTAAATTAAAGCCTTTGATTGTTACAAGAAACCAGACAGCAAATTCAGTTTTAACTGAAATTAGAAAATTAGTTAGAACTTATCTTACAACAATGACTGCAGGTTCAAATTACATCACTTTGTTCTCTGATGTTTTATCTTACAGAGTTCAAAAAGTTTTAAGAGACAATGTCAAAAAACTTTATCCTTTAGCAGTTTGTGAAATTAGAGTTTTAGAAGTTGTTTCTGGACAAACACTTGCAAATATTGGCGAGGAAGTTAGAAGAGCTGCAATTTTAAATGAAAGAGTGGCACCTGTTGAAAGAAAAGAAACATCTGAAAAACCAGTACAAAGTACTCCACAATCAGTTCCTGAAGAAAAGCCTGCACAAGAAGAAACAACTGATACATCAGATGAATCTGTTTCAAAAGAAGAAAGTGCTTAAATTTTTATTTTAATATTTTTTATATTTATTTTTAATAATATTTTTTAAATTCTTATTTTTATATTTTCACTTTGTTTTTTTATCTTCGGATTTTTTCTCTAGTTCGTCAAGTGTAATAAAATTTTCAACTTCTCTTATTTTCATTTTTCTAGAGCTAGAATTAATATCATCTACTCCTTGTGTTTTTAATCTTAAAAATGCAGAAATTGGATATTGCCTATAACCAGTTTGTTTTTTAAACATTTTTATGAATTCATCACGATAAAAATAAACAATGGACAAAAACATGAGTAGCATAACAATACATTCTACAATTAGTACATTTACTAAACTTCCATTGTTAAATAAAATTATTCCTGTTATTTCCAAAGCTGCAAATGGAATTAATAAAGTTGTTATTCCAAATTTTTTAATTGCTAAATGGTACATTACAAACACATTTGTTAATGATAAAAAAGCAATTGATAGAGCATAAATTCCTATTAAACTATCTATTTGATAGTCTTTACCAAATAATACATGTGCAAAAAAACCAGGGAACAATAAATAAAAAGTTGAAACAAGTGCGCCTACAATTGCGGTATATTTTAAACCATATTTCAAAAGAGCAGAACTATCTTCACCATTGCTATGCAGTTCAGCAGCTTTTGGAAAAATTACTGACAAAATTCCTGTTGAAATAAAAAATATTATTTTGCTCATAAGTGATGCTGCTGCAAAAAAACCAGCTTCAGCATCTGAAAATAACAATTTAACTAATAATACATCAATGTTTAACATTAATGCAACAAAAACTGAAGGCACTAATGCCTTTGTGACATAACTAAACATTCCAATTTCTCCAATTTTTGATGGTTGTATTTTAAATAAAGATTTTAATGGAAATAATGCAAAAGGTATTGTTAAAAGTGCAGCAAAAAATAATGCTAGCATTGAACCGGTTACATCTAAATTAAATCCCAAAAAAACAATTCCTAAAACTAATACAAAAAAACCATCAACAATTCTGCTTATACCTAAAGATAAGAATTTTTGCATTCCATTTAAAACACCCATAAATGTCGATACAATTGTATAAGCCCAAAGAAAAAGTCCCAGTGCAATTATTGGAGCTATAGAATCAACTTTTAAATATTCTTTTAATTTAAAACTTAATGTTAAAATCAAAAGAAAAATCAAAAAACCAGCTACTATCATTGATTTTGTTAACAAATCAAATAATCTTCTTATTTTATCAAATTGAATTTTTGCTTTGAAATAGCTGATATATTCAATTATAACATAATTCATAATATTCGTTAGAAAAAAAACTACAAAATATATGGAAAGCATTGTCCCAAATATACCATATTTTTCAGGACCCAACTCTTTTGCCATATAAAAATAAAATAAATAATTAAATAAATTAGCAACAATTGAGGTTATAGCTATTATTAATGTGTATTTTAAAATTCCCTCATCACTTTTGTGCTTTTTTGTATATGGTAAAATGCTCATAACCAATGTGTTTAGAACTGACTATTTAATATTTTTTCTATATTTCATTTTATACACTACAAATTTTTTAACAACTTCTTTAATTTTAGAATTTGAAAATTTATTCAATTTTTTCTAAAGATTCTAAATCAGAAAAACTTTCTTCAGCACATTCATTGCAATAAAAGTCATTAGTGCCTCTAATGCAAAAAATTGCAGGTTCATCACAAATAACGCATTTTTTCCCCATTGTTTATCTCTTATATACTAATGATTTTTAAAGATTATGGTTAAGTAACTAAAAATTGACAATAATTCAATTTATTCTAATTTTGAATTGAGTGTTTGCTTTAAAATTCCAGTTGAAGAGCCTAAATCATGTAAACACATTGGTTTATTTCTAATAATAAAATAATTTGTTATGCCATGGTTTATACATTCACCAATGCCAACTTTGTTATTCAGAACAGGTTCTTTAATTTCCTGAAAAAAGTTTTGTATAGCAAAATATCTTTGGTCATCTTCTAAATCAAGATGGAATGATATTCTCATTGCTTCTCCAGCTGCTGATGAACTTTTTGAAAGATGGTTCATTTCTTCTAAAATGTCGAACTCTAACCCTATATAAGGAATTCCCATATCAGTTGCTCTACCCATTTCATCTCCAGTACCAGTACTTGCTTTTCCAACGGACAATCCAACAACTAATCCATTGTTTAATGCAGTAGTTGCAAGCATCAAAAGACATTCTTGTTTGATATCACTGTTTGTTTTAATGGCGCCATATGCAAGACCTATTTTTTCAGCACTTAAAGTATTATATCCTGTACTTTGAAGAATATTCTCTGCAAAGTCTAGTGCATTTTCTTTTGGTAGTTGTTTATCTTTTCCTAAACTAGAAATGGGGCCAACGAATGTCACAATTGGATTTTCTATTTTGAATAATTGGTTTTTTTTTATTCTATAATAATCAAAAACCATATACTCTCTGTGTTTTCTAAGATCATTGGGCACCAAAATTGGTTGAATTTCACATTTTCCATTATTATATTGCATTAAATACACCTGCTAAATCGTTGTATCACTAAATTTAACTACTAAAATAGAACCCCTTTTTTAAATTTTAATATTAATTATTTTATGGGCCCCGGGGGATTCGAACCCCCGACCTATTGGTTTCAATCACTTATGCTTATTTTCATAAGTTGTTAAGAGCCAATCGCTCTGACCAGGCTGAGCTAGGAGCCCAATTCTTAATTTAATTAATGTTGTTTTACAATTATTATTTTCAGTTTGGGAGTTTGCAAAGCAAATCTCCCCAGCTTCCGTGCGGGCTGAGGCCAGCCCTGATTAGGCTGAGCTAGGAGCCCAATTCTAATAAATCTAATTCTAGCTGGTGGTGAAAAAGATTATTTATAAAACTTTGTCAGTTATGGTTAGATAATCCCTTTTTTATCTTATCTTTATCTTACCTTTAGCTTATCTTTATCTATTCTTATCTTATTTTTATTTTATCATAATACTAATCATAATACAAATAGTAACAAATAAAAACCAGCTATGTATCTAATTATAAAAAAGAGGGAGATTATGCAAGATAAGGTTGATAAGTTTTTTGTAGGGTTATTAGTATTTATTCCAATTTCTCTGATATTTTATTACTTAACTAATAGTCCAATAATTACATTCATAACTGCTGTTATCTCTCTTGCAGCTTTAGCTAGATTTCTTGGTCGGGCAACTGAAAATATTGCAGCTTATTCAACTCCTAAAGTTAGCGGATTACTAAATGCAACTTTTGGAAATTTTATTGAATTAACTGTTTTACTCTTTGCAATTGAAGCAGGTATCTTTGAATTAGTTAGGGCAGGAATAGTTGGCTCAATTCTTGTAAATCTATTATTTTTAATTGGCATTAGCATTTTTATTGGCGGTATAAAATTCAAAGAGCAAAGATTCAATGCAATATCTGCCGGAATATCTTGCACTATGATGATAATTGCAGTTCTTGGACTTATTATGCCAACTGTTTATACATTTACAACAGGCTCAGATCCACACAGTCTTAGCACTTCTGTTTCAATTATACTTGCAATTATTTACATTAGTGGGTTATTTTTTTCACTTTATACCCACAGATATTTATTTTATACAGAAGATATGCTGCTTACCAAATTTGAAGGAAGATGGAGTAAAAAAAATTCAATAATTGCACTTTTTATTGCATCTACTTTTATAACTTTAGAATCAAGTATTCTTGTTAATACTATAACTTCAGTATCATTGTCTTGGGGTTTAAGTTACACATTTATTGGTGTTGTTATTGTTGGAGTATTATCAAATGTTGCAGAAATAACTGCAGCAATTACAATGGCTCTAAAAAATAGGATTAATATTTCTTTGGAAATTGGCGCATCCTCTGCTAACCAGGTTGCATTGTTTGTTGTTCCAATATTAGTTTTAGCAAGCACATTTATGTCACATCAATTTACATTGGTATTTTCATTATTTGAAATAGTTTCACTTCTTATGACTACACTAATAATTAATTATCTTATTACTGATGGACATGTAAATTGGCTTGCTGGAATGCAACTTATGGCAGTTTTTTTCATAATTGCAATAGCATTTTATTACATTTAATTTTAACATAAATTTGAATAAATTTTTATAACACTATTATTTCTGTTAAAATATGGTAGATCAAACTAATAACAAAAATAATAATGTTGAAACGAAAGGGAATATCAAAGATCATTCTAAAGACCATATTAAAGGCAGTTCTAAAGATGCTGAAGAATTTGAAGGATTATTTTGGGCTGATCAAATTGCACAGGAAATTATTAATCGGGAAAAATTTAGATACCTTGATTTACCAATGAAAAAATTTGATGTTTATACTGTTAAAACATCAGCATCATTATCAGGTGTTTTACATATTGGAAGATTAAGTGATACAATTAGGTCAAGTTCTGTTTATGAGGCATTAAAAGATGCAGGAGTTAAAGCAAAACTTATTTGGGTTGCTGAAGATATGGACCCTCTTCGAAAAGTTCCAGAAGGAGTTCCAAAAGAATATGAAAAATATCTTGGAATGGCAGTAACTGATATTCCTGACCCTAAAGGTTGTCATAATTCATATGCAGAGCATCATGTTTCAGAATACTTTAAAGTTATTGATGAATATGTCCCAGAAAAACTTGAAAAATTTTCAATGAGACAAGAATATAAAGCGGGAAATTTCAAACCTTATATTAAAAAAATTCTTGAAAATTTAGAGATAATAACTGAAGTTCAAAACAAAAACAGAACTAATCCCTTACCTTCTGGTTGGAGTCCATGGACACCTATTTGTGATAATTGCGGAAAAATTATGACTCCAAAAATAACAAATTTTGTTGATGGGAAAGTTGAATATGTTTGCAAAGATTATGAATTCGAAACAAGAATTGCAAAAGGATGCGGCCATAAGGGAGAAAATGATCCTCTAAAAGGAAATGGGAAATTAGTTTGGAAAAGTGAATGGGCATCGCAGTGGGCAAGATGGGGAGTTGTTTCTGAAGGAGCAGGAAAAGAATACCAAGTTCCAAATTCTGCTTTTTGGATAAATGCAGAAATTGTTGAAAGAGTTCATAATTATCCAGCGCCTGTTCCAATATTTTATGAGCATTTGATGATAGATAGTGTTAAGATGTCAGCATCACTTGGAAATGTAATTTATCCATCTGATTGGCTTGAAGTAGCATCACCTCAATTACTTAGATTATTTTATAATAAAAGATTAATGACAACAAGAAGTTTTTCTTGGAAAGATTTACCAATTCTTTACGATGAAGAAGATAATTATGCAAAAGTAGCTCTTGGCATAACTCCACTGGAAAATAAAAAAGAAGAAGTACATATCAAAAGATTATTTGAAATTAGTCATGGCAAAGGAAAAGGGGAATTTAATCCAGTAGCATTTTCACAAGCAACAGTTGTTTGCCAAATATCTTCAAAAGAAGAAGATATGATTAAAAGCTTAAAGAAAACTGGGCAATGGGATGAAGATAAAAAAGAAATTATTTTTGATAGATTAAACAAAGCTAAAAGATGGGTTGATAAATATGCACCAGCTGAAGTAAAATTTGTTATACAAACAAATGTTCCAGACAATATCACTTTATCACCTGAGCAAAGAAAATGTTTGCATAGATTATCTGAAAAATTAGTTTCTCAAGAATGGGATGAGAAAACTTTATTCAATGAAATTTATGGAATTGCTCAAGAGCACAAATTGCAAGGAAAAGATATTTTCAAAGCAGGATACAATATTTTATTGAATAAAGATAGAGGACCAAAACTTGCACCATTTATTTTAATGTATGGCAAAGAAAAAGTTGCTGAATTATTTAAAAAAGTGTAAGGGTTAAAAGTGTAAGGGGTTAATTCAATGATACAAATAGATTCAGTTGAGGCATTAAGAAAATACACACCGCAGTGTCCTGTTTTTGTTATTTCTATTGATAAATTTGCAAAACCCAGTGGGATGGTTGCAGCTTGGAATATGAAATGCAGTTATGAACCACCAATGTTTATGGTTTCACTTTCAAAAGAAGGATATACTCATAAATTGATTAGAGAAAGCAAGGAATTTGTTGTAGCTATTCCACATTTTGGAATGAAAGAAACTGTTGAATTTTTTGGTTCAACTCACGGAGATAAAGTTGATAAATTCACAGAAACTGAAATTCCAACAGAAAAAGCAAAATTTGTAAAAAGTCCACTTATTAAAGGTGCAATATTAAATTATGAATGCAAATTGTCAAAAGAAATTGATGTTGGAGACCACATAATGTTTATTGGTGAAATTGTTGCATCTCATTACAATGATAATTTGCCAAATGGCATGCTTTTTAGTGTTGGTAAGGTAAATGGAAAAAGAATATATGCAGAATTTAAAGATAATAAATTTTAATTTTCATAAAAAATTTAGATTTTACAAAGATTATAACAGTGGCTTTGTTGACCATCTTTCAAATTATCTTTCATCGCAAATTTATGAAAGAATTGAAGAAGGACATAAAACTTGTGCTATAATAGATACCACTGGTTCAATACGTTTACCATTACATAATTTGGAAATGGAAAGGAAGTTGCCAGACAATGTTGCAATCAATGATACTAAGCATTGTGTTTACTTATTGAAAAATACAACTTTTGAAGCTGCAAAAGGAAACTATCAAATATTTTTTAATAAATAAGTTTTTCATATTCCTCTTTTTGTATTTATCATAATATTATTTATTATCCTAATACTGTTTTAGTATTATTTTATTGTTCATTGTTACTATAATTATTTATTCTTAACATAACCTTTAAATAATATACCTCTTGTCTTTAATTTATGCCAGAGAACCTTCATGAAAACTGTGGTGTTGCTGCAGTTTATATCCCGCAAGGATCAAAATATGCTGGGAAAGCTGCGCAATTTCTATACAAACTTTTACTTAATCTTCAAGGAAGGGGTCAATTAAGTGCAGGCATTACAACATACAATCCTAAAAGAGCAAGACTTCTTGAAACATATAAAGATATAGGACTTGTTTCAGAAGTTTTCAAAGAAAAAGATGAAGAAGCTAAAGATAAAATATTTGCAAGTCTTGAAGGAAACAAAGGAATTGGACATACAAGATATGCAACATCTGGAACAGATGACAAGTGCAATGCTCAGCCATCAGAAAGAATGCATGGGAGTAAATGGAAATGGTTTGCTTTTTGCTTTAATGGCAACATTGCAAATTATGCAGATCTAAAACAAACACTTGTTGATAAAACAGATTACCATATCATGTATGACATTGATACTGAACTTATAATGCATAATATTTCTAAAGAACTATACAAAAACAAAGCAAAAAAAACAACAGAAATATTTTCATCACTTGTCAAAAAATTTGATGGTGCTTTTAATATTGCATTCTTGAATGCGCATGGTACACTTTCTGTTTTTAGAGATCCAATTGGATTTAGACCGCTTTGCTATGGTTATTTTGAAGATGTTTTATTAATAGCATCTGAATCCAATGCTCTTGCTAATTTTGGAGTTGAAGATATCAAATTCTTACAACCTGGCGAATTAATAAAAGTTAAAGGTGAAACAGTTGAAATTACAAAAGTTGCTGAATCAAAAAGAAAAGCAAGATGCATGTTTGAATGGGTTTATTTTTCAAATGTATCTTCCATATTAGACGAGAAATCAGTTTACATTTCTAGAACGAAACTTGGAGAAGAATTAGCAAGACTTGAAAATTTACCAGTTAACAGGGAAGAATATGTTGTTGTTCCTGTGCCGGATAGCGCAAAGCCATCTGGAGATTCATATGCGTTTTCATTAGGACTTCCTTCAAGAGAAGGATTAATAAGAAACAGATTTGCAGGAAGAACTTTTATTGAAAGCAGAGGAAGAGAAGATAGGGTTAGAAACAAATTTACTGTACAAAAAGAAATTGTTGCAGGGAAAAAAATCTTGCTTGTGGATGATAGTATTGTTCGAGGAACAACAACTCGCAATATTGTAAAGTATCTAAAAGATGTTGGCAAAGCAAAAGAAGTGCACATAAGAGTTAGTTGTCCACCAATAATTGCACCTTGTTTTTATGGCATTGATATGTCAACAATTACTGAACTTTTTGCTCCTAAATTTAACATAGATTCAAGAAAACCAATCCCACAAGAAAAATTGGACCAAATGGCAAAGCAGCTTGGAGCCGATTCATTAATTTATCAATCAGTTGGTGGACTTATTAGGTCGATAGATTTACCAAGAGAAGAACTATGTTTGGCATGCTTGAATGCAGATTATCCAACAAAATATGGTAAAATTCTTTATAATGTCGCATTGAAAAATGCAGATACTGGGGCTGTTGGAAGAACATATGAAGGAAAAAAAATTTAGTTATTTAATTTTACTTATCAAAACTTTTTTATCAGAATTTTTTTTTGAATCCTTTTTTTAATTTTGTTTTTTCCCCACTATGTTTTTCTTCTAATTTTTTCAAAAATGGAATGTCTACTCCTAAAATCAAAAGTCCAACTATAATAAAAATTATTCCAGGCACTATTGGAACAAAAAGACCAGCAATTCCAATGATTAAAAGTAGTATACCTATAATCATTCCCAATATTCCTAAAGCTTTTATTTTGTCAATTTGTTTTTCAAATACCATGTTAATTTTGAATAAGATTCCTTTATTATATTAACTTTATTATTAAATTGTTTAAGTAAAGGTTTATAAAACTGTATCTTTTCCCTTGATATAGTTGATATAGTATATATCTCAATTGATTTTTAAAAACAGTTGACACTTGGAGGTGGATAGTATGGCACAACAAATACAACCAATATTTATTTTACCAGAAGGATATCAAAGAAGCGTTGGCAAAGATGCACACGCAACAAATATAGCAGCAGCAAAAGCAGTTGCTGAAACAGTTAGAACAACACTTGGTCCGAAGGGAATGGATAAGATGTTAGTTGATTCTATGGGAGATGTTACTATTACCAATGATGGTGTTACAATTCTTGAAGAAATGAATATTGAACATCCATCAGCAAAAATGATTGTTGAGATTGCAAAAACTCAAGAGAATGAAGTTGGCGATGGAACAACAACAGCAGTTGTTCTTGCTGGCGAACTTTTAAAAAATGCAGAAGAACTATTAAATCAGAGCATACATGCAACAGTTGTTGCAAAAGGGTATAGGATGGCATCTGAAAAAGCTCTTGATATTCTAAATAATATCTCAGAAAAAATAACAAAAGATGATACTGAAATGTTAGTTAAAATAGCATCAACAGCAATGACTGGAAAAGGTGCTGAATATTCAAAAGAAAAACTTGCTAAATTAACAGTTGAAGCAGTAAAATCAATTGTTGAAGATGATGGACATATTGATTCTGAGAATGTAAAAATAGAAAAAAAATCTGGAGCACCAGTTGATGATTCAATTTTAATTAAAGGTGTTTTACTTGACAAAGAAAGAGTTCATCCAGGAATGCCAAGAGTTGTCAAGAATGCAAAAATAGCATTAATCGATAAAGAAATTGAAATAAGTAAAACTGAAATTGATTCAAAAATAGAAATAACTTCCCCAGATCAAATGCAAGCATTCTTAGACCAAGAAGAAAAAATGTTAAAAGACATGGTTGAGAAAATTGCAGCATCAGGCGCAACTGTTGTTATTTGCCAAAAAGGTATTGATGATGTTGCACAGTATTTCATGTCCAAAAAAGGATTATATGCAGTAAGAAGAGTTAGCGAGAGTGACATGAAAAGAATAGCAAAAGCAACAGGCGGAAGAGTTGTTTCAAATATCCACGATTTTGAAAAAGCTGATTTAGGATTTTCTGGGTCAGTTGAAGAAAAGAAAGTCGGAGATGAACATTATACATTTATTCAGGAATGCAAAAATCCAAAGGCAGTCACTTTGCTTGTTAGAGGCGGAACTGAGCATGTGACTAACGAGATTGAAAGAGCAGTTAGTGATGCGGTGGGCGATGTGATAGCGGCATTAAAAGTCGGCAAGATTGTCGCAGGTGCAGGTGCTGTTGAGATGGAGCTTTGCAAGCAACTAAATAAGTATGCAGATTCTTTACTTGGTAAAGAACAGCTTGCAGCAAGAGCATTTGCGAATTCATTTGAAATTATTCCTAAAACACTTGCCGAAAATGCAGGCCTTGACCCCATTGATGTTGTTGCTGAATTAAAACAAAGTCATGACAAAAATCAAAAATGGGCAGGAATCAATGTCTTTACAGGTAAAGTTATGGACGCAATGAAAAATGGAGTTATTGAACCACTTAAAATAAAGACTCAAGCAGTAAGTTCGGCTTCAGAAGTTGCAATAATGATACTTCGAATTGATGATATGATTGCAGCTGGA
>CAZSAD010000008.1:18533-18853 GCA_964604995.1 uncultured Methanosarcinales archaeon
TCTTCAGGTCCAGCTGGTGGTCCTCAAATGCCACCAGGTATGGGCGGTATGGGTGGAGAATATTAATCAAATATCCTCTCTTATTTGGATAGATTTATATAAGCCTTCAAAGACCACAGACTAAGGATGGTGAATTTTAATGGGACGAATCAAAACAAAACTGATTAAAAGAATAACAAGAAAATTATTGGACGAGCACCTTGATAAATTCAATGGTGATTTTAATGACGATAAAAAAGTTGTAACACAATGGATTACTCCAACTTCTTTAAAGATGAGAAATACAATTGCAGGATATGTCTCAAGATTAAAGAAAAAAG
>CAZSAD010000008.1:18863-42948 GCA_964604995.1 uncultured Methanosarcinales archaeon
AGGATATGGAACTGATGTTATCCCAAATAGGCCATCAAGACCTGTCCAAACTGAAACAACAAGAAGAGCACCTTCTAGAAGATATTAATTTTTATTTTAATTATTTCTTTATCCTTAATATTTTATAATTTTTTTTAATAAAAAATAAATTAAATAAAAATAAATAATTAAGAATTTATAAATCCAATAAAACAGCTGCTATCCATGGGAAAACAACATTTACGTCGCTTTGGATTATTTGATAATAACTTTTAGTTGATAATTTATCCCATGTAATTTTCTCTTTTCCGCCAGCTCCTGAATAAGAACCATAAGACATAGGAGAAGATCCTATTTCAATAAATCCTGCCCAGTCTCTAATTTTCCCATGGAGTTTAAGATCATGTTTTAATGATGGGACTACACAAATTGGAAAATCAGCAGAAATTCCTCCACCGAGTTGCAAAAATGCAATTGGGGCATCTTTGCTTTCTTCCATGTACCAATCATACATCAAATGGAAATATTCTAAACCAGTTTTCATTACATTAGGATCTACGCAAACATCTCCTTTCTTTTTATGTGGACCATTATAAGTGTAGCTTGCAAAAATATTACCCATGGTTGAATCTTCAAAACCAGGAACAATAATTGGAATATTTTTTTCATAAGCTGCTTTTACCCAGCAATCATCTGGATTTGCCATTGGGTCTGGTTTAATTAAGCCTTCTTTAAACATTCTTCTAAAATATTCATGAGGAAAATATCTTTCTTTTTTAGCTGCAGCATCTTTCCACATTTTTAGTAAATGTGGTTCCATAATTCTTACACTTTCATCTTCAGGTAAAAATGTGTCTGTAATTCTTCTTAGACCAGCATCTCTTAATTCAGCTTCTTGGTCTGGAGTGATTTCAGTATATCTTGGAATATTAGCGTAGTGCGAATGGGCAACATAACGATAATAAGATTCTTCATGATTAGCGCCAGTAGCTGAAACCAAATGGACTTTATTTTGTCTTATTAATTCAGCTAGCATTACACCAATTTGAAATGAGCTTAAAGCTCCAGCAAGTGTAACAACTATTTTGCCTCCATTTTTTAAATGGTTTTTTAACCACAAAGCAGCTTCCATAGTTGAGCCACCATTTGTATGGTTCAAAGTTCTTTTAGCAAATGCTGAAATAGGAGAATTTGTGTTTTTTATATTGGCACTTAATGTACCAGTAGTTTTATCGTTGTTAATAACTATAAGATTCCTAAGTTCTGGGGAAAGTTTGTTTAATGTGCTTTTTTTCATTATAATCACCCATTAAACAATCAATGACTTATATTTAATAATCTTTTCATTTTAAAGAATATCTTAAATCGTAAAAAATATCAAAACAAAGAAATACAAAAAATAAATAATTAAATTAAATATTTACATTTGACCAGTTTGATTAAACTTAGTCATTAATTTTTCAATAACAATTTGTGGAGCATAACCTTTTTGTGCGCAGGCTCTTATGAATAAATCATATGTTGTCCTGTCGACATTGAAGTCAAGCTTCATTTTTTGCGGTCCTTTTGGAGTTGCTGCCATGAAATTCACCTCGCTAGTGTTAATAAAATATTATAATATTCTTTTGATATAATCAACAAAAGTTAGGGTGGATTTATAAACTTGTTCATTATTGCTTATCATTATTAATAATTGAATATTTCAAGATACACCATGAAACTATTTAAAATTGAATCGGGACATATAGAAAAAGACAAAGGTTCTGATAATATCTTAAATGAATTTGAAAAAATAAAACTTTCTGAGCTTGGAAATCTAATTTCCAAAACAATTGCAGATGAAACCACTAAATCTAATGTTTTGCCTTACATTAAAAGTGCAGTGCAAAGTAATGAAAAGATTTGCGCATTAACTGGAGACCATTCAACAACTTTTGTTACAATAAAATCTATTGCAGAATGTAATTTGAATGTTGGGTTGATACTTTTCGATGCGCATCCTGATTGCAGAGAAGTTGTAGATGAAGATGAAGATTGGATAAGAAAACTTGTAAATAAAAAAATTGTAAGGCCTGAAAATATAATAATGATTGGAATTCGTGCAACAACTCCTGAAGAGATGGCATTTTTGAAAGCTAATAGAATAAAGTATTTTCCAATGAAATATTTGCAGGATAATTCTTTAAATGAGTTTTGTGATACAGTCATGGAAAATGCAGTAAGATGGCAAGCAGTTTATATCTCAGTCGATATGGATGTTATTGATCCTGCTTTTGCGCCAGGTGTTGAAACATCTGAAGTTGGAGGATTGACACCTAGAGAAATTATTTATTTTATGCAAAGATTAAGAAATATTCGAAATGTTAAAATGTTAGATGTTGCAGAATTTATGCCATCTAAAGATTTAAATGAAATAACAGCTAAACTTGGTGCGAAAATAATATCGGAGTTTATGTGAATATCTATTATTTTTAATTAATTTATAAAAATCTTAAAAGGTGAGAAAATGAAAAAACCCACTATAAAAAATCAAATAAATTTAATTTCAGGAGTATTTTTAGGATTATTGTTGGTATTTAGTTTATTATTGTTTAGTATTATTTTTTCTGGTTGTACAAAACAAGAAATTTTAAATAATGATCAACTTGAAAACAAAACAGAACCAATTGTTGGCGGAGATAAAGATTCTCACGGATGTATTGGTTCAGCTGGTTATTTGTGGTGTGAAGAAAAACAAAAATGTTTAAGGCCATGGGAAGAAAATTGCACTACGCAGATAGTAGTTGAAAATAAAAATAAACATATTTGCACACAACAAGAAAGTTTGAATATTGCCTGCACTATGGATTATAATCCTGTATGCGGGGAAATTGTACTCAATGCTGGACAAATAACTTATCAAACATTTGGCAATGGATGTTCAGCTTGTGCAGCTATGAAAGTTGTGAGTTACACTCAGGGAGAATGTTTACCTGATAAACCCTTGGATACATGTTCAGATCAAAAAGGAAATTATTTGACATTAACAGAAGCGATAAATATTGCAAAATCTTCAGAATGTGGCAATAATTTAATTGTTAGCTGTAATTGTCCAGAAGGTTATTCACAAAATGGGCAATATTGTAATCCAAATTGCTACAATTCAGTTCCTCAATGCGAACTTCCATCCACACAATGTGAAAAAACTTATTTTTGCAACGAAGGAACAGGAACATATTGGATTAATCTTAATACTACAAAACAAGGATGCAATCCTGCATGCGTTATCAATGTAGAAACAAAAACGTCAGAAATAAATTGGAGATGCACGGGTTTGATTAACAATTAAAATATATTTTAAGAAAATCTATTTTATAATCTATTTTTTATTTTAAAATTTATTTTAATCTAAACCCATTTCATTATCTTTCTTTTTTTCCGGTGCTTTGCCAGGTTTTAGGGCATACAAATTCGCATTAAGGTTTTTAGGATATTGTTTTTTTGGTTTGTTGTCTTTTGAGGCAATATTTACAAGTTCAAAAAATTTATTATAATCTATCCATGTTTTTTTATGCCATTTCTTTTTTGTAA
The DNA here is from genome assembly GCA_964604995.1 of uncultured Methanosarcinales archaeon. Classification (GTDB taxonomy): domain Archaea; phylum Nanobdellota; class Nanobdellia; order Woesearchaeales; family JABMPP01; genus JAGVYD01. Next base: position 22,413 of record CAZSAD010000008.1, read on the forward strand.
GCAAGATTACTCTCGATGGAATATGCTCTGATTCATAAACATAGTTCGGTAAACATTTAAGAAGTTTTAGGCCAAATTCTTTTACTTCAATATGGTTTGGCATATTTTCACGATTTAATCTTTGCCTTGATGCGCCAACATGCATATATCCTTTTATTTCAATAAAATCGGGATTACCTTTTAAAATTAAATCTTTGTAACCTTCTAAATTTTTCATGTTAATATCTTTTACACATGTTAATCTAACTGCTGTTCTGTATTTTTTTTCTTTACAATACTCTAAACTTTGATTTAGTCTTTCCCAATAATCTGAAAATAAGGGAACATCAACTTTTTTTAGAGTTTCTTTATCTGGTGCATCTACACTTAGGTATAATTGTGTTACAGTTACTAAATTTTTTATTGCATCCGGATACTGAGCATTTGTCACAACAAAAGTCGAAATTCTTTTTTCATGAAACTTTTTTATTAATTCATTAAATTTTGGATAAGTTATTGGTTCGCCAGTTAAAGATAATGCAACATGCGCTGGATTCTTGCTTTGTTCAAAAATAGATTTTTTTGTTTTAGGATTTCCACCAAAACCTGTTAATAATTTTTTCTGGGCTTTAAGAGAATTTTCAATTATAAAATCTGGTTCATCAATATCCCATTTCCATTCTTTACTTACTGGCGCTTTGTAATCTCTCCAGCAAAAGGTACATCTATTAGCGCAGCTAATACTGGTTGTCATTTGCAAGCATTGATGGCTTCTTATTCCATAAAATTTGAATTTGTAGCAGCCACCTTCTCCTCGAAGCATGTTTTTGGTCCAGCCACAAACTTTAACAGCACTATGGCCCCCTACAACTATGTAAGCTTGCTTTTCAAGTGCTTTTTTTGCTTCTATTGTTAATTGTCCCATAAATTTAAAGAAAATATTTTACAATAAAAAGCTAATGAAATTTTTTAGAAATAACTAATTAAAATTTAACAAAAATAAAATTAACTAAAATAAAAAATTGGGAAATAATATTAAATATCATTATTTCATCTGTAAAACATCAAGTCCTGGATAAAGCTCAAAGCCGCTGCAAAGTTCAAGTATCTCTTGGTTGACTTTTTCAATAACTGCTTTATTTTCATAGCCTGCAATTACTTGTGCAATTCCTTCGGCTATTACTTTCATCTCACTCTCTTTAAATCCTCGAGTTGTAATAGCAGGGGTTCCAATTCTTATTCCAGACGGATTAAATGGGCTTGCGGGTTCATAAGGAATGGTATTCTTGTTCGTATAAATTCCTGCATCTTCTAAAGCTAATTGAACATCTTTTCCTTTTCCAATAAGATTTCTTCCCATACTTTTTGTTAAATCAATAACCATTAAATGATTATCAGTTCCATCAGTAACAAGTTTTACTCCTTTTTTCATAAGTTCATCTGCCATAGCTTTTGCATTTTTTACAATTTGTCTGCCATAATCTTTGAATTCGGGTTGCAAAGCTTCACCAAATGCAACTGCTTTTGCAGCAATAATATGTTCATGCGGACCTCCTTGCAATCCTGGAAAAATTGCTTTATCTATTGCTTTTGCATGTTTTTCTTTGCACATAATCATTGCACCTCTTGGTCCACGCAGTGTTTTATGAGTTGTTGTTGTTACAACATCTGCATAAGGTATTGGACTTTCATGCACTCCAGAAACAATAAGGCCAGAAATATGTGATATGTCTGCCATATGAATTGCACCAATTTCATCTGCAATTTCTTGGAAAGCTTTGAAATCAAGTTTTCTTGGATAAGCAGTTAAACCTGAAATTATCATTTTTGGTTTTATTTCTTTTGCTTGTTTTCTAATCTCATCCATATTAATTAGTTCAGTTTCTTTTTCAACACCATAACTTTGTATTTTAAACCATTTGCCAGAAAAATTCACAGGACTTCCATGAGTTAAATGTCCGCCGCATGATAAATCTAAGCCCATAAAAGTATCGCCAGGATTCATAAACGCAAAAAAGCAAGCTAAATTTGCAGGGCTTCCTGAATAAGGTTGTACATTTACATGCTCAGCTCCAAAAAGTTCTTTTGCTCTTTGAATTGCCAAATCTTCAACCATATCTACATATTCATTTCCACCATAATATCTTTTGTGAGGATAGCCTTCACTATATTTATTTGTAAAGACAGATGACATTGCTTGCAAAACAGCCAATGAAACAAAATTTTCAGAGGGAATAAGTTCAACACCATGTCTTATTCTTATAAGTTCATTTTCCATAAACTGTGCTATCTGTGGATCTTTTTTCTTTAAATCTTCCATAAAAGAATTTGAGTTGTTTATTGGATTATTTGCTTTGTCAGTTGTGATAGTTACCACCCAATTAAAACAAAATAACAATAAGATTTAAATGTTTTATTGTTTTTTATTTTATTATTTAAAGAAGAAATTTATTAGAGAATTTATTAAGAAATTTAATTAGGTAGTTATTATATAATTTTTAAGGGGAATTAGTTGCATTATAATGTTTTCTTTTGAATTCATAAACATCATCTATTGAAACAACAGGAATACTCATTTTATTAGCAAATTTTTGTAAGCTATCTGCCCAAAGCACTTTCCCCCATTTCTCTTTGTTATTTCCTGTATAAAATATTTCTTGTATAACTGCACCGAGTGGTTCTATTTCTGCAAATTTCACAATGTCAATTGATCCTTCAGTATGACCCGATCTTCCAAAAACTCCAGATGGATCTGCTCGAAGAGGGAAAGTGTGGCCTTTTCCTATTTTTAATTTAGTATAAGCAGCATCAATTAAATATTTTACAACAGTGTTTCTGTCATATGCATTTATACCTGTGCCCTTTAAGGGATCAACAGATTTGGTAAAATTTGTTTTACTAGGGTTTGTTGAATTAGGATCATGCCATGGAATTTTTAAACTTTCAATCTGCTCAGGAGTCATTGCAACACAAAACAATCCTCCTGCACCAACATAATGTAAAAACTCAGAGACTTTTTCCTCTGTAGAAAACTTTGCAGCATACACAAGGTCTGCTTCCTTTTCGCGATTTTCATCAGTCATAATAATAAAATTACCTTTTCTTAATTCATCCAATGCTTTTTGTATCCTCATTTCGAAATCTTCTGGCATGTATTATTTCACCTATTAATAATTTTGATTTTGTATTGATTAATACACTTTGACTGACATGTATGGTTTAAGTTAGTACTCTCTATTTATTAATCTTTGCTAAGTAGTAACAATATTTAGTAATTATTATATTTAATAATTGTTATAATTACTATACCCTATTAAAATACTTGTTTATATTCAAGAATCTTGGTTTATAAAATGGTAATATCCTTCTTTTTTAATAATTATAATTTTTAATTAATCATCTAGACACATGGATCCCCTTGAAATCGTTCCCATAATTACTTGTTTGACACAACCTGTAACTAAATCATTAGGATAACAAGTTCCAACTATATTTTCCAATGGACCTTTGGAAAGATTGGTCTTTTGTTCTTCAGTTAATGTTGGTGGAAAACAAACTCCACTTATGCATTGCCACCCATCAGTACATATTTCACCAGTTTCTTTATATGACAAAAGACAAATTTTTTGCTCATCCGACCATTGCCCGCCAACGCTTTCGCAAGATTGTTTATCTTTCTGTGGATGATGCTCTGGCAGGGATGAATAGAGAAAACCTAAAGCAATCCCAAATAAAATAATAACTGCAAGGATTATAAAAATAAACATTAATATTCTTGGTGTACTTTGTTTTTGCATATTGATATATTAAAGTTACTTAAGAATATATAGTTTTGGGTGATAATTATCAATAAAGCATAACTTAAATATGTCGGGACATTTAATAAGATTCATGGTTCGTAAAATCAGAAAAAGGAATGTAATTGCTTTTTGGCTTGCAGTAATCTCCTCCCTATTCTTGTTCCTATCAGGGACTACGGGTGTTTCAGATTGGATTAAAATAGAAGATACTGTCTTAAAATATGCTAATTTTACTTTTATAAATACTTTATTTATTTTGGTGATGATTGTTGCTTCTTTTGGTTGCATTGCAATACTAATTGGAGGTATTTTAATTTTAAAGGAAAAAGTTTTTTTGGGAGATTTATTAATATCATTAGGATCAGGTGCTGGATTAATAAGTTTTTTCTTCAATCTGTTCATTTTAATTATTACTTTTAATTTTTCAATATATTCTTATTTATCCTTTTCTTCATTAGGTGTGATATTTGCTTTATCTGCACGAATTTTTTCAGGTAATAATAAGAAAAGGTGGTGGTATAAACTATTTATAAAATCGTCTTAAACTAACAGATAGTTTATATTTTTGAAGACATATATTTTATGTGAGCAGGGTTTAACTGTTATAGTAATAATTAGGTAATTAATACAGTCATAATTTTAAAATATAAAAAACTTAAATAAAACATAAATTCTAATAACTTTACAATGTTTTAATAAAATTAGCGTGCATTTGCTTTAGCTTTTGTTTTCTTGTAATTTTGATGTTGAAAAATAAGCATTGTTACTGCAAATATCATAACAGCTGCACTAATTATTTGAATTGGTGATAATATAATACCATTAACTAAATAATCCAAAAACAGTGCAGAAATTGGGAAAAATAATTCACATATTGTTGAAACTGTAGCATTGACATTTTTTAGGCCATAAAAATAAAGGAACATTGCACCAATTCCAGTTGTTAAAGGTATTATCCAAAATATCATCCAAATTTTTGAGCTTAAATTTAATATCAACAGTAATTTAGGGTAATTAAAAATTAAGTAAAAAAACATTAGTAATGAAGTAATCCCATATCTGTAATAAGTTACAGTAACAAAATCCAATTTAGTTGCTATCTTTTTTCCAAAAACGGTTCCAACTGCAAAAGAAAATGCTGCTAAGACTGCAAGCAATGCTGCAATAATTGTATTTTTGTCTGCATTGACATTTGGCAGATTAAATCCAAAAGTTAGAAAATAACTTGCTATAACTCCAATTGTTGCCCATAATGCAAAGTTTTTCCCAGTTTTTTCTTTTAAGATAACTATTGCTAAAAGTATTACGAAAATTGGTTGGAGTTTTTGTAAAAGCAAAACTATTGACAATGCTTTAAACTGCAATAAAGATAATGCTTTTACAATTGTAAGTGTTCCAATTACTCCTCCAAAAAATGATGTTAGAAATAAAGCAACAAAATCTTCAGTTACTAAATTCTTTATTTTATACACCCTATTAAAGAAAAATAAGTTTAAAATTATAAAACCTAAAAAGTGAACCATAAAAACAATTAATGTTATTGGCAAACTAAATAAATTTGGCATTAATACTATTCCTTCAAAAGCCCAGAGAAATGCTGCAATTATTATTGCACTAACTGATATCACAAAAATATTCTTTTTCCCCATAAATTTATTTTTAGATTTTCTTATTAATAAAGCTTGGTAAATTTAGAAAATATTATTTTTTACAAGGGATAATCTTTTTTTCTGTGACAATAAAATCAAGTGCAACATCACTTTTACCTTGGGGTAAAATTTCACTTGAAATTTGTATCTCAAAACCCAGGCCTACTTTTGGACAATTAATCCATCTTAAAAATTTATCAAAATAACCTTTGCCGTATCCTATTCTATTCCCCTTTTTATCAAATGCAACTCCAGGTATTATTATTAAATCTATTTTATCTTTTGGAACTTCAATAATTACTTTTGGCTCTAAAATATTAAACATTCCAAGTTTTAATTCATCAAAATTTTCAATTAAAGAAGGGATAATTTTTTCTTTAGTAGTATGCGGAACACAGATTTTCTTCTCTTTTAATTTTCCATTTAAAATTTCTTTCATTATTTCATGTGTACAAACTTCACTTCCTTTAGAAGTATAAATGAGAATTGTTTTTGAAGTTTTGAACTGTTGCATAGAATATAAATTTCTTTTAATTTGCAAGCTTAATTCTTGTATTTGTTTTTCATTTAAAATATTTCTTTGAGCTAAAAATTTCTCTCTTATTTCTTTTTTAATTTTCTTGCCCATACCCTCTTACCTTTTCCATATGTTCAATTCTTTTTCTTAAAAGTTTTTTTGTCCCAATATCTTTTCTATAAAACGCAGGGCCCACTAATTTAGAAATTGCATCTTCAGCAATTTTTTCAGCTTTTTCAATTGTATTATCTATTCCAACAAATGCAACTGCTCTTGAACCAAGCATGGTTAAATTTTCATTTTTAGAGTCTGATTTTGCCTCTTCAACTGATGCATAATAAATTTTGAGTCCATGCATCTTCAAAAGATTTTTATCAAACGAAATAATTTTTCCTTTTTCAGGATTATTAGGGTAACCGTTTGGCACAGCGTATTTGCATACAGTTGCTTTTTTTTCAAATAAAATTTCAATTTCATTTAATTTTTGTTCAATGATTGCAATGCACACTTCTACAAAATCAGTTATCATTATGGGTAAAACATTCATTGTTTCAGGATCTCCAAACCGAGCATTGTATTCTATTAATTTTACTCCTTCTCTTGTGACCATAAATCCACCATACATTATTCCTTTGTAATATTCTGCGGTTTCTTTATAGATAGCATTTGCTACTTTTTTTGTAATTTCAATTGCTTCTTTAATATGTTCTTCATGTAAAAATGATAAGTAGTGATTAGCATCACTATAACTTCCCATACCACCAGTATTTGGCCCAAGGTCATTAGCAAAAGCTCTTTTGTGATCTTGCGCTGCGGGAGTTGGAATAACAGTTATACCATCTGTAAAACATTGCAAACTAAATTCTTCACCATCTAATTTTTCTTCTATCACTAATGGTCCATGCTGCAAAATTTCTTTGCAATAATCAATTGCATCTTGTTTGTCTTTTAGATGGTCTCCTTGAACTTTAACTCCTTTGCCACCAGTTAATCCATCTGGCTTTATTACAAATTCTTTTTCTTGCTCAGAAAGTATATCTAAAAATTCATCTATTCCATCAATGGAATCAAAAACATGAAATTTTGGAAGACCGGGTATATTATATTTTTGCATTAAATTTCTTGTAAATGATTTACTTGTTTCTAGCTGAGCCAATTTTTTTGTTGGGCCAATTGATGAAATTCCTTTTTGAGATAAGAAATCTACAACTCCTTCAAACAAAGGTGTTTCCGGTCCAACAACACAAAATTTAGGTTTTATTTTATCAACAAACAATTCTAATGCTGAAAAATCATTATACTTTGCAATAATATATTCTTCACATAATTGTATTATGCCTGGATTTTTCCAAGCCATTATAGAATATAATCTAACTTTTGTTGGGCTTTTAACTATTGCTTGTGCTATTGCATGCTCTCTTGCACCACATCCAATTAAAAGTATATTTGTCATTTTATATCAGAGTTTCTTCTTATTTAAAAGGTTATTCATCAGTTTTAATTGTGTCTAAAGAACTAACTTTTTTTTCATTTGCTTCAAATAACCAAGTATCTTTTATGGCAAGAAATGAATGGAAGGTATGTGGCCAAATTTGAATGCGACTTGGTTTTTTTACTAATATTATCTTTTTGTTTTTCCCATTAGGATTTGAGAAAATAATTCTTACTTTACCAGATATCAAAAATAAATTTTCAGGATTTTTGCTTTTGCCAAGATGATAATGATCTCCCCTGGTATATCCTTTTTTAATTGACAAAAATAAGAAATTCTTTTTTTTAGATAAATTAAATTCAAAAACATTTCCTCTTTTTTCATTTTTAATTAATTTTAAAGGAGTTATTTTAAATTTCATTGTTTTATCTCTTTATCTACTTATTTCTTGTTTTTACCCTTTCCATTTTTATCATAAGGCCAAATCACATCTTTAGCAACAAAATCTTCATTGTTTGGTTCAAAAAGAATATAATCTGTCAAGGCGTGAAGTTCATGGTACACTTTTGGCCAAATTCTTATCCATGAGGGGTCTGAAACAATTACTATCTCTTCTTTTCCAGTTTTCATATCCTTAAAAAAAAATTTAATTTTTCCACTCACTAGAAAAAGATTCTCTGGATTTTTTGACTTAGATTTTCCAAGATGATAATGTGCTGCTCTTAACTTCCCTTTTTTGGTGAAGAAAAACAGAAAGTGTTTTTTATCTTTTAGAAAGAAATCAAAAACTTTTCCTCTTTTATCTTTTTGCCTTAAGTTTAATGGAACAATCTTATATTTCATTTTATCATCACTTTATCATTTTTCTTACAATCTTTACAATTTTCTTTTTTGTTTGTGGAATTGTATCTTTACTAGTGTCATAAATAATATCATACTTTTTTTTGTCATTCACATCTACCCTATAATATTTCATGTAACGTTTCTGTTCTGATTTTTTTCTTGAATTAAGGTAATTTAATGCTTGTTTATATGTGTGATATTTTTCATAATTTCTTTTTTGAGAGAAAACTCTTTTTGCAGCTATTTTTGGTTTACATGTTACTAAAATTTTAATGGAATTTGGAATAAAATGAAATCCTAATCTGCTATCGATAACTGCCCTAGTTGCTCTTTTACCGAGCTTAATTTGCTTTTCATCAACTTCTTTATCAATATTTTTATTGGTTTCACCAAGTTTGTTTATTTCTGTTACACTAATTTTTCTAGCATTAGCCATTTTTCGCATAATCCCACCTATTGTGTGGTAGTTTAAGTGAAACTCTTTGCACAAAGATTTGGCTATTGTTGTTTTTCCTGAACCTGGCATTCCTGCAATTGTAATAACTATCTTTTTAACTAATATTTTCTTGGTCATGATCTTTATTTGGGTTTGCCATTATATAAATTTTTATAAATTTTTTGAAGTAACTTAAATAATTTTCATTTACATATTGCTTACTCATTTTTGTGTACTTACTATTTTTTCGCAAAGCTTTTTATACCTTAAATACAAAAGATTCAATTTAAGAGGGACTGATAAAACAGTAAAGCATTTATCAACTCTTATTTCAGAGAAGAAAAGATGACAAGCGACAACTCCATTTTTATTGGCGGTAAGCCTTTTATGAATTATGTAACTGGTGTTGTAATGCAGTTTACAACTAAAAATGCTCCTGAAGTAATAATTAAAGCAAGGGGAAAATTTATTAGTCGGGCAGTTGATGTTGTTGAAGTCGCATCAAAAAGGTTTCTAACATCACAAGTCGAATTAAAAGAAATAATAATTAATAGTGAAGAATTTCAAAATAAAGAAGGAAAAAATGTTAGAGTTTCAACAATTGAAATTGTTCTGAAGAAAAAAGAAATGGAACCATCTGTTTAATTTACATTATTTATTTAATTGATTATTTAAAATATCAGTTATTTCTATTTATTTCTTTACTGCAAGTTTAATATCTTTTTCGTGAATTGTTTTTCTTCCAGCATGTTTTGCAATCTCTATTGCACGATTGCCGATATCTGTTGCTTTTTCCTCTAGAATATCTGCTAAAGCTTCAATTGCATTCGCACTTGCTCTTTTAGCACCAGCTGAAATAAGTATTCTTCCAACTGGGGCAGCAGGTATTATTCTATTTGGTTTTGTTCTTGGCATAATTAATCTAATCAATCTTTATACTAAATAACATATAAATGTTTCTAAAAGGATATCTTTTTGAATTTAAATTAACTGTTAAAACTATAATTCGCTAAAAAACTATGATTTGTTACCATTATTCAATGGCAAAAATGTTAAGCTTTTTAAAACCCTGCTCTTTTACAGGGTTATGGCTAAAATTGCAGGATTTAATAATGGGGAATCAAAGATTAACCTAATTTATGTACCTCAAATGAATGTAGCAGTAGATTATTTTAAAAATTCTAATTTTTACAATGGTGAAAATATTATTCCTTTAGAAGATTACTTAAAAAATGAGATTTCTGGAAGAACAATAATACTTGGAAGAGAAGGTACTTATCATCATGAAAGTTTAGATTATATTGAGTTACTTAAACAAAAAGGACTAGTTTCAGATAGGGAAAAAACATCTTTAGTTTTATTTGACAATCACACGGATTTAAAATTAGAACCTTCAAATTCACCATTAAACCAAAAAAACATCGGTAAGTTTATTTCAAAAATTTATTGTGGTAATTGGGTAGGGTTTGCATTGTATCTAAAAAAACAATATGGTAATGCAGTTATAATCGGTCCAGATCCAATTATAATGTCGGAACTTCTACCAAAATTTTCAAATATTGCAGCATTGGATAAAACAGAAATTTATGTGGGCACTCCAAATAGTCCCGTTGACTGGTCTTATTTTAAAAAATACAAATCTCTTTTAAAAAACAATAAATCAGTTGAAAATTTTGAAGAGTATTATGAAGGAGTGCATATAATTTTCAAGGATTACAAAAATACTAATTTTAACTCTCTTAAAAAAAATGCAGTTATTGATATAGACTTAGATGTTTTACCAATGGATGAATTAAAGGCTAGTGGTCAATTTTTCCAAGGCATTATTACGACTGAAGAATTAGTTAAATTAATGGGGGATGTACCTAAAAATATTGAAGCTGTTTTGATTTGTGGATTAACAGAAAATCAAAAAGAAATAAATGATACTAGTTTAGATAATCTATCTAAAATAATAAATCAAAGTTCAAAAGTAATATCTAAATAAAAATGATATCTAAATAAAAGGAATATTTAGCTCTATCTAATTTATTGGATAATTTCCTAAAATCTTTTTCAAAAGAAAATCAATTTTATTTGAAAATTATTCTTTTATAGAATTAATTTCATGTATTATTTCATTAACAGAAAGCAGTTTTTCTTCTCCGGTTTTCATATCTTTGAGTTTGAATTTATTTGCTTCCAATTCAGTTTCACCAATAAAAATTACATGGGGGATTTTTTGAACATTTGCATAATCTAAATTTTTTGATGGGCCTTTGCCTTGCATATCAATATCTACTTTGATTCCTACTTTTCTTAATTTTCTTGCAACATCTAAACTTTGTTTGTAAGTTTTAATTGGAATAATATAGATTTGTGTGACGCTTTTTTTCTGTTCTTCTTTTCTACTTAAAATATCCATTATCCTGTCAACACCAAAACTTATTCCAATTGCAGGATATTCTTTTTCTTGATTTAAAAGATTGCCAATCATTTTATCATATCTTCCGCCACCACAAACTGAACTTTTTATTATACTTTCATTTGGCACAGCTTCAAAAACTGTTCCAGTATAATATGACAATCCTCTTGCAAGTGTCAAATCAAAAATAACATTTTCATATTCAACATAAGACAATAATTCTTCCATCTCTTTTAATCCTTCTTGTGCATCTATTCCAGTTAATTTCATTTTCAAAGAAATCAATTTTTGTTCATTTTTTCCAGTAATTGAAATAATGGAAACTAATTTTTCAATTTGTTCATCACTTATTTTTGCATTGTCTATTAATTCTTTTCTAACTCCATCTATACCAACTTTATCTAACTTATCCAAAGATAATATTGAAACTTCATGTTTATTTTTTTCAATTCCAGCATAGTCCATAATTGCATTTAATATTTTCCTGCTGTTCACTTTTATTGTAACATCAATTGTTAATTTTTCGAAGACAACTTTTGCTATTTCAACCATTTCAGCATCAATTGCCATTGTCTTTAGGCCAATTACATCAATATCTGCTTGTAAGAATTCTCTGTATCTACCTAAATTTACCGGACCATCACGCCAAACTTTTTCTATTTGGTATCTTTTGAATGGCATTTTCAAAGTTGGATTTTGTCCAATTACTCTTGCAAATGGAACAGTTAAATCATATCTTAATCCAAGGTCACGATTGCCTTGGTCTTTTAACTTAAATGTCTCTTTTAAAATTTCTGCTCCTCCAGTATATTTTGATGATAAAACTTCAAATCTTTCAAGTGCAGGAGTTTCAATTGGTGAATATCCAAAAAGTTCAAAGACTTCTTTTAGGTTACTAATTATTTTTTCTCTTAGTATTTTATCTTCTGGAAGAAAATCCCTTGTTCCTTTTGCATTTTCTAGTTTCATATCAATTCATTTTGTTTACTTCATTTAAATAGTTTATTCTATAAATCAATATAAATCTACAAATGAGTACCTAACGGAATTTATTTTATAATTTTTTTAAAGTTACCCATCTTTAAGTAACAAATCAAAAACGCGAAAGCTTTAAATATTATGTTACTTCAATTCATCTATCAATTCATATTAATATGTTTTAGAAAGTATCAAGGGGTCATAATGGTGGAATTAGAAGATGCAATAACTAATGAAGATTCAGAAAAAAAACTAAAACTTAGTTTAATGAGTAAAAAAGATTTGGAAAATGCTGATTATAATAGTGAAGAATACAAACTTTTTACTTTTAATTTTCTTGGTGAACCTAAAATAAAAAATAGGGACGAATTTAAAATAATAAAATCTATCTCAGAATCAGATAGTAATTTGCAAGGATAATTCAATTTTAATATTTTAAATATCATTTTTTATTATTTTTCTATTATCCTTTTATTATATTTTTATATCATTGTCTTTTTATTTTAATAAAGGGATTCTGGTATTTTTATAGCAATTTTACAGTAAAGTTTTTATACCCTGTTTATCATGTAAATGCAAATAGTAGAATGGTGGGTTTTTTGGGAATAAAAAGAGGAGCTAGTTTGAATATAATTAAATTAGTTGTATTAATGTTCTTTTTTACAATTTTATCTCTTATAACTTTAAAAATTAGTTTAGCAGGACCTTTATCAACTTGCACCGCATGCAATGGCGTTGAAATTTGTGCAAGTTATGATCTTTGTTGTGGGGTTTTAGATGGATATTGTCCAGAACAATATGGTGATTGGCAAACTGCTGGATGCAGTGCACCCACAACTTATTCATTAACACAATTTGCATGCGATACTGAGGATGAAGATTGCTGTGCTTCCCCTGCTGCTTGGGAAGCTGGAGGTTGGGCGGGAATTAGTACACGAGACCCTTATTCTTTTGGTGCAACAACAAATAGTTGTTGTGGTAATGAACCAAATGAAAATATTATTTCTTGTAAAGTTAACGCACTTGATTATGCATCTGGGTGCAGTCCATGCACAGATACTCAATGCAATGTGATAGCTAATCAAGGTTGTTGTTATAATTCTAATGATTGCTTTGATCCTTATACTAATTCTTGTTATAATAATGGTTATTCTGGCCAGATTGGAGAACTAGGTTATTATGCAGTTTGCAATGCTGGAACCTGGAATAAAGGAACATCTGGATACAATTGTACAAATGCAACTAATGATTGCAAATCTAGTTTATATTGTGTAGATTATGATTACAATGGCACGATTTTACCACCTAAAGATTTAGGAATTTGTGGTAGTTGTGATGGAACAGCAAGTATTCCTAATTCCAATAAAAAAAATCTTGATGTCTGTGGTGCAATTGCATCTGATGGAAGTGTCTGGGGAATTTGCAATGGCATGGGACAAACATATCCTTGTTTTGACCAATCAAACACAGATGGTGATGGTTATTGCATTAAAAATAATGCATTGAGTGATATTACTCAATACAATCCAATTGGTGCAGGTCTTATGACTGTTTTTGGTGACCAAGGTAGAAATTATATAAGATGTGCGGGGGATAGAGTTTGCAATGGAACAACTAATATGGACTGGACACAGTCAACTAATCCTAATTTTAAAACTGATATTGGGAACGGAAGTTGTGTTCAGATAAATACTAACCCAGTTGTTACAACTTTAGTAGATTCAGATGATATTACTTCTGGAAAAATCTCATTATATGACAGTTTGAAAATTATTTTGACAGCAGATTATAAAGTAGATCCACTATATTCTAAACTTCCTAATTGGTTATTCTTATTCGGATGCTGGCTTAACACCACTAAAACTGGTTCAATAGGTTGCTCTCAATCTTCTATTAATAATCCTAATAATGTTTATTTATTTTCTGGGGCAGTAGATATAATAAATAATAAACAAGCTCTAGTAAATTATTATTTTGAACCTAATTGTAGTTTTTCTTATCTTGGTGCATATTCTATAAATTATAGTAGGGTTTATACTGGTTGGCTTGTACAAAATAATTGGATGACAAGTGAAACTTTTTTATCTTCTCAATTTAAAGTTGTACAATGTGAAGATAATACTGATGCACAAGCAATTGCAAATTCCATATCCTCAGGAGTATGCGCTCCAGGACTTGGATGTTCTCAATCATATTGTAATTTAAGTGAAGAATATACAGCTTGTCCAACTGATTTAGATGATACTATCCAGTGCAATGGTGCAAGTGCTCCAAACTGTTGTTCTCACTACGGATTCGATTGGCTATCTGGAGAAACTAATATATGCTGCGGTGATGATCCTAAAGAATCTGCTAATTCATGTCATTATAATATCACAGTTTATCCACTAAATTCATGCAATCCTTGCACAGATGAAAATTGTGTTGTAATAAATACAAAATCTTGTTGCACTAATCCAACAGATTGTGTGGATCCTATTTGGGAGGTATGTTATGAAACAGGATATAATGGTGTAGTTGGTGCAAATAATCAATTTGCAGTTTGCAATGATGGCAATTGGACTAAAGGTCAATCTGGAAGTTTATGTGTAGATCCACTTATTGATTGTGATACAGGATATTATTGTGTTGATCAAGATTACAATGGAATAATTTCTATTGCAAATCCAGGCATTTGCGCTAAATGCGATGGAACTGCAGATGATGTATCTACTAGTAAATATAATTTAGATGTTTGCGGCGCAATTGCTTATGATGGAAATGTTTATGGCATTTGCTCAGGTGGCAGTCAATTTTATCAATGCTTTGACCAATCAGATATTGATGGTGATGGTTATTGCATTAAAAATAATGCATTAAATGATATAAGTTCAGGCTCATTAAATGAAGGTGGATTAATGAATACTTCTTCTGACAGGGGAAGAAATTATATCAGATGCTTAGGTAATAGAGTTTGCAATGGCACAACTTCGATGGATTGGACAAGACCAAACAATAATCCTAGTTACAATAAAAATATTGGAAATGGAAGTTGCACACAAGTAGATACTCAAAACACCGCAGCACAAATTCAAGATTTAAATGATACTTCACCGCAAATAGTTTCTATAAATCATATTTTAAGTATAAATTTAACAACAATTTATTCACAAGATTTATCATTTTTTAGCTCTCCAAATTGGACATTTTTATTTGGATGCTGGTTAAACAATTCACAAACAGGTTCCGATGCATGTGCGCAATCATCTTATTTTGGAAATAGGGATACTTATTATTGGTCATTTAATAAAAATATTACCAACAATCAAAAAGCATTTGCTACTTATTATTTTGAACCGGACTGCAATAGCAGTTATGTTGGGGCATATAATATTAGTTTTGTAAAAACTTACACCGGTTGGCTTACACAAAATAATTGGATGACAACTTCTTTGATGCCAACTGATATATTTAGTGTTGTGCAATGTGAAAACGATACTGATGCACAATCAGTTGCTAATTATAATAATGGCACACAATGTTCACCTGATGGAGTATGCGCTTTATCGTATTGTTCTAGTAATCAAGTTGTAGCATGCCCCACTGATTTAGATGAAAGTGCAACATGCAATTCAGCAGATTCTACATCTTGTTGCTCTTATTATAATTACACTTGGGCAACAAGCGGTGAGAGAACTGCACCTTTTGGAGGATATGGCAATGCAAAAGGCAATACTAATTTAACTAATCCAGATACAGGAATTATTTCCCAGCCAATTGATGAATGCTGTGGCAATAATGCTGGAGAATATTTTGCAACTAATGTATCATTTGGTGAAATCTTAGCACCAAATGGACTTTGCTGTTCAAAACCAGACCAATGTGCAGCAAATGGTGTTTGCAATGATCTTGCAACAATAGGCGGACATGAAACTTGTGATTATCTTGGAAATTGTGTGGGAGTAAATCCAACTAGTTCTTGTTATGATGGATTAGATAATGATTGTGATAATAGCACTGATTTTTGTGATGGTGAAAATATTTTATGTCCAATAAATGATGGCATGAAAATTGATAAAAGAGATAGCGATTGTTTAACTACAATTATGGGGAAAGTTGTTAATACTGATGGCACACCTATGGGTAATGCATTTGTAAAAGCAAAACAAAGACTTCCTTTAATTTATAATTACGCCTTGAATGGGAATTCATTTTTAATAGATTATAGAGTTTTCACAGCTGAAGATGGTACTTTTGTTATGAGTGTGAATGGAAATCAAACTTATGATTTAATTGCTGGAAAAGAAGGTTATGCTCCAACACAAATAATAAATATCATAGCCGGATTTAGACAAACAATTTTTGTTGATATAACTCTTAATGCAACAATTAGTGATTGCAATGCTGATTGTACAACAACCGCAAGTCCACTTTGCACAGCAGCTTGCGATGGTTGGAATGGTTGTACATTTTATAGTGCAAAAGCAATACAATTGTGTGATGGTAAACAGCCTTCTTTTAAGGTGCAGTATTCAGTTGAGCCATTGGAAGATTTGACATGCTGCATTGGAAGTCCACAAGCAAAGGAACCTATAAGAAAATTAGATAAAAAAGTAGCAACTGACAAAAAGAATTTAGTAAGAGTTACAAAACCTTTGGTTCTCGATGGAAATCAAGTGACAATGGTCATAGATGTATTTTCTTAAGAACTCAAAGGTTGTTATTTTTGTTAATTATTTTATTAAATAAAAATTAATGTTACCTAATTAATTATTAAAAAATGAAAAAAATAATTTATCTTAATAAACAAGGATACTATTATAGTTTGGATGCTTTAATTGCAATAGTTATAATCACTGTTGGAATACTAATAGTTCTTCAATCAAATACTCACAATCAACCAAAGAGTAATGTTATTTTGTATGCGCAAGACTTATCAAATTTTTTAAGTCATACTAAAATATACGATCTTAATGATGAACTTTTTTTAGATACAATCCAGCTTTGGAAACAAGATGGCAACATCACTTCTTTTGACAATACTATTCTTGAACAAGCAGGCGAGTTTTATACCTATAAAAAAATGGATAAATTAGAATCTTTACTCGGTAACTTATCTTCTAATAATTATGCCACTACTTACAATTTTAATATTTGGATAAATGGTTCAATAGTTTACAATCATACAACTATAAATCAAAGTATGGCTAAAAGTGTAATTGTAAACAAAATGATTATATCTGGCGTAGGGAATAAAAATCTATTTTGGGGGCCATATATCGCAGAGGTTAGAGTATGGCAATAATAAAATCTAAACTAAAATCTTCTAAACTAAATTTTAAATTTTGCAGTTTGAATTTTAGTTTGAATAGGAATAAAAAAGGAGTTTTTTTTACACTCATTGCAATTTTAATTGTTGCTACTCTTTTTGTTTGGTTTAATAATCAACAAAATTATAGTAACATGGATTCTTTGGAAACTACTAAAGATAGAGTTACAAGAATTGATAAATTAGTTGAAGATGTAAATTCTCAATATCTTGAAAGAATCTCAAGGTCAGTAACCTATAATGCACTAAATGCATTAACTTTGTATGTTAAAACTACCAAGCAACCATTAGACAAACAAAGTTTTGAATGTGCTTTGCAAACTGTTCCAGTTTATGGTAGATTTTTAAATTTATCTTGGTCTAATTCCCTTCCGGACATTAATTTTAAAGTTGATCCTGCAATAATTAATCCCAATGATGATTTATCTGTTGATTGGTATTCAATTGGCGGCAATTATATTTTAGCTAGAAAATTTACACCTATCGCATCTGGAAATTTAAATAGCTTAACAATAACTGCTAGGTGGAACAGTATACAAAGCGGAGATTTAATTGTGGAAATTAGAAAAGCAGAATGTGGGGTGCCTGGTCCAATCATTGTATCACAATCTATTATTCAAGCATTTGGAGATACAGAATGGCACGACCTAGAATTCTTATTTGATAATAATGCTTATTTGGAAAATTCAAAATCTTATTTTTTTGTTTTTTATTCTGTAAATTCTGAGGATAATAGTGTAGATATCATACAATCTAATAAAGATCCTATTGATGGATTTGTAATTTTAAAAGATAATCCTTTTTTTGATTTAGATATGGACACCCTATTGCCTTACAATGTGATAAATGGAAATTATCTAACAAATAGGTTATCCCAATTTTCTAATTTGTCTAATTTGGTTTATATGGTAAATTCCAATTTCACAATTAACAATTTTTCCATATTTCAAGATTTAGATAGTGGGCCTTGGGATTTAGTTGTTAGTTTAAATGTTAATTATACATTTAATGCATCAATCGCTTCTTGGCAATCAAATAAAACAATGCAAACTAAAGTCAATATTTTGGGTCTTGAAGATCCTTATATCTCTTTAGAAACTAACAATCAGTTTGGAAATAATATTACTAATATAATCAATGATACAACAACAGATCAGTTATCAAATAAACATCTTTGGAACATTACCTATCTAGGCTACATGATTGATTCGCATGCTTATCGTTTTGAAGAAAATGCACCAAGTTACCTTATGAGATTTACCACCAATATTGCTCCATCCAGTTGCTGTGGCATTGAGAGCATTGTTTATTTGCAAAATCAGGATGTAAATATGAGTTATATTGATTATTGTTTCTGGTCAGGAACATGTCCTGGTAGTAATGTTAATGAAAATATTAGTTTATATAATGTTACAGGTATTACAACTAATACTTTTAGATTTTTACTTGAGCCTATGCACGGCCAAAGGTACAATGTAACAGAATACATGAACTTTTCAACTAATCTTAGTACTGGTAGTCCCTAAAATTTAGTTATTTTAAGTCTATTGTTTTGGTCTATAAAGCTTATAGCCATTTCGATAGTAACTTTTATATATTACTGTGGCATAAAGTATGATATATTTGAAGGATATGTTTGGGTTTGGTTATCTTATTATATTAATCATTTTTAGTGACCAAACAAATTAAAAAAGAGGTAGTTTAGCAACATGGCTGTTGTACCAGAAATAGTGAAGACAGAGGTAGATGCACTTTTAGAACTAATAAAAAGAAGAAAAGAAATTAGTTTTGAAGATGCATGCAAAGCGCTTTCTATAACTATGTCAACAGCTGAAGCTTGGGCATCATTTCTAGAAGAAGAAGGCCTTGTTACTATAAAATATAAATTTACTACTCCTTATTTTGTTTATCAAGAAGGAACAACTAAACAAAGATTATCTTCTATATCCCCTTTTGCATTAATTGATGAGATTTCTTCCCTTTTAAAAGAAATACCTAATAAAATAAAAAATAAAGAATTTGACAAAGCTAAAATTATGATTTCAGATATTAGGGAGAGAATTGCTAAATTGCCAATTGAATTTAGAAGCGAACATCAAGATATCATAAATAGCATAAGTGAAATTGAGAAAAAAATGAATTTAATGCTTGTTGAATTTATGAGCAGAAAAACAACATATGATGAAAAACACGATGAGCTTGATTTTTTAAATAATGAATTTCACAGAAAACTTGATAATTTGAAAAAATTAGCAATGCACACACATCTTTCAATAGATAATCCAGATGGTGCATTTGATGATTATGATTCAACTGAAAATGAATCTTATGTAAAACGCGATGTAACACTTCTTCTTTTGGAAGTTAGTAACATCTTAAATAAATTTGTAGAATTTAAAGATACAAAAGAATTTGATAAGGCACAGGAAATTTATATGGAACTTATTGTAAAAGTTAGAACTCTTTCTGATGAAGTTCAAGATGAATGTGGACTTGATAATGCAGCAAGAAAAAAGATTGATAAAAGTATTGAGACCACAGATAAATTAATGGAGCAAGCAGAAGCTTATTTTAAAGCTAAAGACACTCCAAAATTTGTTGAACTAATAACTAAAGTTATTGAAGTTATTAGGGAAATAGTTTTCTTATTAAGAACTATCTATGATGAAAAAAAACTTATTGAAAAAAAAGAAATTGTTAAAAGTGAAGTTGAAAATATAGAGCCGTTGCTTAAAAAAATTTATAGTTACATAAAAGAAGGCAAATTTGATACCGCAAAAGAATTGTATAAAGAGCTTGAAGAAAAATATGTAATGCTTCCTATGGAATTTTTGGAGAAAAAAGGAACTCTCAAAAAAGATTTAATCAAACTTAATAGGGATTTAGCTCTTAGCATTGCTGAAAAATCAAGAATAGAATTCGATGCCAAGACTAAAGCAATGAATAAATTACTAAAAGAGGCATTATCTTTTTTAGTTGAAGGGAAATTACAAGATGCAAGTGATGATTATGATAAAATAGAAGCACTTTATCGTGAACTACCTGATGGATTTATAGATGAGAAAACAGAAATACAACATAGGGTTATAGAAATTCAAGAAAAACTTATCAATAAGAAAAAAGAAATTTATTATTCTGATTTGAACCAAAAATCTACAAAAATAAATTTGATGCTATCTCAAATTGCAGC
>CAZSAD010000008.1:42958-55356 GCA_964604995.1 uncultured Methanosarcinales archaeon
CAAAGAAAAAAATCTTGATGTTTCAACACAGATGTATCAAAAAGTAAGGGAAATTTTTGGCACTTTACCTGAAGGTTTTTTAGAAGAAAAAACTTATTTGCAAAATAAAGTATTATTTATTCATCATGATCTTTTAACACTTAGAACAAAACTTGCATTGGATGATATGAATTCAAAAGCTGCACAAATAAATTTAATGCTCATAAAAGCAAATGAACTAGTTTTAAAAAATAATATTTTAGGCGCAAGTCAGTTATATGATCAAATAGAAGATTTGTATAGGAGTTTGCCTGATGGATTTCTTGTTAAAAAAACTGATTTGCAGAATAGGATTTTACAAATTTCTGGAGAAATAGCTAAAAAATTGGATAGGATTTCAACTTTAGATATGCAAAATAAAACTGCAAAAATAAATTCACAAATTAAAATCGTTCAAGATTATTTAAAGAGAGGAGAACATGATATGGCTCTTGCAGAATATGAAGAAATAGTCAATATTTACAATCAGATGCCTGCTGGATTTTTAGAAGCAAAAACAAAAATACGTGCTGAAACATTAAATCTTTATAAAAATATCATAAGCAGTACTGATGCATTCTTAATTGAAAATTTAGATCAGACAACTAAAAAGAAATATGATGAAATATTAAAATTGCTCGTTAGAATACATCAACATATTGATGCTAAAGAATTTCAAATGATGCAAAGTTTGTATGATAGAATAACCGAACTATACAATGAATTGCCTGTTGGGTTTGTGCAAAAGAAAACAAAAGTAGTATCTGATATTTTAGCTGTTTACAAAAAAATGAGAATGTATCAAACCTGTCTTGAGTTGCAAGACTTTGTAAGGCAAAGAGATTTTGAAGGCCTTAGACAAAAATTAGAATACATCTACAAAATTTACAATGAGCTAATTGATTTAGGATTTGAAGATTTACAGCTGTTTAATTTCGTTTATAGTAAATATTTTACTTATCATAGAATACTACTTGAAGAAAGAAGAATTAAACGAAATATACTCATAAAAGGCATTCCCAATGAAATTAAAAAGAAAATGCCGGAAGGAAAATCTAATGAAATTAATGGTCTAAGACAAAGAATTATGAAAGCTGAAGGGCATGTATCTAATTTAAATTTTGAATTTGTAAGGCCAGTTAGGAAAACTCAATTATGAAAAAATAGGTTCCTAGATGGACAAACAATAAATAAACAAATAATGCAAGGTATGGGTAAACAAATATTAAAGGTCAAATATGGCAGAAGAAAATGAAATTGTAAAAAATTTGGATTCATACAAATTAAATGTGTATGATGCTATTGTAGATGTAGATATATCTAGAAGTTCAACGGGATTTTCATTCTATAATATCACTATTCAAAATATAACTCCCACAACTAATATCATTTTGCAAAAAATTAGGGATGAATTTGTATCTAAAGTTAATTTAACTGATGCAGGAATTGGTGAACAAGCAGGAGTAGATGAACTTAAAGATAGGTTCAAAAAAGAAATTATCTATCTAATCAAGAAATATTTTCCAAATGCCGACAAAAAAACTACTGATTTATTGATGAATCAAATCATCAGGCAAAATTTAGGAATGGGTGATATTGAAATTTTATTGAAAGATTCTAATCTTGAAGAAATTGCTGTTAATACTGCAAAAGAGCCAGTTTGGGTTTATCATAAAAGATTTGGATGGCTTAAAACAAATATTATAATTCCTGAAGAAAATAGAATAAGGCATTATTCAACGATGATAGGTAGAGACGTTGGCAAGGAAATTACTGTTTTAAAGCCGCTTCTTGATGCACATCTTCTAACTGGGGATAGGGTAAATTCAACACTTTATCCAATTTCTACAAAAGGAAATACTATTACAATTAGAAAATTCGCTGAAAAGCCATGGACTATTACTGATTTTATTAAAGCAAAAACAATAGACTATGAAACAGCTGCATTTTTGTGGCTAGCTACGCAAAACGAATTATCCATTTTAATTTCAGGTGGAACTGGTTCAGGAAAAACATCAATGCTAAATATTGTTTGCGCATTTATTCCAATTAACCAACGTATTGTTTCAATTGAAGATACTAGAGAAATTACTCTTCCAACTGATTTACATTGGGTTCCATTAGAAACAAGACTTCCAAATCCTGAAGGCAAAGGAGAAATTACAATGTTAGATTTAGTTGTGAATTCTCTTAGAATGAGACCAGATAGAATTATCATGGGTGAAATTAGAAGAAAAAGAGAAGCTGAAGTTTTATTTGAAGCAATGCATACTGGTCACTCTGTTTATGCAACATTGCACGCAAATAATGTGGAAGAGACAATTCAAAGACTTACTAATCCACCAATTGATGTTCCAAAAGCAGTTTTACCTGCAATGCATATGATTCTTGTTCAAAATAGAAATAGAAGAACTGGTCAGAGAAGAACATTACAATTAGCAGAGATTACACCAACTGGGGATGCAAATATAATAAAACAATTAGATGTTTCAAAAGATGAGCTTGTGGATGTCAATGAACCAAAGCAAATATTTGAAACTCTTAGGTTATATACTGGTATGACAAAAGAGCAGATTGCTAATGATCTTCAAGAAAAAATAGCTATCTTAAAATGGATTGTTGAAAATAATATTAATAATGTTGACAAAGTTGGAGATGTGTTTAGGAAATATTATGCTAGAAAATTAAGTAAGGATTCTTGAGGTGCAAAATGCTACCTTATATTTTTCTGAAGCTTTTTCCAAATCTTAAAAAGCAATTGAAGCTGGCACACATAAAAGAAGATCCAAGAGCATTTATTAAAAAGATGATGACCTTATCATCTTATTTGTCTATGTCTTTTATTGTATTTTTCTTTTTTGTATTTAGTAAAGCTGGTGCTTCGTTATATTTTTTACTTGCAATTTTTCCAGTTGTATATTTTCTTTGTTTTATGTTTATGATGCAATATCCTGCTGTTCTTATAAGTAAAAGAAAAAAAGAAATTGATAGGGAAGTTTTGTTTGCAGGAAGATATTTACTTGTTAAAATTGAATCGGGAACACCCTTATTTAATGCACTAACTGATGCATCCCGAGGATTTGGTGTTATGCAAAAATACTTTAAAGAAATTGTTGATGAAATTTATGCAGGGGTTCCAATTGAGCAAGCTTTGGAAAATGCAAGAGAGCATTCAGCTTCAAAAAGGTTCAAGAAAATACTTGCAGAACTTATAATGTCTTTAAAAACAGGCGTTGATGTTGGAACAAGCCTTAGATCAATTATGAAAAATATTTCTGATGAACAACTTTTGGAAATCAAAGAATACAACAAAAAACTTAATGCTTACATAACAATGTATATGATTATGGCAGTAGTTTTACCATCACTTGGAATGACAATGCTTGTTGTAATTGGCGCATTTTTGTCGCTTGAATTATCCATGACTTTTATTGTTATAGCAATATGTGCATTCGTATTTATCGATATGTTATTTTTAAGTTTATTTAGATCAATTAGGCCAACAGTTGACTTGTAGGGCAATTGTAATATAATTAGTAAGTTAATAAACAATAAACAAAATAAAAAATAAAAAGTTGACAAATAATAAATCATAAAATCAAAAGGAGCAAAAATGAAATTAATTTTCCTCGATGAATTTGGAAAGGCATTTGTACCTAAAAAAATTAGGCCAAAACTTAAAAGTTACTTTCTTAAAGCAGGAATAAATGAAGTACCTTACAAAATATTTGGTGGTCTTTTTTATTTGAGTTTATTTTTAACTTACATTTTGTATATGAATTATGTCTTTCCGTGGATTGATCAAAACTTTGGAAGTTTGGCTTTGATAATTTGGACAGTTATTCTTTGGGTGGTTATTCAATTTAGTATTGTTGGCATAATTATGATGATAATCTATTCTTATTTAGATGTTATAATTTATAATCGTACAAAGAATATGGAAGAAGTATTACCTGAATTTTTGAATTATGTTTCTGAAAATCTAAGGGGAGGAATGTCTTTTGATAAAGCCATGTGGTCTGCAATAAAACCTGAATTTGGAATATTATCTGATGAAGTTTCATTAGTTGCTAAAAAAGTAATGTCAGGTTATGATGTTGAGGATGCAATAATTGAATTTACAGATAAATATGATTCACCTTTAATGAGGCGCTCATTTGGTTTAGTTATTGAAGGTATGAAAGGTGGCGCACCACTTGCTGATTTAATTGAAAGAATTCATGCAGATATTATTGATACTGTAAATTTGAAAAGTGAGATGTCAGCTACAAATACAACTTATGTTATCTTTTTAACTACTATAGTTTTGCTTATTGCTCCTGGACTTTTTGGTCTTTCCTTTAATTTATTATTGGTATTTAAAAGTATTGCAGGAACTTTGAGTGGTGCAATGGGCGGAGGAGCAGCTAGCACAATGCCTTTACAATTTGGTAAAGTAGCAATAGATCCAGAAGGATTTAAATTATTTTCAATTATGTCTCTAGTTACAATTTCAACTTTTTCTTCTATGATAATTTCAATTATAAGAAAAGGTAATATTAAACAAGGATTAAAATATGTTCCAATTTATGCAGTTGTTGCAGTAGTTATGTATTTTATCTTTAGAGCAATGTTTGGTTCATTCTTTGGAGATTTGATAGGAACAGTATAAATTATAGAAATATATTCTTTTTAGAAGATTAATCTTTATTGATTTATTATATTTAGTTTTTATTATCCCACTTTATTTATTCCAATCCCCATTTTTTCTTGAGCTCTAAAAATTTTCCAATTCTGATTGATTGTCTAATTTCTGCCATAAGATTTGTGAAGAAACTAATATTGTGGTAACTAATTAATTTATGTACCAATATCTCATTTGCAGTGTGCAAATGATTTACATAAGCTCTTGAATAATTTTTACATACTTTACATTTACAATTTGGATCTAATGGCAAAGTATCCAACTTAAATTTTCCTGCTGAAATTTTATACTTATATTTGTTTTTTACATTTCCATAAGGTGGTGAAATATAAACGTATCCTGCTCTTGCCATTCTTGTTGGAGATACACAATCAAATAAATCAACTCCTCTTTCTACTGCTTCAAATATATCTTCAACTACACCAATTCCGAGTAAATGTCTTGGCTTATTTTCTGGTAAGATGGGAATTACCCAATCAAGAATATTATGCATATCTTTTTTTGATTTTCCAAGTGAACCACCGATTGCTAAACTATCAAATGGCAATGAACCAATAAACTTTGAACTTTTTATTCTCAAATCTTTCCAATGTCCACCTTGAACTATTCCAACTAATGCTTGGTTTGTTTTATGACAATCTAAACATTCTTTTGCCCATCTATGCGTTCTATCTAAACTTTTCGAAGTATAATTTTTATCTGAAAGAGGAGATGTGCATTCATCTAAAACTAAAATCATATCTGCACCTAATTTTTCTTGTATTTTTATTGAACTTTGTGGTGTTAAGAAATGTTTGCTGTTATCATATATGGAGCGAAATTCAATTCCCTTGTCAGTTATATTTGTTGTTGATTTTTCGCTTTTTCTAAGTTGCAACTTTACTAAATTTCCTGGAAAATATTTTGCAATTTTTCCAGTGCCATGCTCTTTTCCTAAACCTAATGAAAATGCCTGAAAGCCACCACTATCTGTTACTAATGGTTTTTTCCAATTCATATATTTATTAAGGCCTCCTAACTTTTCAACAATCTCTGCAGTAGGCTTTAGCATTAGATGGTAAGTATTACAAATTAAAAGTTGTGAACCTATTTCATTTAAATCTTCAGAAGATAAAGCTTTTACAGTTGCTTTTGTTGCAACAGGCATTAATTCAGGAGTTTTAATTGTTCCGTGCAATAATTTTAAAGTTCCAATTCTTGCTTTTGTTTTTTTATCTTTCGCAACTACTTTAAATTTTAAATATCCCATTAAAGCAAAGATTTATTAGTATATTATAAAGCTTTTTGCTCATGACAATTTTAGGTTATTTTTGGTGGGTTTATTATGATCTTAATTAATGAAACACTTTTTATTACAGAACTAATAATAAGTTTTTTTCTATGTATTTTAATGTACAAATTATTTGGAAAAACTGGGTTATTTGTCTGGGTTGGAATGTCTGTAATTTTGGCTAATATCCAAGTGATGAAAACAATTCAAATTTTTGGTTATGTTACTGCAATGGGTAATGTAATTTATTCTTCAATATTTTTAGTTTCTGATATACTAAATGAAATCTATGGCAAAGCTGAAGCAAAAAAAGCAGTATGGCTTGGTTTTTTTATATTACTTTCAACAACTATTTTAATGCAAATTACACTCCTTTTTATTCCTCATGAATCTGATTTATTAAGTCCACATCTACAAGCTATTTTTTCATTTCTTCCAAGAATAGCGTTTGCTAGTTTGACTGCATATTTAATATCTCAATTATTTGATGTTTGGCTTTATGCTTTAATTAAAAAATTCCATGGAAAAAAATATTTATGGTTTAGAAACAATGCAAGTTCAATTATAAGTCAGCTTATTGACAATAGTATTTTCACTTTGCTTGCATTTGTTGGATTAATGTCATGGGAAATTATGTGGGAAATTTTTATTACAAGTTATATTTTAAAAATAATAATCTCAATAAGTGATACTCCTTTTGTTTACTTAGCAAGAAGCATGAAAAAAGTTGATATCATTGGAAAAATGGTAGATGATGATCACAAAAATTCCAAAGCATAAATTATCATTATCACAATTATTTTTTTATAACTTTTTTATAATTTATTTATCTTCTTTTTTATCCCTTAAATATCTATTTGGTTTATAATATTAGTTAATCTTTTTATAGTTTAAACTATAAATTTAGTATATGATAGATATCTTACATAAAGCTAGGTTATACAAATCTTTGTTAGATGATAAGTCAAAAGAAGGCAAAGTTAAATGTTTAGCATGTATGCAAGAATGCATTATCCCCCTAAATCATACAGGACTTTGTGGAGTTAGACAAAATAAAGAGGGCAAATTATATCTTTTAGTTTATGGCAAAGCTAGTGCTGTTAATTTAGATCCAATAGAAAAAAAGCCTTTATTTCATTTTCTTCCCAAAAGCAAGATTTTTTCAATTGGTACAGTTGGATGCAATTTTGGTTGTGAGTTTTGTCAGAATTGGGATTTGTCTCAAGTTACAAGAGATTTGCGCTTAAAATTATTAAAAGAAAAAAAGCCAGAATTATCAGAAATTGAAGTAAATAAATTTGGATATGATTTACCACCTAAAAAAGTTGTTGAACTTGCAAAAAAATACAATGCTCCAAGTATTGCATATACTTACAATGAACCAACTATATTTTTTGAATATGCATATGATACTGCAAAACTCGCACACAGTATTGGTATAAAAAATGTATTTGTTAGTAATGGATATGAATCAGAAGAAGCATTAATAAAAATAAAGCCTTATCTTGATGCAATAAATATAGATTTAAAGTCATTTGATGATAAGTTTTATCAAAAACTATGCAAAGCAAAACTTCAACCTATTTTAAACAATATCAAAAAAGTTTATGAACTTGGAATATGGCTTGAAATTACAACTCTTTTAATTCCTAATCAAAATGATTCAGATAATGAACTTACAAAAATTGCAGAATTCATAGCAAGTATCGATTCTAATATTCCTTGGCATGTTACTGCTTTTCATCCAGAATATAAAATGGAGGATATTTTAGAAACAAAACATTCTGATCTTATTAGGGCATATAATATTGGTAAAAAAGCTGGACTAAAATATGTTTACATTGGCAATATTAATGATTCTCAAAGGAGTAATACTTACTGTCCAAAATGCAATGAACTATTAATTTCTAGAAATGGATATAACACTAAAATTGTCGGACTTGAAAAAGGAAAATGCAATAAGTGTCATGAAAAAATATCGGGTGTTTGGGAATAATTTTAGGTGGTAAAATGGTTACACAAAAAACAATTAGGCCTTGTGCAGTTTGCGGTTTATTTTATCCAAGCAACAAAAAACTATTGAATGAATTAATTGAATCCTTTCTTAGTAATGTTTCAGATACTAAAATTGAAGATGATCTTAAAGCATTAATTGTACCTCATGCAGGTTATATTTATTCTGGGCAGACTGCATCATTTGCATATAAACTTCTATCTAAATTTAAAACACAAATAAAAAATATTATTTTAATCGGCCCATCACATTTTGAATATTTTGAAGGTGCAGCACTCGATGGCCATAATTTTTGGCAAACTCCTCTTGGAGAAACAAAATTAAATTATAAAACTCTTTATGAAAATATTCGCCCTAATTCAAAAATTAATAATTTGAAATTGGTAGTTTCAAATACTGCACATGCAAAAGAGCATTGTTTGGAAGTTCAACTGCCATTTATTCAACATATTTATGGCGATACTTCTTTTTCATTTGTACCAATTCTTTTTGGAGACTTAAAAATAAAAGACCTTGATGAGTTAGCAGATATAATAATCAATTTATTGACAAAAACAAAAAATCAAGAGAATAATAATCAAAAGAATAATGAAACTTTACTAATATTTAGTTCTGATCTTAGTCATTATGAGCATTATGGAACTGCAAACAGAAAAGATGCTCTTACTATTAACAGTATTTTAAGTTTAAACATTGAAAAAATGCAATCTACGGGGGATGCTTGCGGTAAATTGCCAATTTTACTTTGTCTTAAAATTGCAAATAAATTAAATTGGAATGCTAAATTACTAAATTACAAAAATTCAGGAGATACTGCAGGAGACAAATCTAAAGTTGTAGGATATGCATCAGTTGCATTTTTTAAATAATCCATTTTTATAAGATAAATCAATTGTAAATTAATTCATATAATTTTTGGTGTGATAATATGTTATCTGAAAAAGAAAGAAACTATTTGTTGAATTTAGCAAGAAAATCAATAGGTAATTATTTAGAAACTGGAAAAAAAATCAGTGAATCTGAAGAAATTCCACTTAATTTGAAAAAGAATTTTGGTGTTTTTGTAACTCTTACTTTGGATGGTGTGCTTAGAGGATGTATTGGTTATATTGAACCAATAATGCCAGTTTACAAAGCAGTAGCACAAAATGCCATTAATGCAGCATTTTCTGATTCTAGATTTGAACCTTTAACTAAAAAGGAATTTTTAAAAATAAAAATTGAAATTTCTATTCTTACATTGCCAATAGAACTAAAATATTCCAATAGTTTAGATCTATTAAAAAAATTAACAAAAAAAGAAGGAATTATTATAAAAAAAGGTTACAAATCAGCAACATTCTTGCCACAAGTTTGGGAAGAATTAAATTCAAAAGAAGAATTTTTGTCTCATCTTTGCATGAAAGCAAACCTGGATTTTGATGAATGGCAAAATGGCAAATTGCAAGTGCTAATTTATTTTGCAGAGCACTTTTCAGAATAATTAATTTTGATTATTTAATAAATACCTAGTTGTTTTTTCTCTTATTTTTTGTAAAGCTTTATAAATTTAAATTTGAAAATTTATAATTATTAGATATCTTACCATTTGTAATGGGGGGAGAATATGAAAATGTTAGCTGAATTTAAGGAATTTTTAAGTGATTATAAAGTTATTGGCTTAGCAGTAGCGTTTATAATTGGCGCAGCGTTAACTGCTTTAGTTACTGCATTAGTAAATGATATTATTATGCCATTAGTAACACCATTTGTTCCAGGTGGAGAATGGAAAGCAGCAATTTTGCAACTAGGACCTTTTGTTTTCAAATGGGGAGATTTTGCATCAGCAGTGCTTAATTTTATCATAATTGCACTTGTTGTATTTATGATTGCAAAAAAAGTATTAAAAGAAGAAAAAGTTGCAAAGAAATAAATTGTTTTCTTAATAATTTTTTTATTTTTATTTTCACTTAATTTTTTCACTTAATCTTTTTATCTTTGTTCGAAATTCTTAAAATTGAAACTTAAATTTGCTACTTAACATACAATTAGTTTTATATACTCTTAATACTTCCCTAAATTATGGCGCTGATTGAAAAAAAGCAAAAAAAGCAAAATTTCGTATCAACAGTAAATTTGAATATCGATACTAAAAAATCTATTTCTATTGCAACAATTGGTAGCCATTCTGCACTTCAAATATTAAAAGGAGCTAAGGATGAAGGCTTTAAAACAATTGCAATTTGTGTTAAGGGTAAAGAAAAACCTTATCAATCTTTTAAGGTTGCAGATGAAATAATTTTAATTGATTCTTACAAAGATTTTCCTAAAATTGAAGGGGACTTAATTAAAAAAAATGCAATAATAATTCCGCATGCATCATTTATTGAATATGTTGGAATAAATAATGTTGATAAACTTAAAATTCCTTATTTTGGGAATAAAGGAGTTTTATCTTGGGAGTCAAATAGGGATAAACAAAGAGAGTGGCTTAAAGAAGCTGGACTTAAAATACCAATGATTTTTGATGATCCTTCTAAAATAGATAGACCAGTTATTGTAAAATTTCATGGAGCAGCTGGTGGAATGGGTTATTTTTTAGCAAAAAATGAAAGTGATTTTAGACAGAAAATTTCATTGCACCCAGAAACTCGAAAATATGTTATCCAAGAATATATTATTGGAGTTCCAATGTATGTTCATTATTTTTACAGTCCATTAACTAATGAATTAGAAGTTATGGGATTTGATGTTAGATATGAAAGCAATGTGGATTCAATTGGCAGGATTTCAGCAAGAGATCAAATTGCTCTTCCAAAAGTGGATCCAAGCTATGTTGTAGTTGGCAATATTCCTGTTGTTGTTCGCGAATCATTGTTGCCTGAAATATTTGAAATGGGGCAAAATGTTATCGATGTTTCTAAAAAAATAATGCCTCCTGGACTTTTTGGACCATTTTGTTTGGAAGGAGTTATCACACCAGAAATGCATTTTTATATTTTTGAAATTTCAGCAAGAATTGTTGCTGGAACAAATCCATATATAATGGGATCACCCTATACTGCTCTTAGATACAAAGAGCCAATGAGTACGGGAAGAAGAATATCGCGCGAAATTAAAAATGCGATTAAACAAAAAAAACTTAAATTGTTATTACAATAAAAGTGGTTATTACAATAAAACTATTGTAATAAAATTATATTAAAAATAAAAATTTAATAAACAATATAATATAAAATAATTGTAAATAAAAATAACATACATAAATGCGTTGTAAATAGAGGCGATAAATATGATAACTCAAGAACACATAAAAAAACTACTCAAAGGGTATGATTTAAACAACATCACAATTGGAGTTTTAGGTGGCCATTCTGCTCTTGATGTATGTTGTGGAGCAAAAAAATTAGGATTTAAAACAGTTGCAGTATGCCAAAAGGGCAGAGAAAAAACTTACGATACTTATTTCAAATCTAAAGATGGGAAAGGAATTATTGACCATACAATTATTGTTGATAAATTTTCAGATGTTATGAATAAGGATGTGCAAGAAAAACTTCGTTCACTTAATACTATTTTTATACACAATAGATATTTTTGGGTATACTGTCCATTTGAACAAGTTGAAAATGAGTTCAATGTTCCAATTTTTGGAACAAGAAATATGGTAAGGCTTGAAGAAAGACATGTTCCAAACAATCAATATTCAATACTTATTCAAGCAGGAATTAGAATTCCTAAAATTTTCAAAAAACCAGAAGATATTGATAAACTAAGTATTGTAAAAGTTGCAGAATCAAAAAGAAGTTATGAACGCGCATTTTTCTTTGTAAAAGATGTTCATGATTTCAAAAGAAAAGCCGAATCTTTGATAACAAGAGGCATAATAAAAAAAGAAGCATTAGATATTGCAGTAATTGAAGAATATATCGTTGGTGCACACATCAATCTTAACTTTTTTTATTCTCCATTAACTAACCAACTCGAACTACTTGGAACTGATACAAGAAGACAGACAAATCTTGATGGCTTACTTAGACTTCCAGCTGAAGAGCAAACAGAAGTTTTGAGATATGTAAAACCTAAATATATAGAAACAGGTCACATTGCTGTTACAATGAAAGAAAGTTTGCTTGAAAAAGCATTTGAATTGGGGGAAAGATTTGTTGAAACAACAAAAAAAATAAATCCAACTGGAATTATTGGTCCATTTGCTTTGCAAGGAGCAGTTGTTGCTGAAGAAGGCAAAGAAGAATTTGTAATATTTGATGTTTCAATGAGAATTCCTGGAAGTCCTGGTACAAGATTCACTCCTTACAGTGGTTATCTTTATGGAAAAGAGCTAAGTTATGGCGATAGAATTGCCATGGAGATAACTGAAGCTATTAAACAAGGTAAATTAGACCTTATTTGCACTTGAGTTATACTATCAT
>CAZSAD010000009.1:0-50948 GCA_964604995.1 uncultured Methanosarcinales archaeon
ATCTCTTGGAAACTAAGATGATCCGAAGCAATGAAGAGTAATTAAATCATTTAATGCAGGATTTATATTTGGATTGTAAGCTTTCCAAGGATCATTAGTATCATTTGCATAGTAAGCATGTATTGAACTATATTTTCCAGAAATCCCAGCTAATGCGACTGTTATATTTTTAGTTTCATTACTAGTCCAACTAATCAAATTCCATCCGGAATAAAGTTCAATAAAATTTGGAAGCGTAATATCTCCAATTATTGTAATATTAACTGGTTCAGTCACACTTATCCAATATCCCCTCTTTTCTGAATAGCTATTCAAATCAGTAATTACAAAGTCATCAAGGTTAGTGCCATACACTTTCCAATAATCCAAATTGGATGTTGTTTGATAATAATGTATTGAAATTAAGTTATTTTGAATGCTACTTGTAAAATTTTGTATTGAATTGGCATATAAAATACAAGGTGAAGATACTAAATTCCATCCTTGTTCAAGCGGTATAGTGCATGTTACATTATAATATGTCAAAATAACATAAACACTAGATACTGCTTTTCCAGTCGGTAATAAAAAAAAACCAGTGATTTTTCCAATAAAACTATTTTCTGATTTACTCTCTTTTCCAAATGTTATATTATAAGGATTTGGTAAGAGTATTCCTACAATCAAAATCATCATAAATATTATTATACAAATAAACCAAATCGATTTGATAATTTTATGATTATTTTTATAATTAAATTTTAAATTATCCTCACTTTTATCTTCAGTTTTAATTTTATAATTATCCAACTTATCAATATTATTCAATGTATTGTGAATGGTTTGCTTATGTTTTTTTACAACCTCCTTTCTTTTTCTAGTTGTTTTCGTTTTCATTTTCAAGATTTAAATATATTTTAGTAATTTCCAATTCAATATCAAAAAGTCCAAAAAATTCAATTGCATTACTTTTATTTAATTTATCTACCATAATCGCGGATTTTCCAACTCTTTTTCCACCAATGTTCTCAAGAAATCCTTTATATTGGTAAGATTCTTGCTTATTACTCTTCTTATTGTTTTGTGTACTTTTATCTTTACCACTATTTCTACCAATATTTTTCTTTTCATACCCATATAATTTTTGATAGAACCTTATTTTATCTTTATTTACAAGTTTAGAAGTATCAAATTCAATAAGTAACATCTCTTTTAGTTTTTGTCTATCTAATAATATATGACTATTTCCATACAATATCAACCCATTTTTAATTGTATTATTTATGCTTGTATCCTCATTTTTTAGTATTTCAAGTTGTACATGTGGTTTTTGAGAATATTGCATTCTTTGAATAAAAGATAAAATTTCATTCTCGTCTTCAGAAGTAAATATTACTAGCTTGTTACTTTCTTTAAATAAAACTGCTTTGTTAATGAAAAATCTGCCTAACAAATCAGCAATTATATGTAATGCCTTTTGAACTAATTTATAATCTGGGGTTTCCTTATCCATTTCCGTTATACTTATACCAAAAAAGTCATTTATTATATTTATAAGAAATAATGATTATATAAACTTTTTTATTATATTTATAAACAATTTCTTATAATTATAAGAAAGCTAAAAGAGAAACAGTAAAAACAAAAAAAGAAAAATAAAAAAATAATTGGAGAGGTAATCCAATTTATTTTCAATTTTTTTATTTATGAGAGCTCAACATAAAAATAATAGTTTGTAGCTCCTGCTAAATCTCCATTTACACCAACTAACATTTCAAAGTCATAAGTTGCTCCTGTGAAACCTACAGCATTTGCTTCTAGCAAAGCAGTATATACAACGTTTCCTGTTGTTGAGTTATCTGTCAATATAGTTTCAACGAAGCTTGTTTGTTGGGCTCCATTATTTGTATACAAATAAGTTGCTGAGCAACCATCTGTTGTTCCAATTGTTGTTGCACCAACTCTAAATGATCTTGGAAGTGTGTTGTTAAATGTTTCATTAACTCCATCCTTGTCAGTTGGTTGTATTCCAAGTGTTGATTCAAGTGCTGTTAAATTAACTTGTTGTTGTACACCAGATGCTGTCATATTAAAGCATTGGATGCTTGTCCATGTAACAGCGCTTGTGTTTGAAGCATAAATTTGACCAGTTGGGTTAGCTAAATTCCAGTCATAAAGTAGTTGTCCACTAGCATCTCCTAAAGATATTCTACCTGTGATATTCCCATAGTAACCTTGCCATCTTAAAGTTGTCCTTGTATCATTTATTAAAAGCATAGTTACATTGCCTGCTTGCGCTTGCACTGTATATCCTGTTGTTGAATCATCCATTCTACTAGTTGAGTTAAAAGTTACCTCTGGCCCTACAGGGGCAGCACTAACAGATATTGTCTCTATTACTAAAAGCACCAATAATCCAAGTGCTATGAGGCTAACCCATGCCCCAAAATATTTTTGCATTTTCATTTCAATACACCTCTCCAATCAATTCATTTCATTTATTTTTCATTTAATTTAACTCAACTTTGTTGAGTAAATGAGTATTATTCGTGAACATATTATTTGGATCATGCAAAACTATGGCATTTTCAAAAACATCAATTATTTTTTTCTTAAATGATTCAGGTTTAATTTGTGCAACTGAAAAATTTTTATTGGCTCCTCCAAATTGAGAAGAAATTAAACTTGCTAATTTCTGGGCATCTTTATTGCCATTAAAGACCATGTTCAAAGTTACTTGCTGATTTTTTTCTGTTAGGTATACGCATTCAAAACTTTCTATTTTAGATATTAAAAGTCTATAAATATCCGCAATAATTGGATGTAATTCCAAATTTTCAATACTCCAAATTTTTAGAATTGTTTTATGGTAATTTGTTAATGTGAAAAATTTTTTTGATGTAAAATCTTTTGTTACAGAAATTAAATAAGCATAATCACTTGATAAAGAAAATATTGCTCTTGGTTTTCCTTTATCCCTATTTGATATTTTTTTCTTTTGTACGAGTTTGGCAGCTTCAAGCAAACGAAGTTGTTGACTCATATTAGAAATTGTCGTGTTTGTTTTTTCTGCTAATTGCATTGGTGAATAATCTCCAGTAGCTAAATGGTGTAATATGTTCCATTTCTGATCAACAAACATGCTCTCAAGTTCCATCCATGCACCTTTTTTCTTTTTATTCGATGTTTTTTCTCTTTTTCCCAGACAAACCTTTTTTGTATACTAAGTTAATATTGTATACAAAAACCATTTTAGAACACCAATAATTAAACTGATATATAAATATTTCTATTATTGCTAAAGTATTGTAGTTTAATATATATTTTATTAGTGTATTTCAGTACTTAATTAAACATTAAAGTAATGATTTAATAATCTTTAATCTTAGTTATATTCTCGTCAAGAAATATTTCTTATATGCTTACATAAACCAAAAAATAAGTTAATTGATTTATAAATAAAACTCTTAAATAATAAATAAAAATAGAATTAAATAATTTTATTCTTCTTCATCGTCCTTATCTTTGACAACTATTTTATCTTTTTTCTTCTTTTTACGTCTTTTCCATAAGATGAGGAGGAATAATACTACTATAATTACAATCAGGGTATAAAATACATAATCTCCTTTAGCCATTGTAAGTGCGAATTTACCCTCAATAGATTTAGTTAAACTATCTTGTCTTTCACCATAGAATGCTCTAACATTTATTTCTGGATTATCAGCAATATCTTCATCAATTAGTAAAGGATTAGCCTTAATTTTTACTTGTTTTTGCTCACCAGGTTCAAGTTTTGTTACACCTTCACTTCCCATAGTCTTTTTTTCTTGAGCAATTATCACATTAACTAATTCAACATTAACATAACATGTAGTTGAACCTTTATTTGTAATATCAATATAAAATAAATTTCTTCCTAAATTAAAAGAGGCAGCATCAATTGTTATATCACAATTATCAATTATTCTAACTTGTTCAATTAAACCAGTATCTTTGTCAATAATCTTCTCCATTGAATTGATAGATTCTCCATATACTATATATGCTCTACCACTAATATCTCCATCTGGAATATTATCTACTGTGTAAACTAAAGTTTTTACTTCTCTACCATCTAAGAAAACAGGAGTACTATCCCCAACAGTTATCCTGTTATCTTCCTGCCCAGTAATCGTATAGGTTCCTGAAAAATAAGCAGCAAGGTCTTGTGTATTTCTAACAGTAACTTCTAATTTTTTTGTCGCAGCATTATATTTCATAGATACAAATTCTATTTCAATATTATATGTTGGTAAATAAAACATATCTAATGCTTCGACTTGTGAAATAGCGCCTTGTGGTTGTCTTGCACCTTGTGCAAATTTAACGAAAACACTAATTCCTATTTGTCTTCTGATAAATGTTGCAGTTCCAACAAGTTCATTACCAATTAATATCCCAACTTGGATATCACTTCCTTTAATATAATCCCTTATAATTTGTGGTACATTTGAAGTTCCAATAAAAATAACCGGCTCAACTCCTGACATAATCTCTTTTTCAATAAATTCCCCATTTGTTAATACTGCTTGCTTAGCACTTTTGATTTCTTGGTATTTTTTTACTATTTCTATATTATTGGCAAATCTATCTCCTTCTTTATTTATTATTTCAGGATTATATGTAGTAAGTGCAGTTTTAACTTCTCTATCCACTTGACCATAAATCAAAATTTTCTGAGGGATATTTTGAGCAAGAAATTCAATTATCTGATTGATATTGTTTTTATCAGCAAATAATACAAAGGATTTGCTAACAGCAGCATATGGTGCAACTGAAATTGCATTGTATCCATATTTTCCATCAACAACTACAAAATTTTTAACACCAGAGCGCTTTGCAAGATCTAAATTGATACTTGCAGGTTTGAATTCTTCAGCTGAGTATCCCTGGCCTTTTAATATTGTTTCATATCCTAAGACAAAAGGTGTTTTTGTTGAGCTAAATACCCAAAGATGCTCTGTTTGTGGAATTTGACCTAAAATAATATTTGCATGTTTTTCACTAACCAAAAAATTAGAGTTCTTATTAACCAAAACACCATATTGCATAACTGAATATACATCTTTCCAATCTTGGCTATTGATAAGAATT
Organism: uncultured Methanosarcinales archaeon; assembly: GCA_964604995.1. Taxonomy (GTDB): domain Archaea; phylum Nanobdellota; class Nanobdellia; order Woesearchaeales; family JABMPP01; genus JAGVYD01. The sequence continues at coordinate 5,116 of CAZSAD010000009.1, forward strand.
CTATCTGGTTCAGCAGCCATTGCCATTGCTGTTAGTAAAATTAATGCAATTGGAAAAAATATAATTAGTTTTTTCATTTGACCCCAACCTTGATTGAATACACTATTTGATGTTGTTTAGAAACTTAACATCTACTAATTATATAAATTTTTCCATGTGGTTTTTAAATTACAATTATTTTATTTATCTATTAATTATTCTTATTTTATCTATTTATTTTTAATTATTTACTTCTATTTTATCTTAAACATAAACTCTAATTTTTTTAACAATCTACAAAATTTGTATAAAATGATATCATTTGGAAATTAATATACATTTTTCTAACTTTTGAAGAAAAATATATAAAGAACATATAAAGCAATATTACTAAAATTACGTGTACAAATAATAAATAATTGGGCGGATTTAAGATTATAAATTTTTCAAATTAGTTTATACTTAATTTATAATTAATTTCATTTCAATATTTATACATTTTATTCAATTCCACTTACCAAATTTATAGATTTTTGTTGCCCTAATTTTAAAAAAAGAGGGGCGCAAAGGGCGCAGATGTGATGAATAGAAAAAGAAGGTTAGCTATAGTTAGTATAGTGTTAACTGTAGTGTTAACTATCTTCACCATATCCGGTGAACTATCTAAAGCAGATTTATCTATAAACTTTTCAAATTCTTCAGATTTTAATATGACTTTAGTTAATATTAATACTTCTAATACTCAAACTACTTCCACTATTTCTATTTTCTCAACAAAAAATGTATCGCTTGGTGATTTTATTGACATAAATCTTTCAAAGTTACATTTAATCAACTCTTCATGGAAAAATGTGAGTAATTCTGATTTAGATATCAATTTAATTCACGATACACAAATTTTTCAGTTTTTTGCAAACTCAATAACTGATTCAATTTTATTTCAGCCACAAAAAATTGGAATCTATACTTTAAAAATAAAACCCCTTTCTAACAACACAAATTTTATTTTCTTTAATGAATCATTCGAAGTTAATTCTTCATTAATAAATCCCCAATCTACATCTCCTTTCTTAAATATTACTAATAAACAAGAATACTTGCTAGGTGAGACAATGACTATTTCTGCAGATACTCTCTCACAATTTAAACTATCATCACTTTCCCTTAATTTTTCATCTCAACTATCTTTAGACAATATTTCTTTAATTGTAGAAATAGAATCTCCCTTAGGTACTTACCAATTCATTGGTATTGAAAATGAAAGTGTAAACTTTAAACCGAAATTTGTTGGAAATTATAGTGTAAATATTTTTTTAGATTTAGAGAATAAAACACTTTTTGCAAATTCAACTTTCACTGTAATATCAAATGATGATCTTTTTTTATCAAATCTAAACAATTTATCAATAACAATTATGATTCCAAAGCAGATCTATACACTAAATGAACCAATTCTATTCAATTTTAGTGTCAATTTATCAAATGGACTAGAGTTCATAATTGAAAATAATGAAAATAGTTATAAATTTTTAGATGTAGCAAAAGATAAGCTTGCTTTTGTACCTAAAGTATCCGGGAATTATACAGCCAAAATTGTAAGCGGCGATACAATTTATGCATCAAAGAAATTTTTTGTAACCGAAAATACCGAATCTTTATTTTTACAATCTTCACAATTAGAAGCAGTTTCTCTTATTAATGAAAGTAATCAAACTTATTTGCAATTTCAATCAGGGCAAAATATTACTCTTTATTTTGATTTTAGTAATAAAATTGAAAGAACAGATATTTTTGATAAACTCTTTAAATATGTAAAAATTGAAAAGATTATAGCTTATATCGAAAACAATGAAAATAATACTGCGTTTGACTTGAAAGTTATTCCATTAAAAAACAATAAATTTGATATTCTAATTAAAGGAAATTCCCAGATAAAAGAAGGTAAATATGTTCTTGTTGTTGAAGCATATTACGCAGAAAATGTTATAATTGAAAAGAAAGAATTTGAAATAATTTCCTCGTTATCAAGTGTGGTTGTAAATGGATTAAATATTCCTTCTGAATTAAACTTTACAAATCTAAAAAAACAAGAAGAAAGTGAAAAGCAAATTATAGAAAAATTCACATATGCTACTTTTTTACCAAATCAAGATCCACAAATTTTCATTGATTTTTCAAACGAGATTTCCGAGAGGAGGACTTTATTAAATGATGTATTCAAAAAAAGCATAGTTGACAAGATCTCAATTTTTATAAAAGAAGATCCAAAAAATGAATTCTTTGCAGTTGAGGTTAAACACATATCAAAAGATAGTTTTGTTTTAAATTTAATAAAAAAACAAAAAATCATTCCTAACAAACTATACAACGTTGTTGTAGTTGCAAACATTGCAGAAATGGTCGTTGTCAAAAATTATATTGTTAATTTTGATGCAAATCCTAATGATGCCATCAGTCAATTAGAAGATTATGGGATGATAGAAGTAAGAACTAGGGTATCACCAGATTTAGAAAATGTGCTTTCAAATAGGAGTTTCAATTTGGTAGATTCCTCAAATAAAGGAATAAAGTCAAGAGCCAAACTTAAATCCATAAAAAATGGGAGATACAATATTGAAATTAATTTATCTCATCCAAAAATAGAAAAAATGATTGTTAATGATTTTTATCCTTTAAATGATACAGTAATTGGTTTTGAAAAAGTTGAAAAAAATCTTCAGGCACCAAAAGGCGAAAAATGGCAAAAAGTTTATGCAATAAATCCTATCAATGCTAATTTTTCGAATATAAACCTAACAGTTATAGCAGAAGGACGTCAACTCTTCAAGTGCAAAGATTGGGATTTCTCAAATCAACAATGTCTTGGTACTTGGGTTAATATAATGGATTTAGTTGTTGGACAAGAATATAACATAGTAGTTGATAACACTGATCCAGCATTTGCTGAATCCGGGTTAATTGCTATAAACACTAACAAATCCATTTTTTTGCCAAATCAAACAGCATTCATCGCAATTGGGCTTATAGATAGTGAAGGAAAAATGGTATGTGATTCTGATATGGTTTTAACAATCACAGAACCAGATGGGAATATAGTTAAATACTCAACTAAAAATGGTAACATTTTTATTTCACCAGAGTGTGAATTTTATGGTTATACTTCTATGCCTGATTATTATGCAGAACATTTTGTAAATAAAATTGGAACTTACACCTTAAATGTTACAGCAAATTGGCAAGAAAATAACAGCGCAATTAGAATTTCAAATTTTTCAGTTCAACAAAATGTTGCTTTTGATGTATCTAGATTTACCGCAACAAGAATTTATCCTGTTTTAAACTATGATGTAAATTTTTCAATTAATGTAAATGAAAATTATAATGGTAAAATTTACGAATATGTGCCATCTGAATTTGATATTTTTTCACAACCAGAAATGTTAGTCGATATAATAAATAATACAAAAAGATTATCGTGGGTAAAAAATTTTATTGCAGGTAATTCTTATCAAGTTTCTTATACCTACAAAGCTCCAACAATAAGCCCTTATTTTTATTTATTAGGACCAATGAAAATAGGTTCATTTCAAGAAGTAAGAAATTGGGAAATTGTAAATGATGCTTCAAAAACTTATGATAATGAATCTATGTCTGCTCCAGTAACTACTCAATCAATTCTAAGAGGTGCTACTTTTACAATGACTTGCCATCCTATTTGTGGTGGTTCAGGATCAAATCCAAATGTACAACATACTTACCAATGGTGTAGTGATTCAACTTGTAGTAGTAGTGCAAATAGTATTTCTACAAATCCAGCGACAAGCGATGTGCTTTCACTGACAAACAATCCAGAAACAGCAGCTTGCAATTTTGATACTACTGAAACAATTACTGCAAGAAATAAAGGTGCAGTATATATTAGATGTAAAGGCAATAGTACAACTTCAACCTATTCAAGTTCTCCAACAATTTTAATAAATGTAACATCTGATGACCCACCATATCTTTCTGACTCGGTAACTCCAAATCCTGCAATGAATGATTCATCTGTTCTTCCAAATCAAACAGTTACATTTAATGCGACATGGCAAGATGATTATAATCTAAAAAATTGGACATTTTCTTGGAATATTTCAGGTTCATGGGTCAATTCTACATGGATTTCTTTTACAGGTATACTTAATGTATCAAACATTACAAAATTAGTAAACGCGTCATCGGGTACAGCTATTGCATGGTGTTTTTATGCATATGATAATGCAAGTCAAATAGCAGCAACCTCATTGCAAACCTTCACTGTAATTTCTTTAACAGACAATAATTCTCCTTCAATTACTAATTTTAATGTTAGTCCACTTTTTACAATTTCAGGCGGCATAATAAATATCTCTGCAACAATTACAGATAATTTTGCTGTTGTAGGTGCAAATGCAGAAATAACTTTCCCAAATACTACCAAAACAAATTATTCTATGTCTAACAATGGTGTTCTTTGGTACAATTTATACACCACTAGTTTTGGTGGTAATTTCTCAGTTGTTATTTATGCTTGGGATGGTAATAATAACTATAACTCTACTTTAACAAATCGCAAATATTTTAATGTTACATCAAACATTTCTGCAGATAATTATTTTTATGGTCGTGGAGAAACAGTTAGAATAACTGGAATTGGATTTTTTCCATCTGGAAATCTTACTTTGGATATTGATGATTTATCTGGTACCTCTGCACCTAGTTATCCAAATAATTCAGTTATAAGTTTATCAAGCGGTAGTTTTACCAATAACTGGATAATTCCAACAGGCTCTACTTCAATTCAAAATGGAAATTATACTATTAATGCAATTGATAATAGGCTTAGTTGGTTATTTAATACTACTAAAATTTTTGTTGTGTTAAAACCATATACAGCAATTAAAGATGATTCCACGGGTGTGTCTTCTGTTATTACATCAATTAATCAAAGTGATGGTACAACAACAACAATTACTTCAAGTAATACTCGTGAAGATTACATTGGCATGAATTGGACAAATGATTTTACTTCTTATTATAACATAAATAAAGTTGAAATTTATTTGCAGCATATTACTACCACTCAAAATACTATGTATGTTACCTGGTGGAATGGGACAACTTGGATGCCAGTGTGCAGTTTTACTTCTAATACAATTTCACAATTCAATAATTGTACAATAAGTGGCATTACAACAATTACGCAGGCAAATGATATCAGGTTAAGATATACGGACAACAATTTGCTTAGTAATAATCAATATATGAGTTTGGATTTTGCTTATCTTTTAATCAACTACTCTCTTGATATTAATACTTATGTTATAATAAATAATCCCACTTACACAGTTGTCGCTAAAAATTTTACAGATACTACAAATAATCATGGATATTATGCAAGCGATAGTATAAGGCCACCCACATCAATAGTTACAGGTATAGAATTATCTTCAACACAATATACTTCTCTACAATCTAGAGATGATGTAAGATTTAGTAGCATAAATGATACTATTGGTGAAGTTGCTTATCATACTTTTAATTTTAGAATACCTGAAACAAATGCAACAATAACTAACTTTGAAATTTTATACGAAGGGTATTCTACAAGAGGTGTTGGTGCAGTTGAAAGAGCAGTTGGATACAGTGTTTATCTTTGGAATTATTCATCTAATTCATATTCATTTATACAAAATACAACTCCTGGTGCATCAATAGGTACAGATGTTAATTTTAATAGTAGTATTACTGGATTTTCTAATTTCTTAAATGCAAGTGGAGATGTTTGGTTATTAGTTGAATCAATGAATACTTCTGGGGCAGGTGCTGGTGAAGGAAGATCAAATCTCTCAACAGATTTTGTTGCTCTTCAGATTACAACTTATCCAATATTATCACAAAATATTACAATTAATTTCACAGCTCTGGATGGGAATGGGATATCTTCTTGTAAATACCGTTATCAAAATTCTTCTATAAACTATTCTTATATTGGCATGACTAATATAATTAATTACGATTGGACAAATACTAGCAATACTTCAACAATAAATAATGGTTATTACTATGTTAAAGCAAATTGTACAGATTCAATAGGAAATGTTAATTCAACTGAGAGTATTTACGTTTATGTTGATAATACTGTTCCATCTGTAACTTTAAACTCTCCAGCAACAGGAACAAATTATTCAACAAATTCTTTTTCAGTAGCATGGATTGCAATAGATAATGGTCCAGGTAATCTTTTTTGTGATATTCTATTAGACGGTGTAAAAAATACAAGTAAACCCTTAGTTGTAAGAAATTCTGTTCAATATACTTACCAATTCACAGGTGTAAATGATGGAACACATTCTTGGACTGCCAATTGTTCTGATATTGCAAATAATTTTTACGCTCCATCAGCTCTATCGTTTAAAGTAGATACAATCAAACCAAGAATTATTTTAAATTGGCCAAATTCTTCTTATTCAACTTCTTCTAATCAGATTACATTTAACTACACTCCTTATGATGCAACAACTGGCATTGCAAATTGTTCATTAATATTTGATAGAAATATTAATTATACAAATTATACAATCTTGAATAATGTTCCAAATTATTTTCCTCTTTTTGGTATTTCTGATGGTTGGCACAATTGGAGTGTGAATTGTACAGATTATGTTAATAATATTAATAACAGCATAACCAGAAATCTTACAATTGATGCAGGTGGGCCAACAGTTGTTTTAAATTATCCTATAAATTTAACTTTAACTACTTCTAGTATACAATTCAATTTTACAGCAACCGATTTAGTAGATCCAACAGTTTCTTGTAATATTAGTTTAGATAGTAGGGTAAATAATACTGCAGTAATTACTGCAACAAGTGGGTTTCCAAAATTATATAATATTACGGGTATAAATGATGGTAATCATACTTGGAATATTACTTGTTGGGACAGTGCAAATAATTTAGGTTATTCAAACTCTGCCAACTTTACAGTTGACATACCTCCTATTATTGTTTTAAATTATCCTATAAACTTTACAGCAACAACAAATCCAAATTTAACTTTTAATTACACACCAACAGATACTTACTCAGTTGAAAATTGTAGTTTCTACTTAGATGATATATTCAATATTTCTAATTCAAATATTCAAAATGGTCAACCAAATTATTTTAATGCAACTGCTCCTATTATACAAGGTAATCATTATTGGCAAATTAATTGTTCAGATAATTATGGTACACAGAGTAATTCATCAAAACAAAATTTTACAGTTGATTATACCCCTATGTCTATTGCATTATATGGTCCAGCAAATGCAACTCCTTTTAATACAAGTGCTATAACATTTTATTTTAATGCAACTGATAATCTTGATCCTTATTTAACATGTTCAATAATAATAAATGGTGTAGTGAGAACATCAAATATAAATGCAACTTCAAGTGCAAACACAAGTTATACAATCAATAGTGGTATAGACAATGGGATAAAATATTGGAATGTTACTTGTTTAGATGATGCAGAAAATTCAAATACTAGTGTAACCTGGCAGTTTAATGTAACTTCTCCTTTACAAATAAATCTTATAAACCCTATAAATAACTATTATCAAAAACCAGTTAATATCTCTCTTTACTATAATGTTTCTAGTTCAACTTCTATTGTAAATTGTAGCTTATATCTAAATGAAATTTTTAATCAGTCTAATTCTTCATTCATAAACATATCAGGCACTCAAAACAATTTTTCACTTTCTAATTTGCAAGATTCACAATACATTTGGTCAGTTAGTTGTATAGATGTCTCTGATCTTATCAGTTCATCATCTACAAGAACTTTTTATATTGATAATCAATTACCCACCATTATACCAAATTATCCAATAGGTGGTATAAACTTAACTTCTATAAATGTAAGTTTCAATTTTACAGTTTCAGATATATTAAGTTCAAATTTTTCATGTAATATTACAGTAGATGGTCAAAAAAATAATTCTCAAATAATAACTGCTTACAACGCTATTCCTAAAATTTATAACATCACTAACTTTAACGAAGGGCAACATTATTGGAATGTTTCATGTTCAGATCTTGCCACAAATAGTAATGTAAGTTCAACAGAGAATTTTCATATTAGAATTGCACCAAGAATAAATTTGCAAAGTCCAATCACCAACTATACAACTTCATCAAATAATATAAATTTTAGTTACATCCCATATGATAATTATGGTCTTTTAAATTGTAGTTTTTATTTGGATGAATATGAAAACATAACAAACTTATCAACAGCCAATGTGGTAAATTATTTTAATATAACAGGTATAAACGAAGGCAATCACTCTTGGTTTGTTGGTTGTATTGATGTTGATTTTATGAATACAAATTCTTCAGTAAGAAATTTTACAGTTGACAACACTTATCCAAATGTTTCATTAAATTCTCCTTCACCTGGAGCAATTTTTAGACAAGGTTCAAATATTTCATTTAATTGGACAGCTTATGATAATTTTGCACAAACTCTTTACTGTAATCTTACAATAGATGGTTTAGTTAATGCAAGTAATATCTCTTCATCAAATGGACAATCAAAAGCATACACTGTTTATGGGCTTAATAATTCTATTCATTACTGGAATGTAACATGTATGGATGGAGCTGGTCTTATAAACTCAAGTGAAACTAGAAATCTTACTTTACAAGAAATTCCAGAAATCTACCTTGCTTCAGCTTTATCAGGAACAGGATATATTATTGGTAATGTTTCATTTGAATATCAATTATTTTCTACTATCCCCATTTTAAATTGTTCTCTTATAATAAATGGGATTATTAACCAAACTAATAATTCTGAAGTTTTATTAAATGGTCCAATAAATAATTTCACTCTAAACAATCTTCCAGAGGCAAGATATAATTGGACTGTAAATTGTACAAATAGTCAAAATATAGTTGGCACAGCAGAGCAAGAATACTTTGATGTTGACTGGACTTATCCTTCATTAATTATCCATAGTCCATTGGATAATTCTACAAATACTAAATCATACACTTCTTTTAAATTCAATGCAACAGACAATGTAGACAAAAATATAACCTGTAATATTACAATTGATGATATTGTAAATGTTTCAAATACGGAAGTAATTTCTGGTGTAAATACAACTAAAATAGTTTACAATCTTACAGAATTTTGGCACAACTGGAGCATTATTTGTTGGGATAATTCGCTATTAGCAAATTATAGTGATACTTATAGGTTCTACCAAAATTATTCCCCAAGAGTCACACTTGATTTTCCACAAACAAATTACTTTACAAAACTTTCATGGGTACAATTTAATTTTACACCTTATGACAATGAACCTACTCTTCTTGAATGTAGATTGAATGTTGATGATAAACAAAATGGTTCAACTTATAATGTACCTATTTCTGATGTACAATTAAATAGAAATGTTTCTGGCTTTAACGAAGGTCAGCATAACTGGGATGTAAATTGCACAGATAATAGTTTAAATGTTGCAACAGCCGGTCCAAATATTTTCTTTATTGATTTCACAAGTCCAACTATTACGCCAAATTCTCCACTTGGATCTTTATTTTCAATTAGTCAAATTATGTTTAATTTTACAGCATACGATAATCTCGGAACAAACATTTCTTGTAATTTATCAGTTAATAATACCATTAAAATATTTAATATTCAAACAATCAATTCAACACCTTATAATAAAACACTATCTAATTTTACTGACGGATTACAATATTGGAACGTTACTTGCTTTGATCAGGCAGGCAATCAAAATTCAAGTTTAATTCAAAATTTTACAGTTGAAGAGCCCCCATACATTTCTCTTTCCATCCCTAATAATATGACACGTGTCGCAACAGGAAATTATTCTTTCCATTTCATTCCAACAGATAATTCTTATTCAATTGCAAATTGTACACTTGTGTTAAATTCAGCATTAAATATAAGCAATAATAGTATTATAAATGAACAAGATAATAACATTACATCAATAAATCTGCTACATGACCTATATAATTGGACTGTAAATTGTACAGATCCATCTGGTAATATCGGTACAAATATCACAACAAAAAGATTTTATGTCGATTTACTAGGTCCAGGATTTAATCTTATAACCCCCTATGAAGGTGAAACTTTTAATTATAATGATGTGCGATTTAATTTTACAGTTTATGAACAATTCCAACTTAATTTATCTGTTATATGTAATCTTTCTTTAGACGAAAGAGTTAATGTGAGCGGAATAGTTCTAATGGATGGTTATACCAATTCAACATTAATACCAAATATTTTGGAAGGAGATCATAATTGGAGTGTTACATGCTGGGATAATCTTAATAACACCAACACTAGCCAAACATTGCCTTTCATAGTAAATGCTCCAGATTTAACAATCTCCCCAATCAATATTACTTTTAATAATACTAATCCAAATCTAAATGATACTATAAAAATAAATGCAACAGTTTACAATATTGGGGGCATTCCTGCAAATAGTTTTAATGTTTATTTCTTAGATAATATGGTAGAAATAACAAATCTAACTGTTACTACTTTGCAAAATGGTCAATCAACAACACTTAATACTACATGGAATATCACATTTGGATTTCACACCATAACTGTCAATATTACGTACAATGGTGTTGAATTAAATTCTACAAATAATCTTGCTGAAAATAATTTAACTTTACTCTATCCAACCTTTACAAATCCAATAAATAATACTTGGTCAAAATTATCATCTAATCAAATTAATTATAGAATTTACGATTATCAGAATAGCAATTTAAATTATTCAATGTATATAGATTCAAATTTTAATTTTAGTTCTAATGCAACTGATGGTATAGATAACTCTTTAATTTTAAATTTTAGTGAAGGCTTTCATAATCTACTTTTACAATCAATTGGTCCAAGATCCGACTATCAAGGAATATTACAAAATCTCAACAGAACAAAAAATAGTACTCTTTTAAGAATAAATATTGATTTAACAAATGTTACAATAACTTTTGTTACAAGTAATAATTCTTGGATTGCAAATTTAACTCCAACATTAAGATTTAATTTAACAGATAATCTTGCTTCCACTTTAAATTATTCAATTTTTCAAAATGATGTTTTTTACATATCAAACACAACACAAAATGGTACAACTACTTCTGTTAATTTATCAACACCAACAGAAGGGCAATGGGATATAACAATTGAGGCAATTGATTTAGCAGGAAACACAAAAAATTCTACACCTCTTAGAATTTATGTTGATATAACCCCCCCACAACCAAATATAACAACAGTAAATAATACAAATATGAGCAATTCTACTCCAACAATTTCATTTAACATAACTGATAATTTAGCTCCTACAATCAATTTTACATTTTATATTGACAATCAAATAAAAAGCACTAATGGTTCAATAGTAAATGGTACACCTTCACAAGTTACATTAACTTCTTTGGCAGATGGATATCATAACATCACTTTAGAAGCAACTGATTTAGCAGGAAACAAATGGAATTCATCAACAATAACTATTTTAGTGGACACAAGACCACCACAAATAACAATTACAAATCCAAGAAATAATGCTCCTTATGGTTATCTTGTAAATTTAATAACTTCAATTACAGATAATGGTGTAGGTATTGATACTGTAACTTATTCAATTTATAATGATTCATTTGCAAATTATCAAATTGGTTATTTGGATTTATTAGGTAGTTGGTCTGCAGTTTGGAATTCATCACAAAACATAACTGAAAATGTTTCATTTATGTATGTAATCTTCAATGTAACTGCAAATGATACTCTAGGAAATAGAAATAGTACATCTGTTAGATTTGTTGTCGACAATGCAAAACCGAGTATTGTATTTTTTACTCCAAATGGAAATGATTTTAATTCAGATTTCAATTTGGATATAAGATTACAAAATAGAAATCTCACTAATTCAACTTATAACATTACAAATATAACTAGTATAACAAAAACTAATAATTCTAATCTAACAATTTATAGACCAACTTTCAATTGGTCAGATCTTATCCAAATTCCAGTTGCATCATATCCTGAAGGTGTTTACAATATTTCAGTTTATGCAGCTGATGAAGTTGGAAACTATAGAACATCAACTAATTATTTCAGAGTTGATAGAACAGCTCCTATAATAACACTTTTAAATCCAATATTTTATTTTAATACAACCTTAACTTCAATTAATTTTAATTATAGTGCAACAGATAATTTCGCTTCAAGTTTCTTTTGTAATTTAACATTAAATGGTACAATCCTCTCTTATAGCATAGCTACACAAAATTCAACACCAACAAATGTTACAGTTTCTTCTTTGAATGAAGGAAACAATCTTTGGAATGTAACTTGCATTGATATTGCAGGTAATATAAACACAAGCCAGACTTATAACTTCACAATTGATAGAACAGCTCCAACAATACAACTTATTTCTCCTACAAATTATACTTTTACAAATAATGGAGATGTTTTCTTTACTTATTTGCCCACAGATAATCTTTTGCCAATATCTAGTTGCAGTTTAATAATAAATTCGCAAATAAATCAAACAAATACTACAATTTTAAGAGGACAGCAAAATAATTTTACGCTAAATTTACAAGAAGGAATATACACTTGGGGAATAAATTGTACTGACCTTGTTGGAAATATTGGTTCAAATAATACTGGACGAATTTTATATGTTGATTTAACTGCGCCTCAATCAAATATTACAACACTAAACAATACTTGGTTCTCAAGTTTAAATCCTAATATTTCATTTAACATAACTGATAATTTAGGAAGAAATCTTTCATATAATATTTTTGTCAATGGTTCAGTCAATAAAACAGGTTATACTATTTCAGGTTCTATAAAAAATGACACAATTGGTGCATTTTTAGAAGAGGATTATTTAGTAATCTTAAATGGGATAGATCAAGCAAACAATTCTCAAAATTCTTCGCCAATAACAATCCATATTGATATAACTTCTCCAAATATAACTTTAATTTCTCCGCAAAATAACACTAATCAAACAATTCCTCGTATTAATTTTAGTTTTAATGTAACTGATAATCGTGCACTTGGGATATTTTGTAATTTAACTATCGATGGGAGAGTTAATATTAGTAATATTATTTTATCAAATCCTGGAAATTATACCAATTTAATCTCAAATCTATCTTATGGTACACATAACTGGAGTGTAATATGTTTAGATAATGCATCAAATAAAGGTTATTCTCAAAATTTTACATTTCAATTGCCAAGGCCAGATGTAATTATAACCTCGGCAAATATAACCTTTAATCAATCCATTCTTGAAGAAAATAAACAATTTACAATACTTGCAAATGTTTACAATATTGGGCAAGGCGCAGCTGAAAATTTCAAAGTTGGATTTTATTTAAATGATCCTGATTCTGGCGGAACTCAAATTGGAACTAATTATACAATAACTTTGCAGTCGCAGGAAAATCAAACTTTAACTATGAATACTTCTTTAGATATTGGTGATTTTGTAATATTTGTGCAGTTAGATAGAAACAATATTTTGTCAGATGTTGATACAACAAATAACAAAGCAAATAAAACTGGCAATGTTGGTGCATATCAAATACTTTATGGAAATCTTACTGGTTCTCTAATATTATCTTTAAATTCAAGTCAAGTTTTTAGTTGGGATTATTCAAATGTAACTTCAGGCAGTATATTTGCAATAGATACTGATAGTAGGGTTTCTTGGACAAATCTCTTAGCACTTGGTAAGAATGCAACAAATTTTGCAACAACTAATGATTTTTCACAGCTCGATACCAAACTTGGAATACAAAATTTATCCGAATCAATCAATAGATCATACACTGCAAATAATATTCCAATTTCTATAGTAAATATGACTGTTTTCAATAAAATAATTTCCGATGTCCCAGTTGTAAATTCAACCAATAGTTCAAATTTTGTAACTGGAATACTCTGGGATAAATCAGATAATCCAACTAATGAATACAACGGGTCGCAAGATATTGTTTTCATTTCACCAATCAACAAAAATCAAGCTGGTAAATATGGAGTTTATGATTTCGAATTCAAAGTTCCAGCAAAATTAAGACAGTACAACACTCCAAATAATGAAAATACAGTTTCAGTATTTGTTGAACTAAAATAAATTTGTTCAACTAAATTAATTAAAAAATGACTGAAAAATTCAAATAAATTTTATTTAATAAAAGGTTTAATCCATGAACAATAAAACAAATAAAAAATCAAAATTGGAATTAATACAAAAATTAAAAAAAATATTTTTTGTATCTATCCCTATCTTATTGCTAGTAGTTTTTTCTATCTTTACCCTCTTTATACTCTTTATGCCTTATTCATATTCTCTGGCAGCTCCAAATTCACAGTTTGATATTTCAAGTAACAATAACAACAATAACAACAATGCATTAATAGGAAGTTCAAGTGGAAATTTTGCTTATGCAAGAAACGCATATTATGATATTGGTAATATAGTTGAAATCATAGCAAAATCTTCTAAAGAAGATACACTTCTTGAAGTAAGTGATGGCAATCAAGTTTATTCCTTTTTAGGGCAAGTATCAAATAGTATTTATTTTGAACCAAGAAAAGAAGGAAATTACACTATCAGTTTATACGATTCAAACGGACAACTTTTACATCAATCTTATTTTTTTGTAGGACATGTTGGAACTATCCCTGATCCTAAGTTATATCAAAAATCACAAGATTATTCTGCTTCACAAAATACCAGTTCACAAAATATCAATTCTCTAAATGAAATATCCAATTATCAATTAAATTTTAATAACCAAAGTAATAATCAAAATAAATTTAAAAAATCCGTATTTTCTGATTATGGTAAATATTATTTGGGGGATAATGTCAAAATAAAAGTTGCATCGAATGTAGGCGATGTTTTTGTTCAAGTTATGGATGGTTTTTCCATATACCAATTTCTAGGAACTTCAAATGATGAATTGATCTTTATTCCTCAAAATCCAGGAAATTACAAAATACAGGCAAGTGATACAAATGGAAATTTAATCGGTGAAGATAGTTTTATTGTTGTAGAAAAACAAGATTCAACTAATTTAGGCACTAATTCAAATAAAGCTAAACTTGTTTTTGATAATAGTAGCAATGGATTTACTATTGTTGTTCCAGATTTTGAAATAAATCAAACAGAAAAAAATAATCTGCAAAATGAAGATTTAAACTTATCAGAAGCAAATCAAATCAAATTCTCTGATTTTAATGAACATAAAAATCTTAAAAAAATTCAGTTAAAAGATTCAAAAAATGCCGAAAAACAATTTGCAATTTTAGTTATTGATTCACAAACAAAAATCGAATTAGACCCTTCCTTAGCAGAAAATGAGAGTAGAATTGTAGATGTTATTTATCAAATTAAAAATAAATCAAAAAATTTACAGCAAGACAATCAAAAAATAAATTTTAATGTAGATAATAACCCAGAAGATATTGATAACATAGATAACATAATTATATTTGATGCAAATCTAAGTAACCCTTTGAATATAAAATACGATAAAATTACAAACAGAAAAAAAATTAGTGATAAAATTGGCATTAAAAAAAATGAAATTTTAGAAAAAAGCTTTTTTATTGATCCAACAAATGCAGATTTTAAAAAAGGAACTTTCCAATTTACAGCAAAAGGATTTGCACTCTATAAATGTGCAAATTTTAATTCTTCATCGCAAGAATGTTTAGGCAATTGGGATAAATTTGCAAATCTAAAACCTGGTTTAGATTATATAATTGAATTTAATTCATTAGATCCAGGGTATGCTGAAATTGGTCTTTCAGTTATCAATACAAATAAAGATGCATACTATCAAAATGAGAAAGTATCAATATATGTTGGTGTTTTAAATCAATTTGGCTATCCGGGAAAAGATGCAAAAGTAAACATCACAATAATTTCTCCTGATTCTTCTTCATATTTTTATTCAACTGAATATTCAAACATTTACGAAAACGGTTCACTAAATTTAAATGCAGTAAATTATCTTGGCATGGGCGAATTCACAGTGGAATTTGACCAAACAACTTTGTTTGGAAATTACACAATATCTGTTATTGCGCAAGGTTTAGATTATCAAAATAATTACACTTCTTATTTTACAGTACAAAATAATCTGCCTTATCAAATTGAAAGAATTATTCCATCAGTTATTAATCCATGGCATGGTGCTTTCAAAGCACAAGTGCATATTGTTGATTATACTAGTAATGGAATTTACAAATATATTGAAATACTTCCAAATGATTCAATTATTATAGATTCACAAAATGGTATTGTAACAAACAACAATCAAAATACTTACATCACTTGGAGCAATTTACAAAATAATCAATTCTTAGAATATACAATTCAAGCACCACTTATTTCTCCATCTATTTTTGAAATTGGCCCATCAATTATTGTATCCCCTGATAATATTAGTAATATTTTGTACGCTGAAGCTAGAACTTGGCACATAGCATCAGATGCGGCTACTGATTTTAGATTAAATGAAACAAAAAATCAAAGCTTTACAACTCTTGGAAATAATATTTCTTATGGCACAAAAGATAATGTTGAAAATAATGTTGCAGTTTCGGTTTCAGCATCATCAAACAATAACAAAATACTTGGTATTTTTGCAAATCAATCTTATTTTGGTTCTCCATTATTCATAAGTTCAGCATCTTCGTTTTTCTTTTCTGGTACATTTAGTAGTTCAAGAGCCAGTCAGCAATTCATTAAATGGGGTATTCAACAAATATCCTCTTCAGGAAGCAGAACTAATATTTGCAACACATCTGAAGTTGCAATAGGTGCATTAAATAATGTAAGATATAATTTAACTGGTTCATGTTCCCCCACTACAGATATTTATCTTGCACCTAATGAATTACTTTATGTTACAATTTATGATAGAAATTCAAGGACACAGACAGTAACTGTAAGTCATTTTTGGGATATTAATGGCACTCCATCTTATGTTGATTTTTCAGGAACACTTTTAGGAGATCTTAGCACCAATATAACTACACCCTCAGCAAATATTAGTGCGATAACTGGAGATAATATAATTGCAAAATGCCAAGTGAATTGCACAGGAGGGGATTGTTTAAATGTAAATGTATTTTTGTTGATTAATACTTCAGCGACATCTTGGAGACCAATCAATAGCACTAATGGGAATCTTTTATTAGCATCTGGTAGCAATCCTCAAACAATAAGTTCTTTAACTGATGGTCAACTCTTAACATTTTCACTTACTGCAAATGCAGTTAGTAATGTTCTTGTAAAATGCAATGCATCTTCTAATTATTCTAATACTAATTCTTCAACAGAAGGAGAATACAAGAGAATAAATATCTCAGCGCCAAATCTTCCTCCAGATATCCAATTAATAACTGATGGTCCATCAAGTAATATCACTCCAACACAGTCTCCAAATTCTGTAGTTTTCACAATGAATGCAACAGACAATAATACTGATTCATATTATCTTCTTGTTTGTTCAACAAATTTAACAACAGCTGGGGGTGCATGTATTGATGAGCAGATTTGCGTTTCTGCATATACTCTTCCTTCTTTATTCTCATCTTGTAGCAAATCAACATCAGGTTTATCAGGTTCATATAATTGGTATGCATTTGCATGCGATTCACAAACTTGTTCAAATCCAACTAACGGAACTGGTGTAACAGGATCTCCATATTATGTAAACAATCTTCCAACTTTTGATGGCATTAATGCGAATGATACTTTATTAAAACAAGGTCTTTTTGTTAATTTAACTTCAATTAATGCAAATGATTTAGAAAATAATAATTCATTAAGATTACAATGCGGAGATGTTTCTAAAAATTATAATTTGTGCTTAGGTTCTTTTGGTTTCCCTCAAAGAAGTTGCATTTTTAATTTTACTTATAGTGACAATGCTGGGCACACAATTTATTGTGCATTAAATGATACTTATAATATTTCTTCAGAGCAAACTATTATTTTAACAGCAGATAATATTGCTCCTTCAATTTCATCTCCACAAATAAACATTACTCCTTATATTTTCCAAAGTAGCAAACTATTGTTAATCAATATAAGTGCAACTGATAGCAATGGAATATCAAATGTTACAGTTGGAAATACCTCTATAAAAGGAATGTCGCAAATTCCATCATCAGATTTCTGGGCAATAAATACAACACTTGGTTCATTAGGTTGCAATCAAACAAATTCAAATTGCACACTTATTTTTACAGCATATGACCCAGCATCAAATACAAATACCTTATCTCTTCAAATAACAATTGATAATGTTACACCTTCAGTTACAAATCCGCAGATAAATGATTCAGATAAAATAACAAGAAAAGACAAAGATTTGCAAATTAATATTACTATAGTAGATACAAATCAAATTGTAAACGTCACAATATTTAATGAAACAACTTTGCAAATGGTATCTATTGGAAATTCAAAATACCAAATAAATACTACATTAAATGCACTTGGATGCACTGCATTAGATTCTAATTGTACTTTAACATTTTTAGCATTAGATATTGCAGGAAACATAAATTCAACAACAACTCTTGGAATAATCGTCGATGAAATAAATCCATCAGTTACAAATCCACAATCAAATAAGACTATTACTAGAAGAGACAATTTTATAAAAATTAATATAACGATAGATGATACTAATAATATAGCTTCAATATCTATATTCAATAATTCTGCAGTATCAATGATAAGAAAAGATGTATCCAATGTTTGGGAGATTAATACTACATTAAATGCACTTGGATGCATTGCAACTAATGGTCCTTGTAATTTAGTTTTTAATGCAACAGATGTAGCAGGAAATATTAACAGCACAACTTATTTCACAATAATTTCAGATGAAGTAATTCCTTCAATTTCATCTCCACAAATAAACATTACTCCTTATATTTTCCAAAGTAGCAAACTATTGTTAATCAATATAAGTGCAACTGATAGCAATGGAATATCAAATGTTACAGTTGGAAATACCTCTATAAAAGGAATGTCGCAAATTCCATCATCAGATTTCTGGGCAATAAATACAACACTTGGTTCATTAGGTTGCAATCAAACAAATTCAAATTGCACACTTATTTTTACAGCATATGACCCAGCATCAAATACAAATACCTTATCTCTTCAAATAACAATTGATAATGTTACACCTTCAGTTACAAATCCGCAGATAAATGATTCAGATAAAATAACAAGAAAAGACAAAGATTTGCAAATTAATATTACTATAGTAGATACAAATCAAATTGTAAACGTCACAATATTTAATGAAACAACTTTGCAAATGGTATCTATTGGAAATTCAAAATACCAAATAAATACTACATTAAATGCACTTGGATGCACTGCATTAGATTCTAATTGTACTTTAACATTTTTAGCATTAGATATTGCAGGAAACATAAATTCAACAACAACTCTTGGAATAATCGTCGATGAAATCCCACCTTCAGTAAAAAATATTTCAATTAATAAAACAAATAATTATGTCAGATCAAATCTTGCAATAAATTTTACATCTAATATAACTGATACCAATACTGTTTCATCTGTATTTTTAAATAATTCAGCAATGTCAAAATATAGTTTACTATGGAACTTAACAACAACTCCTGCAACATGGGGATGCACAAATGGACTTTGTATTTTATTTATAACTGCAACAGATGTCGCTGGAAACATAAACAATACAGTTTCAATTAATTTTACTGTTGATGATTTTGCCCCATCAATTCAAATAAATTTTCCATCAGATAATTCTAATTTTTCAATAAATTCTACAAATATTAATTTTACAGTAACTGATAATTTAGTAAATAATTTAACATGTAATTTAACATTGGATAGTAGGGTAAATAACACTAACCCCATTTATGCGATAAATGGAACTTTTACAAATTATACTTTTGTTGGATTAACTGAAAGTTCACATTCTTGGAATATAACATGTTGGGACTACACTCCTAATTTTAATACAACAATTAGTAGAATATTTAGAACTGATTTAAATCCACCGACGGTAAGTTTAGTTAATCCTGGGAATAATTCAGTTATAAATCTAACAAATACTTTTGATTTCCAGTACAACGTAACAGACAGAATGTCTACAATATCTAGCTGTTCATTATATGTAAATAGCACATTTGATACAGGTCCAGATTTAACAGTTAGTAATAATATCACTCAAAATTTTACAACAACTCTTGCAAACGGTGCTTATAATTGGTATGTCAATTGCACAGATGCAGCGGGCTATATCGGAATTAGTCCAAGATTTAATATCAGATTTAATATCACACTAGATATTACCCCTCCAGATGTTAATTTAGATAATCCTCCAAAAAATTATTATAAAAATTCTTCAAACATTACTTTATATTATTCAGCCTACGACCCATTTTCTGGAATTAAAAATTGCTCACTTATTTTAAATAATTTACGTAATCAAACTAATACTTCATATGTTAATTCAACTCCAAATTCTAATAATTTTACGCTTGTAAATCTTCAAAGTGGAACTTATAATTGGACAGTTAATTGTACAGATAAAAGTTCTAGAAACAATACGGGAAGTGCAGCAAATGGTCCATTTAATTTTACAATTGATACAATTTTACCAACAGCTTTTAATTTATCTTTACCATTAAATTATTCTATAAGTTCTAATCTATCACCTACATTTATTTGGAATACTACGACTGATATCAACTTTGCAAACTATACTTTAATTATTGACAACAACTCAGATTTTTCTTCTCTTGAATTTATAAATTACACTTATTCTTCATCTTCAAATATAATTTCAGTTTTAATAAGTGCAAATAAAATATGGTTCTGGAAAGTTAGAGCATATGACTTAGCATCAAATTACAGGGATTCAAATGGATCTTTTATTTATATAACTGATACAATAAATCCTGTTGTAAATTTAATTTATCCACAAGACGCTACATGGAATAAAACTTATTCAATAAATTTATCATATCAACCATCAGATAGTTATTTGAAAAATTGTTCACTATGGTCTAATTTTTATGGCACATGGCAACAAAATATTACAAATACAACTCTTGTAAATGGTTTACCTAATTATTTTTATAATCGTTTAGTTCCAAATGGTTTATTTATTTGGAACGTTTTATGCTTTGATAATGCATCAAATTCTGCTTTTGCAAATTCAAATTTTACATTATACATTGATACAACTCCTTCACAAATTGCACTAAATTATCCAAGTAATAATTCAAATTTATCAACTTCTTTTATCAATTTTAATTTTACATTTATAGACGCACTTTCGCCTTATGGTAATTGTAGTATATTACTAGATAATTCCATTAATGTTACAAACATCACTTCTTCAAATAATAGTTATACAAATTATACAATTAATGGGTTATTGGAAGGTTCGCATAATTGGCAAATAAATTGTTCAGACCTTGCAGGAAATTTTAATTTGTCTTCAAAATATTCTTTTTTAATTGATTTAACTTCTCCAACTGTTAACATTACCCTCCCCACAAATTCTACAGTGTACAGTTCGCCAAGAATAGTAACTTTTGCATACATTCCAAATGATACCTTAAGTAAATTAACAAGTTGTTATTTAATTTTAAATAATCAGGAAAATATTAGTAATTTATCTATTTCAAAAGGGCAAGTAAATAATTTTGTTACATATGTCGATAGTGGCAATTATAATTGGAGTGTAAATTGCACAGATACTGTTGGTCTTGTTGGTTCTTCACAAATATTTGAATTAACTCTTCAGCCACCAAGGTATATCAATCCTTCTTCACCAGTTTCAGAATTGCAAGTTGACAGGGACAAAGTAAATCCAGATGCAGTTGATAATCTAACTTTTATAGCATCATTATCGGATTTAGCCTCTGGAGTAACAGTTACTTTCAAAGCTAATTTGACAGATCCTATTATTTCAGGTATAACGACTTATACTCTAGGAACTGCAATTAGCAATTCAACTGGTTTTGCATTAATTAATTTTTCAGGAACTGATCAAATTTCAAATAAAATTTATGCTGGAAATTATACTTGGTGGGCAGAATCTTCAGAATACATAATGAACTCAACAAGAACTGTTCTAGTTTATGGTGGATTGAATCTAACATTTAGATTTGATGGCGAACTTCCAGATTTGTATTATGGACAAAATAGTACTGCATATTTACAAGAATTTTTAAGATCATTTGGTCCAGAAAGCGATTCACAGATTAATGGAACTTATCTAGCAAATGTTAATCTTACATTTACAGCTCCAAATAGTACAAATTATACTGTAATTTTAATTGATCCTGAAATCCCCTATCCATCACAAAATACTAATCAACAAATAATACCTATTATCAATCAGCAAAATACCAATCAACAAATTAATTTACAAATTGATAATTCAAAAAAAATTGAAAATACAAAGAACGAAAATACCAATAAAATAGTAACAGAAAAATCCAATGAAAAATTAATTGTAATTAATCCAAAAAAATCTTCTTATGCTCCAGGAGAAAATGCAGAAATATTAATCGGAATTATTGATGAATATGGTAAACCAGTTGATTCTGCAAATTTCAAAATATTTATTATAAATCCCGGTAATGACTTCAATAATAATTCTAATAGTAAGTATAACAATGATTTTATTGAACTTAATTATACTCAAGTTTCTGCAGGAACTTATAGATCTAATTTTGAAATACCAAAGATTACAAAATCAAATTATAATCTTATAGTAGTTTTAGAAAATATTGCAAATTTAAAATTGATTCATGTAAAAAAAGAACAAACTCCATTTATACAAAAATCAACTCCGGCAATTGTTGATCCATGGAAAAATAAAATTCCTTCAAAAACTTATTTAGGTGGAAATTTTACAAATGTGACATTTTATGAAAAATTACCTTCAGGTTCAGTTGCAACTGATTATGGAACAGGCAAAAACTTTTCTAAAGACAATGATAATTTTATTTACTGGGAAAATATCAATACTGGTTTTTGGGCAGAATACATTTTAGAGTTGCCAAAACAAACTCCAAAATTAGTAACTACTCAATCTTCACTTTTATCTAACACTGGAAAAGAAATAGCCTATTTTACATGGGACTATGCATTAGATCCTTCTACAACTTTTACCATAAATGAAACAAGTGGTCAAAGTTTTACAACTCTTAATAACAATATTTCTTATGGCACAAAAGATAATGGAGAAAATAATGTCGCAGTTAGTGTTTCAGCATCATCAAGCAATAACAAAATACTTAATATTTTTGCAAATCAATCTTATTTTGGTGCGCCATTATTTGTAAGTTCAGCATCTTCATTTTTCTTTTCTGGAACATTTAGTAGCAACAGAGCTACTCAAGAATTTATCAAATGGGGAATACAAAAAATTACAATATCAGGAGAGAGGATTGATCTTTGTAATACTTCAGAATCTGCAATAGGTGCAACTAATAATTTAAGATACAACAAAACTGCTTCTTGTTCACCACCAACTGATATTTACCTTTTAGAGAATGAATTGCTTTATGTTACAATTTATGATAGAAATTCAAGAACAGGTGCAGTAACAGTAAATCATTTCTGGGATATTAATGGCACTCCATCTTATTTATCTTTTGATGGCACTTTACTTGGACAATTAAGTGCAAATATTACATCACCAGTTACAACACAAACAAAAACAGAAGGAGATTTATTTACTGTAACATGTGCTTATAATTGTACTGGAGGAGATTGTGTAAATAGCAATATCTTAATGCAAGTAAACACAACTAGTAGTTGGGTTGATATAAATGCAACAAACGGTAATATAATTTTAGATAGTGGTCAAACAAATCCAATTTTTGTAAATGAAATAACAACTTCTGGGGGTTCAAGTGTATTCTCATTAAAAGCAAATGTTAATTCATCAAATAGAATTAGATGCATTGCAACTTCAGTCTATTCAAATTCAACAACAATTGGTATGCAAGAAACAATTATCAATATAAGAGCTCAAAATACTCCCCCACAATTTACCTCTGGTCCAAGTGATAATAATTCTAATAGTTTATATCCAACACAATCTCCAGATTATGTTACATTTACAGCAACAGCAGTAGATGTAAATAATGATTTGTACAGTTTAAGAGTTTGTGAAATAAATGCAACAAATCCAATTACTTGCAATGGTCAAACAATTTGTGCATCTTCTTTTGTTGCGTCCGGAACAAGTACCTCTTGCTCGGTTGCAACAAATGGAAAATCTGGAAATTATACTTGGTATGCATTTGTTTGCGATGATTATGCTTCCAATTGTTCAGCTGCAAATCAAGGAATTGGAATAAATGCAAGTCCTTATTATGTTAATAATAATCCAACATTAACATCAATTTCTGCATCACCCTCTCGGGTTAAATTAAATTCACCAATTACAGTTACAACTATTGGAGCAGTAGATTCAGAAAATGATTTATTAAGATTACAATGTGGGGATTCATCTGGACTTACAAACTTATGCATTGGAACTTATGGTACAGGACAAAGAACTTGTGATTTTTCTTCTCTTTGGGATGATAATCTAGTTCATACAATTTATTGTTCATTAAATGATTCATTTTCTATTTCATCGGAATATACAACAACAATTACAGCAGATAATATTGCACCGCAAATAAATTTAACTTGGCCAAATAATCAATATGCATCTACAAATCATTTACTTTCATTTTATTATTCAGTTGCAGGAGCTCCTCTTGCAATTTGTCAACTCTATGGGAATTTTAATGGTGTTTATAGTTTGAATGAAACTAACATTGCACCTCTTGAAAATACAAATCTTAGTTTTGGTCAATTTAATTTGCAAAATGGTAATTTTCTTTGGAACATATTTTGTAATGATACAGCAGGAAATGGAAACTTTTCAGCAACAAATCTTAGTTTTACAATTGATTCAATTCCACCAATTGTGAATTTGCAAAGTCCAAGTATAGATTATCATGAATTAAATTCTAACATTATTAATTTTATTTTTAATACTAATGATGTATTAAGTGAAGTTTCAAATTGCTCCTTAATAATAAACAACAACATAAATGGTTCAGCTCTAACACCTATTGTTGAAGATGCACCTCAGCAAATAACAAGAACATTGGATGATGGAAACTATAATTGGAGTATTAATTGTACTGATTCATTAGGAAATACTGGAAATTCTACAACATATAACCTAACACTTCAAGTAACAGATATGCCTCCAAGTGTTATTTTATTATTCCCACAAAATAAAACTTACACCAACAATAATAATATGACTTTTCAATATTATGTAAATGATGATAGAGGACTTTTAAATTGTAGTTTAATTTTAGATGGTCTAACAAACATAACAAACACAACTCCAATTGTATTGGATCAAACAAATAATATTACTGCAACATATCTAAGTCAAGGAATACACAATTGGTCAGTTAGTTGTATGGATACATCACACAACATTGTAACACCTTCAAGCTTAAGACTTTATACTGATTTTACAAGTCCAGTAGTGAAGATTGAATCTCCACCAAATGGAGCAACATACAATTTATCAGACAGAGTTCCATTAATCTTTAATGTAACAGATTCATTTGGTGCATCATTAATAAGTAATTGTTCAATTTATATAAATGATTCATTGGAAAAAACAATTTACAATATAATCCAAGATTCAAGTCAAACAATTATCCATACTTTATCAAATGGGGCATATCTATGGAATGTCTCTTGCTTTGATACTGCAGGAAATTACAATACTAGTGAAACATTTTACTTAAGGGTAAATTCAACTCTAAAAATATGGAATGGTAGTTTTGATATTGGTTCTAAACAGCAAGGTGTATGGAATTTATCATCAACAGCAAGTGCTAAATGGTTTTATCCAATTGCAACATCTCCTACATCCTCTTCTAGAAATTTAACTTTGGATTTATCTCCTCCAAACATAACTTTAATTTTTCCTCTTAACAACACAAATACAACTAATACAATAGTAACTTTTGTATTTAATGTATCAGATACACTTAGTAATATTAGTTCATGCTCTTTAATAATAAATGGAACAATTTATCAGACTAACACTTCAATTACTGCAATAAATAATTCATTTGTACAGCAATTAAACTACGGAAGATATGTTTGGTGGATAAATTGCACAGATCTTGTTGGAAACGAAAAACAATCAATTTCATATAATAATTTAGGAATAACCTACAAAGATGTGTTTATAAATTCAACATATATCTGGTTCTCAAATACAAGTAATGTTGAAAATCAAAATCTTACAATATTTGCTACAATATATAATATAGGTACAGAAGCCATAACTGAAAATTTTAATGTAGCTTTTAACTTAGACTCATTAACTGGACAACAATTAGGATCATCTATTCTAGTAAATGGTTTAGGAATTAATTCAAGTATTACATTAAACACTAGCTGGCTCACAGTTACTGGTCTACACTATATAATTGTAAGTGCAGATATACCAATAGATACTGGGGGTATTGTATCAGAAAATAATGAATCAAATAATTTTGCTAATTTAAGTTTTTTTGTTCCAATGTACAATTATTTTTATGGACAATCAAAGTTAAATATCTTACTTGGTACTAGTACTGATTTTACAATAGTTTCATGGTACAATACTTCAACTTCTCAAGGAAATATTTATGTTACAGATACCAGTAGTATAATTAGTTGGACAAGTCTTCAAGCACTTAGTAGAAATTTAACAGGGTCATTTAAAATAAATGATTTTGAGGAAGCTGATATCGCATTAAACAGTTCAAATTATACAGATTCAATAAACAATACTTGGCTTGAAAATGGAATAATTAATGGTGTTGATACTTTTAATGTATACGGAAAACAAATATCTAATGTTCCAGTGTCAAATAGTACAAATAATACTTATTTTAAAACTGGGATTTTGTGGGATTCAAGTGATTCAAATCCAGGTGAATATAATGGAAGTCAAGACTTAGTTTTTGTAACAAAAATTTCTCCAACAACTTCTGGTAAATATGGAATTTCTGATTTTGAAATGAAAATTCCATCCAATCTAAAACAATTAGTCCCACCAACTGACAGTGTTAGTTTTTACTTTGAACTTAGGTGAAAGAATGAAAAAAATAATTATTAAAAAAATAGTAAGATATCAAACAAATTCCAATTTAGTAATCACTTCTTTTTTTCAAACTAACCACTTCATATTTCATCACATCGCACACCGCCTGCTGGTCAAAAACCAGTGGGCGGTTGCGCCCTTTTACTAATATTTTATTTACTGGTTTAATTATGATCACCAATTCAACAAAAAATTATCAAATGTAACTTTTAAATAATAACAAAGATATTTATACTGTATTTATAGATAGAAATTGATTAGGGGTAAGTATCAAATTATTTGTCATATCTTTAAATCACAAATTCATATTTAATAAATAGTTAAAACTAATAAATAATCAAAAAAGAGGATAGCATGGTAAAAGAATTATTAAATAGCATTCTAGGCAAAGAAACCGAAGATGATATTCCAGATGAATTACCTTCACTTGCTGATTCAGCAAATTCCGCAAAAAAACCTTCATCAGTTCCAGATGAATTGCCACAAATTAAAGTTCCTTCAAAATCCTCTTCAGCTTCATTAGTTTTATCTTCTTTTAAATCTTTAACTGCTCCAGTTACTTCACAAGCATCAAAACCAAGTACAACTCCAAATTCAGTTACAAAACCTTTAGGTGATACATCAAAACCAATTGAAAAAGTAATAGATTCACCAAATATCTCTAAAACAGTTACATTAGTAAAAAAAGAAGACACTAAAGACTCAAACTCTAAAGATTATAAAGATAGATCAATAATTGAAAGAGAAATTGAGCTCTTACAAAAAGAGTTTTCACAACCAGAAGAAGTTAAAATTGTAGTACAAGATGCTCCTAATTTGGAAGAAAATAAACTTAAAACTACTGAAATTAATGATATCATAGTGGACAATGTACATACAGATGATATGCACTTTGCAATGAATAGTATGGCAGTAAAATTACAAGAACAGCAAAGCAAACCAGGTTTCTTTTCAGATTTTTATAAAATTTTAAAAGAGCAAGGATACAATGATGCTTTATTATCTCAAGATTTATTTAACAGGATGAAAAATTATCATGATATTAAACCTAATGAAACAGGTACTATTTTTACAGGCAATGAGCCAGAATTAAAAGAAAATCTTTTGCAAAAAATTAATGAATTAAAAGAATTAGAATCAAAATGGCAAGTTCAAAAATCAATTCTCGAAGAAGATAAAAAATTTTTATTGCAACGCGAAGAAGAAATTCAAACTAAAATATCGGAATTGAAAAAAGTATCAAATGAATTAAAATTCCATCAAAATGTTACACAAACACAATATTTTAAATTGAAAAATGGTGTTGTTATCAAAAATGTTCGAGAAATGCTTGAAGTTCTAAAAGTTATAGATGATGAAACCTTTAATTATCACATTTCTAATGGCAGGAATGATTTTTATGAATGGATAAAAAATATAGTGAAAGATGAATCTTTAGCACATAAAATGTTAGGTAAAAGGGATAGGAATCATTTAATTCTTACCATGGAAGCAGAAATTAAGCAAGAAGAACTAAATCCAAAATCTAATTCATTATATAATTTGTTATATAATAAAGAGAATAATAAAAATAAAATAAATAGTGAAAAAAATAACAACAGCGAACAAAACACAACTAATACTAAGCAAAATACTGAGCAAACCTCTTCTTTAATGCCTTCTATTTCTCAAAACAAACCTCAACCTATTCTAAATTCTTCAAAATTAAATTTAAGAACTTCTTATAAAGAACCAGAAAATCCTGATCATTTTTTCAAATTGAAAAATGGGCAAACAGTTAGAAACTTGACCGATTTAACAAAAGCATTGCAAGAAATTTCAGATGAGGAATTTAGGTTTCATGTAAATAATTACAAAAATGATTTTGCTCAGTGGGTAAGACATATCTTTAAAGATGAAAAATTAGCAAATTATCTCGAACCAATTAAAACAAAACAAGAAATGATTCATTTTCTTGACGTCTTTTTGTAATTTTTATTTTGTGTTTTTTATAAATCTCTCTTTTCAGAATTAATTAAAAAATGTTTTTTTCTATCTACACATTAATTTAAACTCGACTAAAAAATATTTAAAATCTTTTTTTCGTCGATAAAGGTCAATTTTGACTTATTTTATATTATATTTTTCAAAAATAACTATTTATAAACTTTTAATATCTAAATAAAGAAGTAATAGTGATATTATTAATAATTAAAATATTTATAATAGTTATTTAATGATATAAACATTTATTCATCTGTTAATTAACTAAAAAATCTCTATTTATTCTTCAATTAGTATATTTTTATCCTAAATTCTATAGAAACATTTATATATGAGTATACATATAAGGCTACTAAATCCCTAAATTAACAATCAATTTATAAAAAAACGACCTAATTTAGGAAAAAATAACTTGCATATTAATAAAAATCAAAAAGAAGCGAAAAGCAAGCGAAGTGCCCTGTGAGGAGGTGTAGATCATGAATAGTAAAATTAGATTATTGTTTGTTATAACGGTGGTATTTAGTATATTTTCTGCATTTAATGTTTTTGCAGCGTCACCTGCGTATCCAAATGCGCCAGATACTATAAGTACAGAAAGTTCAACAAGATTTCCACAACCTGAAAATCCAGTAATACTCGAAGCCGAAGCAGGAAATGTAACTGAACTCATTTTCACTTCACAAAGATCAACTATGGCCTGGCAAGGTTACTATGGTAACATAACAGGTACAATAGTTTTAGCTGATGCAAATAACAATTCTATGTATAGTTGGGCTATAGCTCAAGCACAAGGTCAAATATTTGCAGCAAATACTTCTGGAATTGATTGGCCATCAGTTAGATGTGTAAATTATAGTGCTTCAAATGATGTAACAGTCAGTGGACAAACATTAAATTTGACAACACTTGAAGATTCTTTCGGAATCAACTTATCCGATAAAGATGGTTTCAATGAAACATTCAACAATACATATACTTGCGGTGGTGCAGATCCATGTTTTAGAATTGCAACAAGAATGATACGCAGTGGTGAATGCCCAATGGTCACAACTTATGTTGATGGCATAAGTCAACCAACTTCCTTTAGAGAAGTTTTGATGAATGACAATAATACTGGAGCAGTCTTATTTGTAGCATTGCTTGAACCACACATTGATGGTTTCAAAACAGGTGTTGATCAACACGACTTCCAAATGGTAGTTGCAGAAAATGGTCATGCAGGTTTTGAAGAATCAACAACGACATATTATTTTTATGTCCAACTGTCTTAAATGGACAGAATTTTTTATTTTTTATTTTATAAATTATTATTCAATTCCAATCATAAACAATCATGAACAATCATAAAAAAAATCATCACATTCACATCATCACAAATTACACATTACAAACGTATAGTGAAATGAAATAAAACGAAATGAAAGAGGTAAAAATGGTTAAACAAAAAATCAATTTGTCAGGCAGCTTTTCTGCCTTAATAGCCCTGACAGCGTTGTTTCTCTTACTAGTTAATTTAGCTTTGTCTGCAACTCCTGAAGGTCCAACAATAACTCTAGTTAGTAATACTACAAAAGCAGTACGTGCACCAGAAATAAATAATGGTACTGGTGGAACATCTGGTAATCAAGCAGGTGGTTATATCTTTACAAATAATTTAAACACATTGCAAAGAAACACCAAATGGAAAGCTTATGTTGGAAATGTTTCTGGTACTTTAACATTAGACGATGCATCTGGAAATACCATCTATAAATGGCCAGTATTATCATCAAGTCTTGTTGGCAATGTGTACGCAACAAGAACTTCAAGTGTCGTTACATGGTCATCAATTGAATGTGCAAATTTAACACATATAGAAGCTGAAAATATAGCAATAAATCATACAAGTGCAGTTGATAATATCACAACAACTTTCAACGCATCATCAGCACACTCTGCGTTTACAATTGCTGGAACATCATTAACTACCTGTAGATCAACATCAACTTATGTAAATGATTTAGCTCAAAGCCAAACTTCAACTGATACTTTCCAAGAAATTGTAACTTATGATGGAACTAATATTGTTTATGCAACAAAAGTTGAAAATCATGTTACTGATTTTGCAGGTACAACATCTGATTTCCAAATATTAATTCCAGAAATTGGACTAGCAACTTGGGCAAGCTCAACAGCATATTACTTTTATGTAGAGATACAATAAAAGTTCAATTATATATTAAACATCAACGACAACTTTACACATTTTCGCAATATCTATTATATAAAATTATGTAAAAAAGCGAAATGAAATGAAATGAAAAACGAAACCCTACTCAAAATTATTGCAACACTATTATTGTTGGCTTTTGGGATTACATTTGTATCTACGCCTTATTCCCAATATGCACTAGCAGGTTTGTACGATACTAATGATACTGCAATATCTAAAGTTAATGTTACAAATGTAGCACCAGTAATTAGTAGTGTTATTTTGTATTCAAATATAAGCAATGTAGATATAGATTTATTTCCAGGTACAATAACAACTGTTTATTGTAATGCGACAGTTACTGATTTGAATGGTTATTTAGATATCAATATGACCAATGCAACTCTTTACCATATAACAAATTCAAGTAATTCAGCAGACAATGAGATAAAACATTATACCAATGCTAGTTGCATTATGTTTGGTGGCAGTGGTTCAAATCTTACAACCTCATGTAAATTTGAAATGCAATATTTTGCTTTAAATGGAACTTGGGTGTGCAATGTTACTGTCAAAGATCAAACTATAGGTGGTGTTTTTGCAACTGGTCAAAATTACACTTATGAAAATATCACTCCTTTAGTTGCATTAAATGTTACAGAACTTATTGATTTTGGAACTTTAGCTCCAAATGAAAATTCAACAAGTGATTCTAACGCAACTATCACAAATTTAGGCAATGTAAGAATCGATTTGAATACACATGGATATGCAAGAAATGACGGCGATGGTTATGCAATGGTTTGTGATGTTGGTAATATTTCAATTGGTAATGAAAAATATAATATCACAACTCCTGGTTTAAACCATGCAAGTATGACTGCATTAACAGGTACAATTGCAGGATTTACAGAAACCAGTTTTAATCTAAATACAGCAAATACCTCTGCAGCACTTTCAAGTATTAAAACTTACTGGAAAGTTGCAGTTCCAATAGGAACAAGAGGTATGTGCAATGGAACAATTGTGTTCAATGCAATGATTGGTTAATTTAAAGTAAAAGAGAGATAAAAAAGGTGACAGTGAAATGAAAAAAAGTGTCTTTAGTGAGTTCATTGGTCAAGAAGTAAAAGTTCCTTATCGAGATGGTTCGCAATATAAAATAGCCCGTGGAAACTTACAGGAAGCCGAAGATGGGTTTGTCAAAATTTCAGGCAAGCTTGGAACTATTATTATAAATGAAAAAAATGTCGAAAGAATGTCTTTAGCACAAGCTGAAGCATAATTTTCAATTTTATTTTTATTTAATATTTTTTATTTAATATTTGAGGTGGACAAATTTGAGTTTACATAACAACAACAAAAATAACTTGGTAAGCAGTTACCTACTTGATGAGAACTTACTTAGTGAGAACCTACACAGTAAGATTTTAAGTAATGTAAATCCTTTAATTGAATCTTTTAATTTAAGAAATTCTAATTTGAATTTTAATTTTCTATCGTCAGAATTATCGGAAATTAATTTTAATGAAGCTACTTTTCCTAGTACACAGTTATTTGATAATTTCTTGTTAGATAAAGATTTTAAGTTATTATCTCTAAACAAAAATGGTAGAAGACCCATCTAAAGAACAGGATACTGCAATAGTTAAACCAAATTTGGCAGATATTTATCCAAATACTGCAAGTGCTATTGATACATTAACACATATCAATCTCCCCTTAAACCTATCAAATGAAGATTCCTCTTTAGAAATTAATAATCAAAGTGAAAAATTATTAAATTCTAAAAACATAGATCCTAAAAATATTTTTATTCCATCAAGCATTTTTTCTATAAATCTTGGTTCATTTGAAGCAATTACTTTGTATTTAAGAGATATTAAAAAACTAAGAAATCATGAGATTGCAAAATTAACTAAAAGAAGTGAAAAATCAACTTGGGCATCATATAATAAAGCTGTAAAAAAGAATCCTAATTTAAATCTTTCATCTTATATTGGAGTACAAATTCCATTATCTATTCTTCTCGATAGAAATTTAGGAGTTTTTGAAGCAATATGTGTATATTTAAAAGAAGAAGTTTGTATGAAGAACTGTGAAATTTCTAATCTTTTAAAGCGAGATCAAAGAACAGTATGGACTGCAATATCTAGAGCAAAAAGAAAAATCAACAATAAAACACCAGGGGTGTAAAAAATGAGTGAAATGAAATGCAAACGAAACGAAATGGAGCGAAATGAAATGAAATCACATAGCAAATCTAGGTATATGCCTGCAATTTTGTGCATGGTATTAATCTTCGCTCTAGCATTGTTGATATCAATTAGCGAGAGCTCTGCAGCAACTCCTGAAGGTCCAACTATAACTTTAATTAGAAATCAAACTTCAGTAGCAAGGAATGGTTCTATTGCGAATATCTCTGGTGCATACATAGGGTCGATTAGATTAAATGCAACACAACAAAATACCAAATGGAAAGCTTATGTAGGTAATGTTACTGGTAAAATGACATTAGATGATGCTGCAGGTCAAACAATCTATGATTGGCCAGTGTCCAATCCTAGTGGTATTGTTCATGCAACTAGAAAATCAACTGCTGTGTCCTGGTCAAATATTCAATGTGCAAATCTTACACATATAGAAAATGAAAATAGGGCAATTAATCAAACATCAGATTCTGATAATATCACTTCAACTTTTCCAACTAAAGTTCATGCACCTTTAAGTGTGGGATTAACTTCATTTGGAATTAATTCTTGTTATTCAACTCATGCATATGTTAACAGTACTGCACAAAGTACAACATTTGACGAAGTTGCATTATATGATGGAACAGATGCTTCAAATGGAAATATAGTATATGCTACAAGGATTGAGAATAGTGCATGGGGATTTAACAATCAAAGCTATAGTTTCCAAATGCTTATTCCTGAAATAGGTTTACCAACTTGGGCAAGTTCAACTGCTTATTACTTTTATGTGGAGTTACAATAACTTATCTGGGGCAAAAATTAAAAAAAACGACGTGAACCAAATGAAAAACGAAACCCTACTCAAAATCATTGCAACAATACTTTTTTTGGCTTTTGGAATTACACTTGTCTCCACCCCTTATGCACAAGATACTTTAGCTGGTCTTTTCAATACAAATGATACAGCAATCTCTAAAGTAAATGTTACAAATACTCCTCCAGTTGTTAGTAATGTAATTCTTTATTCAAACATCAGTTTGCCAGATATTGATTTGTATCCAGGTACAACAACTGTAATTTATTGTAATGCAACAATAACTGATTACAATGGTTATTTAGATGTAAACATGTCAAATGCAACTCTTTATCACATAACAAATTCAAGTAATTCAGCAGACAATGAAATAAAACATTACACAAATACAAGTTGTTTACTTTTTGGTGGAAGTGGAAGTAATATCAGTACTTCATGTAAATTTGAAGTACAATATTTTGCTTTAAATGGTACTTGGGTATGTAATATTACTGCCAAAGATCAAACTATAGCTGGAGCTTTTGCAACTGCACAAAATTTCACTTATGAAAATATTACACCTTTAGTTGCATTAAATGTCACAGAAATTATTGATTTTGGAACTTTAGCTCCAACTGAAAATTCAACAAGCGATACTAATGCAACAATTACAAATTTAGGTAATGTTAGGCTCGATTTGAATACCCACGGATATGCAAGAAATGACGGCGATGGTTATGCAATGGTTTGCGATGTTGGAAATTTGACAATATCTAATATAAAATACAATATTACAACCCCTGGTTTAATGCATGCAAGTATGACTGCATTAACTGGTACAGTGGCAGGATTTACTGAAAGTAGTTTTAATTTAAATCCAGCAAATACATCTGCAGCACTTTCAAGCACTAAAACTTATTGGAAAGTTTCAGTTCCA
Source organism: uncultured Methanosarcinales archaeon (assembly GCA_964604995.1). Lineage (GTDB taxonomy): Archaea > Nanobdellota > Nanobdellia > Woesearchaeales > JABMPP01 > JAGVYD01. Next base: position 40,545 of record CAZSAD010000009.1, read on the forward strand.
CCAGCAATTAGAGGTATGTGCAATGGAACAATTGTATTTAATGCAATGGTTGGATAAATTTGGGTAGTAATTTACCAATTCACATTCCAACACATATGCAATAAATATGGTTTTGTTCCAACTCTTTAAACTCAATTAGATTTAGCGCTAAAATTATTTGTTATTTATTTCAAATTTTTTGATTTGAAATTGAATCAAACTCATAATCAAAATTACAACAAATTAACAATTTGAATCAACAATATACAACAGAAAAAATAATGTAGGTTATATAAAAAATTTATATGAAAAATATAACCATTAGTCAAAAATATTGTAAAATATCAATTAAGCAGAATTATAAAGCGGTAGCTTTAAAATTAGTTCAATCAATTCAAAAAAATGTTTTATTACCTTCTTTATTATTTACTCTATTCATATTTTTCATTTTTACAATACAATCTCAATTAGCATTTGCAGTTCCAGAAGGCCCAACTATCACTCTTTTAGGTAATCAAACAAATACTCCAGATGTTGCAAGTATAATTAATACAACTGGTGGTTCAATAACTACAGTTTTCTTGAATGCAACTACTCAAAATATTAGGTGGAAAGCTTATGTTGGTAATGTTACTGGTAAAATGACATTAGATGATGCAGCAGGTCAAACAATATACAATTGGCCAGTATCTATTCCAAGTGGTGTAATTCACGCAACTAGAAAATCAACAACTGTTTCTTGGACAGATATTCAATGTGCTAATTTAACACACATTGAAAATGAAAATAACGCAATTAATCAATCTTTAAGTGAAGATAATATTACAACAACATTTGCAACTAAACTCCATAGGACTTTTTATGTTGGTACAACAGAAATAAATAACAATACTTGTTATTCAGTGCACACATATAGCAATAGCACTGCACAAAGTAGTTTCTTTGACGAAGTTGCATTATATGATGGGACAAATGTTACCAATGGCAACTTAGTTTATTCAACTATGATAGAAAACAATATCAGGGGATATAACAATCAAACATATGATTTTCAAATGATCATCCCTGAAAATGGTTTGCCTACCTGGTCAAGTTCAATTGCATATTACTTTTATGTAGAATTAACTTAAATAATTTTTAAATCATTTAACAGTATTTTTAATTTTTATTTAACAGTTTCTTTACTAACTTTTTCTTGTGCTTTCTTTTTTTCAGCGTAATAAGTTTGTATAGATACTAATAAATCTTTCTTAGAAGTTATTGGTAAAATTCTTTCAGCTAAAATCTCATCTTTTATTTGTTCTCTTACCCATTTTACAATATCATTTTTTTTATCACTCACATGCCCTCTAAATATTTGTATATCCATACTTCTTAAGCTATCCATCAATTCTTCAGTGGTTTGAATTATTTGGCCATTATCCAATAACAAAGGTTTAACATTTACGATAGTAGTTTCTTTCTCTTCTTTTTTCTCTTCAACTTTAACCCCATTTGCTTTTTCAGCATCTTCCTTAGCCTTTTTAGCAGCTTTTAATTCAGCTTCAATCTCCTCTCTTTTGACAAGTTCAATTTCAAACTTTTTAGGCTCTTTTCCAACCCCTTTCCACATTTTTTCCAATCTTGCTCTCATTTCATCCAAATAAATTTGGGTAATATTGAAATTTCCAGTTTTTACTTTGTCTAATGCAAGCTTTAATTCTAATTCTAAATCATAAACATCCAAATTCTCTTCTTTTAATTGTAAAAGTTCATATTTTAGCTGGTCAATTTCCTTATTGTAATTATCATACAGCGTTAATTCCTCATCTCCAAGCCTTTTTACATTGTGTTTTAAAGGTCTAAAAGAAATGAAATAGGGTTTACCCCTATTCCATTCAGAATTTTGTATCATGCCTGTTCCAGTTGATGCTTTAACTAGGCTTTGCAATAAATCAGCTCCATACTTTGTTTTAATCCTTTCCAAATCTCCTTCATCTCTTGTTCTCATTTGCAGCTCAGTATTAATGTTTGCTTTAATTTGTCCTACAAAATCAGCAAGAACCTGGGAAATTAACATAACTCCAATACCCCATTTTCTAAATTCCCTACATGCTCTTTCAATTTGAATAAACCCTTCTCCAGAGCCGCCAAATTTAGGAAGCAATCTATGTACTTCATCATAAACAACCATAACTTTTAGTTCCTGAGCTTCTTGCAAATTAGAATGGAAAATTTCCCTAACAGTATTAGCAACAAAAATATCAATATCTTTTGGATCAAGTGTATTAATTGTAAATACTTGTATCTCACCAGGTTTCATATAATCATTAAGTTTAATTTTTTGAAGTGCATTAGTAATTGGCTTAATATTTCCAGGATACCCTTTTGCATCTTTTTTTGGATCAAGCCCAAAATCCTTAAACATCGCAAGCATTTTTTTATTGTCTTGCTTTCTTAGCATTCCTGTCCACTGCGCAGTTGGATCAAATACAATTACAGCAATTCCTTTATCTAAACATTCTTCAATAATATCTTGCGCAGCAACTGTTTTTCCACCACCAGTTGAACCTGCAATAATGCAGTGCGTTGTTAATCTATCAATATCAATATATGCTCTTTTTGTTGTTTCTGCAATTTTTCCAACTCTAATACTTCTTGAACCTTCCTGCGGAATAAGGTTTTGCTCAACTGCAGTATGGTATTTTTTCTTAGCTTCTATTTTCTTTCTAATAATACTATAAGATGCAGTTCCAATAACTAAACTAAGTATAATTGGAAGAAGTGCCCATACTGGTAAAAAACCAAACATTTTGTACTTGTAAAATGGTTCATTTACTGTTGCTATTGCATCGCTTGTCATAGTAAGATTCATAAATTTCGCAGTTAAAATTAAATGATAATCTCCAAGAGGCATGCTATTATTAGTTGGAAAAGATTTTATTATTGTTTTAGATGTTTCAAGATAATATGTCTCATAATCTAAATAAAAAGTTTTGTTTGAATCATAATGTGTAATATTATAAAATAATGTAACATTATATTTTTTTTGAATAACAAGATTGCTCATCTCCACTCTAAATCTAAGTGGAACTCCTCTATCAACAGTTTTTTCAATTGGCCACTCCTCTAAATATAATAATTCTACAGGAGTATTTTTACTAGAAGTTATTGTCATTTTTACAGGAATACTATCCAATAAATCTCCCTTAATTTTTATTTCAAATTCATAAGTTTTTTTCTCGCCATCTCCATAAAAAGAAACATTCAAATACCCTAATCCAAATGGTGATAAAATTAATTTATCAGTATCTAATTTTACAAAATTTTTATCTTTATCATCAATTCCAAAAAATAATGTGGCTCCATAATTCCTATAATTTTTAATTGCAATAGTTTTAGATAAAAATCCATCAATTGGAACACTTATCTCTATTTTTCCTTCTGAAAATCCAAAATCATCTTTTTTATCTTCAGCGTAACTAGTTTTTAGACAAGATAAAGCAAATAGTAAAGTAAATATCACAACTAAATAAAATCTCAACTGTCTAATTTGTTTTCTCTTTTTTAATTTTAAATTTTTTCTTATTTGCACTTTGCCATACACTTCTTATACTTCTTAAATTTCATATTCATCAAACTATTTTTTATTTATGTTCACTATTCATTTCAACTATTCATCTTCATTTTGTATTTCTGTAATTTTTTGATTTAATTCATTACATTTTAACAATACTTGTGCCTTATATTTTGTTGAGATTTTTTTATATATTTCACATATACTAGTATAATCCTCTATTGCCTCACTAACCTTACTCTCTTTTAGTTTTTGCATAGCATTTTTTATAAGATTGTTAATGTATAAAACATCTAATCTATTATGTATATCTTCTAACTTTAAGTAATACTCTTTCTTCTCATTTTTCTTTAAATCTTTGTAGACTATACTAATTTCAGCATAACCTTTTTTCGCACTCTGGTAATTATTTTTTTCAATATTTTCAGCCATATTATTAACTAATAACTCTATTTTTGCAGATGCTTTGCTTCCAAACATAGAACCTATCAATGGCATAGTTTTTACGTCTTCAACAGTGTAAACTAAATAAATCACCAAAAGTACAATAATTACAATAATCTCAATCATAAGTCTAGTATTGTCAATCTTAAATATATCAGATTTAAACATATCAACAAATGCAAAACCAGTAATAAAGTTCGTCCCTTGGTCAGTAAATTCAATAACCATTGGCATCATTACACTCTTCGATTTTTCTAAAGTTTTAAGATCAATATTTTTATTTATAATGTAAACATATTGTTTATCTTCAGTAAATAAAGATTTGACAATTGGATCTTCTACTACAACATCATGGTCATACAAGAAATTAATTTCACTTGCATTCGGAGCAATTTCTTTTGGAATATATTCATAATAAAGTAATCCTTCTGATTTTTTTGAACTTTTTATTTCTTTAATAATAGCAGTGCTCTTTTTTTGTACACCTGATTGATACTCTATTTCATATACACTAGCTCTTGTTGTTATTGTAATCCCAGTTTGTAATAGTATTATCTGATCTGTTAAACTACTCATCTTTGATCTTATTTTTTTGTCATCTTGTAAACCTTTTTCAGCAATTACTATATCTTCGATATCAACTTTTGTGGGGTATTTTACAAATTCAGAATTTTCCAATACTTTAAGATTTTTTGGCGAGTCTTGTTTAGCTTTTTCAATTGCATTAAGTAATCTATCAGTTTCAGCGTCAAGTTCTGTTTGGTTTAATCTTCTCCATTTCAAATCGTGTAAATCTCTATTATATCTAACAACCTCAGCTTTTGAAAGTTCGAGCATTCTTTTGAATTTTATTATATCTGCAAGTTCTTTTTCAGGTTTATCATAATTATCAATATTTTTTATTAATTCATCTATGGTACTAGAAAATTCTTGTGCATCAGCATCTTGAGCATCTAAATTAACGTACAATGAATTACTAACACTTGAACTGTTGGTTATAAAATACCAACTATCACTAAAATTAGTGTTTCCTTTTTCATCTTTACAATTTACTCTCCAAGAATAAGTTTTATTGTCTTCTAAATTTGTTAATTCTACATTACTTAAACTATTTTTTTGTGCATTAACAATTGTAGTTTCTAAAGTCCACCAATTTCCACCAGAATTTGTGTAAATTGAACAATTTACTGAACTTGCATCATTTACTTTAAATCCAATTGTGGTGGATTTTTCAGTAATCTGTGAATTGTTAATTGGAGATATCAATTCAATAATTGGAGCTTCACTATCAACTTTCCCTAAAACTATTTCAATTGAGTTGCTTGAATATAATTCAAGTGGCATATAATAAGAATAATATCCTAATTTACTAATAACTAAATTGTAATCATCTTTTCTAATTGTAAACTTCGCTATGCCATTGCTGTCAGTTAAAGAATTGTAGTTCCCAACATTTACTGATACTGATTCCAATGGAGTTCCAGTAATATTTTCAATTACATGAATAGTAAGATTGAATAATTTTTGTACAGTGATTGTTTTAAACGATGTTAAATTCCATCCAGAGCTATTAATACTAAGATTAACAAGGTATGTTCCATTGTTAAGATAAGTATAATTTATTTTTTCTAATGTACTATCAATTGTTCCGTCACCATTAAGGTCCCATTTAAAGCTAACTTTACTTGAATTTCCAGATACCAATGCAGCAAAAGCAACTATTTCTCCTTCATTTATTGTACTTCCATTTGAACTAATGCTAAGTTCCAAAGGATTTTGAGGTTGATTTGAAATTACATTAAATGTAACAGTTTTATTTTCAGTTAAATTTCGATACCTCATAATTCCACTAATACTATATGTTCCAATGTTTAGAGTATCTGTAAATATGTAATATGTTGGGAAAAATTTACTTGTTGCAGAATAAGAACTACTTCCACCATTAACAACTATTGTAACATTACTATTAGATCTTGAATTAACAGTTATTTCTACTTGTTCAGTTTGATTATAAATTAATTTATCAGTTGTAATGTTAAATTCAATACAACTAGAACATGATCCTCCACAATCAATTCCTGTTTCATTTAATTCGTCATGGAAATTTTGTACTAAATCAGAGCAATTTCCATAATTGGGCGGTGTAACATTTGTCGCATTGAAATAATTATTCATTATATTTATATCAAAATTAAAAATATAATTTTCAGAATTATTTTGCAAGTCAGATACATTAATCTCTAAAACATTACTCCCATTTTGAACAGATAAATTCAATGCATAATTATTTAATCTTAACTCTGCAAAAGATAAGTATATTAAATTTGTTGGTGTGAAATTATTTAATCTATATCTTAAATTTAAATTTTCATCACTGCTTAAATTTACAATTAAAGGAACATAACTAAAATTAATTGAATTATTTGAAATATTAATTGTGTAATTATATCTAGTACCATCTAAATCTGGATTTAATTCAATAATTGGAGCTTGCGCATCATTAATAATAAAATTATAATCAACATAACTTAAACTATTATTCAAATTAAATATAGCTATGCTAATATTATGTGCTCCATTTTGGGTTACTCCCTCTCTTAAAGATCCAACAAGTAATGAACTAAAATAAGTGGTACTAAAATTAGTGTTGTTAATCACCAAACGATTTTCTATATTTTGCCAAATTCCATCAAGTGAATAATTAGCATAAATTTCTTCATCTATGGAAAAATTAAGATATATTCCTTGCCCTGAATTTATTGTAGTTGAATTATCAGGTGAGTAAAAAGTAATATTGGTACTAGAATTGTCTAATGTAAGTATAATCGATGAAAAATGTGGAACATACACTTTAACTAAATTTTCATTTAAATCTTTAAAATAACAAAGTTCTTTAGCTCTAATCTCCTCTTTTTTTGATACACACCTATTAACTAAACTACATATGTTAAAATCATTACAATAATATATAGTATTATAATTTACTCCAGAAGTATTAATATCAACAATTGCATAATAATCATTGACTATAACATTATCTAGGCCAGTTACACTAACTCCTCCTTGTACATCTAATCCTTTTTCTTCAAGAATTGAAACAACTTCACTTTCTATGCCACTAATCTCTATTTTGTTGCTATTTTCCCAATCAGCACCAATAATCTTTTTTATATTTAATTCTACAGGTAATGGTTTTTTAATTTCACCTTTAACAGTTTGAAAATTTTTACCATAATTTGGTTTTGTTGTTGTTCTAATAACTAGTTCAAGTGTTTGTTTATTGGTTAAATTATCTGTCTGTTCTCCAGTTTTTGTATCTTTAACTTCAACTAAAGTAACATCATTACTCTGCATTATATTTGATTTTACATCAGATGCATGAATTTCTTTTGCGTCCTCTAATAAATTGTTTAAATCTCCAGATAAACTTTCAACATTAAAATATTCTGATTGGGTATAAGGTGTTCCATTGACATATACAGTCACTGTAACATAATATTTCCCAGAATTTTGTCTTACAGGGAAGCGATATGATATCGGATAAGTTTTTCCATCATAATGGTACAAAGTTTGACCATAATCATTTCCAATGACCATATCCATTTCGCTGTCATCAATAGCATTAATTCTAACCAAAGCTAAATCCCCCACTTTATATTTTGTTGAGGACAGACTAACTCTTAAGAAATTGCTCACTAATTCATTTTGTGCAGATGTTTCTATATTTCCTTCAATCCCATTTGTCAAAGTATCAATGCTAACTAATTTTGAATTAGTATCACTAAATCCATTTTGTTCAGGATTATTAAATTCACTTAAAGCTAAAACTCCATTTGAAAATACTAAGAATAATAAATTTCCTATCAATAAACTTACTATTGTTAAAATAATATTTGATCTAATTCTATTTAATAATCTATTTTTATGTAGGCTATACTTCCTACATTTTTGAGAGTTAAAATTACTAAACATCTTTTTCATTTTTTCATCTTTCATTTTTTTATCTGTTATCTTCTTCACCATGATTTTTGCACTTTTTTCTTGATATCTTCTAATTCATTGATGACTTTTTCTCTTGCAATACTCTGACTTTTTTTCTCGACTTCAACTTTAATTTCATCTTTTAATTTTTTCACTTTCATTATTCTAAGATCATTATACATTAGCCATTTTTGTCTAATAACGCTTCTAACTTCTTCACTTATATCGATAAAATTTCTATCATAAGCAGCTTTTCTAAGGTCACTTAACATTTTTTCCGGTATTTTTATTGTGACAATTTTATCTTTCATTATCTGTCACCCTTAGAATGATTATCATCTAAAAAATCCCTTAAGAATTCGCGAATAGCCTCTGATCTACTTTTGTATATTCCACTCTTTACTAAAGAATCTAGCCAACTAGTAATTTCTCCAGGTAATCTAACTGTAATACTGCTAATTTTCAATGTAATCTCTATGTATTACCAATGTAATATAAATATATTTCTGTATTTATACAATTATATGTAATTATAGTAGAAAATTTATATTTGTAATACCATTGTAATGCTTACGTAATATTATAATATTTTTATAATACTTTCAAATACATACACCAATATTTCAAAAAATATCTTTAAGAATAATATTTTAATCCCTTAAAAATGATATAATTAATTTTTAATAACATTCTTTTTATAAAAATACAAGAAGAAATAATAAAATAATAATTACTTAATTAGTTAAACCTTTTCACCATTAAATTCTATTATTTTACCTGTTTTACCATCAATTTTAACAACAATATCTCCTTGTTTTGTTGTTTGGTTAATTTCAGAACTAACATGGGCAACAACAACCCAATTATTTTCTTCTAAATAACTTGTAACTTTTTCCATTTTTATAAGGGCAACTGTAGTTTGGTTTACTCCAATATTATCTTTACTATAAAATTTTACTCTGCTTTTTATGAAAGTTGTTGCAGTTGATTCTGCATCTTGTTTACTTACATTTACTGAGCAGGCAGTCAATGTTAAAATACCAATTAAAATTATAAATGAAAAAAATATTTTTTTATTAATTTTAATCACTCCCAACTCCATGTTTTGCAAACACAATTGCAAGTATTGCATCCAAGTTCAGCAGTTTTGAAAGAATAATCATCGTACATAAAACTCTGTGCTTCACATTGTGATCTACACCTTAAATTACAAGCGGGTTCAGTAGGTACCGTATGCATTATTCCTCCTCCTAAAATTGGCCCACATTTATCTTCTATATTGGAGGTATGTAAAGTATAAGCAAATTTCAATACCAAAACATAACCCAAAACAAGAGCAGCAACTGCTCCTAGTGTCCAAAAAACTATTTTCTTTTTGTTGTTTTTTTTATTTTTCATTTTTATCACTTTTTTTTATTTTACATTTTTCAAGACTACTTATTTTTGTATCATCATCTAGGCAATTTTTTTGGGATAAACAATAGGATGTAAGTTTTACTATTCCAAAAAATAATATAATAAATCCAGATGAAGCAATTATAAATCTTACGCTCATACTAATTCCTATTTCAATAAGATCACTATAACTAATCAAAAATCCAAATCCTAAAAGTATATAAGAAATATTATTTGTCAAATACAACCCTAGAAGCATAAAAACAAATGCAACTAAAGTAGTAAGTATAATTCCACCTAAAGTTAAAAGTGTATTACTATATTCTTCTTGACATTTGATTTCAGTATATGGGGTTTTTACATCATCATAAAGCACAATTTTGTTTATTACACATCCATAATAGTTTCCAACTAAGGCATGACCAATTTCATGTATTGAAACAGTACTCAAAAATGCAAAACCTATGATAAAAAAAATAATCAAAAAATGTTTTGTTGGAGTTAGTATTTTTTCAATATCTTCTTTATTTTTTATTCTTTTTAAATTGCTTTTTTTAGGTAAAGCAATTCCTAAATTATCAATATCTAAATATATATAATAGACTATACCTGTAAACATAATCCCTACTAAAAACCAAAACATATCTTCATAATTTTTACCTTTGTTTGCAAAATAGATGAAAATCAAAGAGGTTAATGAATAAAATATTCCAGCAATTCCTGCTTTTTTAAGATAATAATTTGAGTAAATAGTTAAATACATAAAAACCAATAAAGGTATTACAAATGATATAAGATCAGCTGCTCTTAATACATCAAATCTTAAATATACTGTAAATATTATTGAAATCCAATAAATATGAAAAATAGCGAGTGTTTTTTTCTCTCCAAAAGTTTTGTGCAATATAAATAACAAAAGAATAGTTCTTGCAATATTAAATCCAGTTGATATTGCACTAATTTCATTTGAAGTAGTATCAATTAAATTAAATGCCCACCCAAAATTTAATGTTCCAAATACTAAAAATAAATATCCAGTTAATGCAAAA
>CAZSAD010000009.1:50958-52150 GCA_964604995.1 uncultured Methanosarcinales archaeon
ATTTTTGCAATACTTGACAATTCTTGCTTTTTTTCCCATTTGAAATAAGCAAAAAAACAAAGTAATGCAATTGAAATATTCACTATAGCATTTAACAATTCTAAAGTTGTAATCATTAGCCCACTCTATTCATTATTTCTATATAAAAGTTGTGCAAATCAACTTTTATGTCTTAAAAAAAATATTTACCCGTAACTTAAAGTTCCATTAAATTTGCTACCATTTATACATTTAAAACTTTGAAGAACTCTTGTATAAATTTGTTTTGTGATATTATAACTTTCAGAATTGCTTACTAAAACAATTGTTATATGTTTATCTTTACATATTGTTCCAGAAACAATTGATTCAACATCGTTATTTTTGTATCCTATTGCATAAGTATACCAAGTTATATTTTCCCCTCTTAATTTTTGCATATACTTTTCAGCTTGAGAATCCGTTACATTTTTTAATTCATAGTCTTGCTTTAATTGTAAAATTCCCATTTGATCTAAAGTTTTATTTACAGATATTTTTTGACCCATAAATAAAATCGCATTTCTTTTATCATCGCTTATTCCAAATTTATCTTGTTCTTTTGTTGCACTATCATTCCAAGAAGCAGGATACAAAACTTTGAAACCCAAAAAGTCATTCTGATAAACCTTTGCACCATAAGGTGAATCTTGTGTTGCATACAAATTATCCTCGGTTTCTGTTGCTTTATTTTTACATCCAAACATAAGTAAAGAAATTAACAATGTTAAAATTATTAGTGTTACCTTTTTCATCCAATTGATACTATTTTGATTTATTATAAAAATTTAATGGAAAATGAAGTTAAAGTCAATAAAAATAAAGTCAATTAAATGCTTATGTTAAGCAAATCTTTATATTTCTAATCCTTAACTAAATATTATGTACTTAAGCAAAGAGAATCTTGTTTATTATAAGCAGATATTTAGTAAGATTAAAGAAAATGACTGTGATTTTGTAGAATACAAAAGTAAAATCCAATTTTTCTTAAAGCTTTTGGACAATATTTTAAATCACATAAAAAAAGATAATAAATTAAAAAAATTTACAGACGAACTTTATTTAGAATATGGGGGGGATCATTCTGGTGGAATTTTTAATATTGCAACTACTAGGGGCAGTAGTCTTTTGCTTGTAGAATCTTGGTTTGATGATATTAAAACTCTTGAAAATA
>CAZSAD010000010.1:0-45652 GCA_964604995.1 uncultured Methanosarcinales archaeon
GCTTTAGTAAAAAGTGCAACACTTGCCATTGCATAAATAATCAATAGAAAAACAAGAAATATCCTCATTATTGTAGTTGGAGTTGATGAGCCAAACTCTACATAATCATTAGCTCCCCAAGGAATTAAGTTTCCAAATAAATGATTAAACGGAGGATAACATATTATTGCAACTAGCCATCCAAGAAGTGTTGGTTCAACTGATTTTACTTTATTTTTTAATAGTGATGATTCAAAAGTGTAACCGAATGAAAAAATAAGAGTATCGAGCATAAAAAGACCAGTAAAAGAAATTGCAAACCACTGTGACCATGAAAAATTGAGGATAAAAGATACAAAAATATCAAAATTTGTATAAAAAAAATTTATCATTGTTGGAAGAAAAAAAAGTTTTACTGCAATAAATAAAACTGCTACTTTTTCATCTTTAGTTATTTTATTGTTATCATATTTATCTTGCTTAAAAAAAGAAATAAAATATTTTTTTATTGCTTGGATAAATAAATAAGGTTTTGAATTAGGAATAATATTTTGAGAGTTATGTTTAGGAATTGCTAAATAATAAATTGGTGAGAGAAGAGCATATGCTAAAAATAAATATAGCAAAGTTTTGTTAGTTTCTGGTGAGAGGAAACTTTGATAGTAAGGTAAAAAATTAAATAATAAAATTCCAAAAGCATAAACAAAAATGCCAGATAAATAAAGTTTTAGACCGCAAGTAAATGATTTTGAGTACATAATATATAAAAATAACAATTCTTAATATAAACTTTGCCAATAAATCCATTAAATTCATTAAATAAAAAAATAAATTTTTAATAAATTTTAGAAGGCATCTTTTATTTTTTTGAAGAATGATTTTGGAGGTTTAACATCTTCACCCATTTCTTTTCTTAATTGTTCCAAAATTTCTTTTTCTTTTTTTGACAATGATTCTGGAACAACAACTTTTATTTTTACAAATTCATCGCCATAACTTCTTGCATGAAGGTGTGGCATACCTTTGCCACGCATTCTAAAAACAGTATGGCTTTGTGTTCCTTCTGGAATTTTTAAACTTGCTTTGCCTTCGAGAGTTGGAACTTCAATTTCTCCGCCTAATGCTGCGGTCATAAATGAAATTGGAACATCAAGATACAAATTTTCATCTTTTCTTTGAAAAATGCGATGTTCATTAATGTGCAAAACAATGTACAAATCGCCAGTAGGCCCATTGTGTTCGCCTGCTTGGCCTTCATTTGAAACTCGAAGTCTATTTCCTTCATCGACTCCTGGAGGAATATCAATTTCAATGCGTTTAGTTTTTTCAACTCGTCCACTGCCTTGACAATGCATGCATTTATTTTTGATAATTTTTCCTGAACCTGAGCATTTTTTACATTCTACAGTTGTTGCAAAAACACCAAATGGAACTCTTCTCATTTCTTGAATATGACCTGCACCATTACAAGCATCACAAGTTAAGATATCAGATTTATCTTTTGCACCAACACCACTACATTTATTACAAGTTTCAAGTTTAGATACCACTATTTCTTTTTTTACTCCAAAAGCTGCATCTTCTAATTCAAGTTCCATGTCATATCTTAGATCTTCTCCTCTTCTTTGGGATTTTGATCTTGAACGTCTTGAACCAAATACTGAATCATTTGAACTATGCCCAAAAAATGAATCGAAAATAGAATCAAAATCGAAGGGATCTATTCCTGCACCCATAAAATCCCTAAAGTCATAGCCTTGATTTCCTGCACCACCTTGAGAGCCTGCTCCAAATTGATCAGCAGTAGTACCATAAGTATCATATTGCTGGCGCTTTTGATCATCACCTAGAATTGATGCTGCTTCATTTATCTCTTTGAATTTTTCTGTTGCATCTGAATTTTTATTTATATCAGGATGGTATTTTTTTGCAAGAGTCTTGTAAGCTTTTTTAATATCCTCTTTAGAAGCACTTTTTGAAACTCCCAAAATATGGTAATAATCTTTTTCCTTGCTCATATAAATACCTCTAAACCCCAAGGGGAAATATGTAAGATATATGTAAAATATACGTAAAATAATATGTAAAATAATTTTTGATGCCAGCCGCTTTGCTCTTGTATAAAGGGGCCATATTAAAATCTATCTTTATTTATTTAATCAAAAAAATAAAAAAATAAAATTTAGATTTATTTTATCTAAATTTATTTGAATTTTATTTCTTGGATTTTTTCTTTTTGTCTTCGTCTTTAACTTCAAAATTTGCATCAACTACTTTTTCTCCAGCTGAATTTGTTGATGAGTCTTGAGCTTCTTGTGAACTATTTTCTGATGCTGAATCTGGTGCACCTTCAGAAGATGCGCCTTGAGCCTCTGCTTGCCCTTGCTGGACTTTTTCATAAAGTTCAGTTGAGAGTTTTTGCAGTTTTTCATTAATTGAATCCATCTTCTTCTTCATAGCATCTGCATCTTTAGTTTGCGCTTCAAGCAAAGTTTTTAACTCAGTAATATCTTTTTTAACATCTTCAAGCTCTTCAGCTTTGACTTTGCCTTCGAAGTCTTTGAATAATCTTTCACTTGTATAAACTAAAGTGTCTGCTTGATTGATTATTTCTGCATCTTCTTTTCTTTTTTTATCAACTTCGGCATTCTCTTCAGCTGCTTTTCTCATTTTTTCAATTTCTGCATCACTTAGTTTTTGACTTGCTGTTATTTTAATTGATGTTTCTTTTCCTGTTCCTAAATCCTTTGCAGTTACATGGACAATTCCATTTGCATCGATATCAAATGTAACTTCGATTTTAGGTATACCTCTTGGAGCTGGTGGAATTCCTATAAGATCAAATTGACCAAGTAATTTATTGTCTTGTGCCATTGGTCTTTCTCCTTGGAAAACTCTAATTGTAACGGCTGGTTGATTGTCTGCTGCAGTTGAAAATGTCTGGCTCTTTTTTGTTGGCACAGTTGTATTTCTTTCAATTTGCTTTGTGAAAACTCCGCCTAAAGTTTCAATTCCTAAAGATAAAGGAGTTACATCAAGCAATAAAATATCTTTTACTTCACCAGCAAGAACACCTGCCTGGATTGCGGCGCCCATTGCAACGCACTCCATTGGATCAACGCCTCTTTCAACTTTTTTACTGACTAAATCCTCGACAAATTTTTGAACAATTGGCATTCTTGTTGGACCGCCAACCATAATTATTTTATCAATATCATTTCTGCCAAGTTTTGCATCTTTTAATGCTTGTTCAACTGGATGCTTGCATTTGTCAATTATTGGTCTTATCAATTCTTCAAGTTGCGATCTTCTAAGTTTTAATGATAAATGTTTAGGACCTTCATTTGTTGCTGTTATGAAAGGTAAATTGATGTCAGTTTCCATTGTTGTAGAAAGTTCAATTTTTGCTTTCTCAGAGGCTTCTCTAACTCTTTGCATTGCCATACTATCTTTTGATAAGTCTACATTCTCTTGTTTTTTGAATTCTTTAGTTACCCAATCAATAACTAATTTATCCATATCTGTTCCGCCAAGTTGCGTGTCACCAGATGTGGATTTTACTTCAAAGACACCTTGTCCAAATTCCATAATTGTAACATCTAATGTGCCACCGCCTAAATCAAAAACCAATATTTTTTGCTCTTCTTTTGTTTTGTCTAGACCATAAGCTAAACTTGCTGATGTTGGTTCATTTACGATTCTTACAACTTCTAATCCTGCAATTGTACCTGCATCTTTAGTTGCTTGTCTTTGGTTATCATCAAAATAAGCGGGAACTGTAATTACTGCTTTTGTAATTTTCTCGCCTAAAAATTCTTCAGCATCTTTTTTTATTTTCTGTAAAATATATGCTGATACTTGCTGAGGAGTGTATTCTTTACCATAAACATTGTACTTGAAACTTGTACCCATTTTTCTTTTGGCTGCAAATACTGTTCCATCAGAATTGCTAACTGCTTGTCTTTTAGCTGGTTCACCAACTAAAACTTGACCATCCTTAGTAAAAGCGACTACTGATGGGAATGCTTTTCCATAGAGTGATGCGCCTTCTGCACTAGGAATGATTTTTGGCCTTCCTGCTTCAAGAAATGCTGCTGCTGAATTGCTTGTTCCTAAATCAATACCAATTATTTTTTCTGCTTTTGCCATTTATACCACCTCGAATGATATATTGAATATTATTTACTGAATATTATTTACCATTTTATGAAAATTTAGTGTGTTTCTTTCAATGCTAATGCTCTAAGTTCATCAACTCTTTTATGTGTTAATACTGGTTTTTCTTCACCTTTGAATTTTCTAAATGAATGAACATCTACATTCTCGAATAGTTTTGCAATTTTTGAAGTTTTTAATTTGTCAGAGGGTTGAATTGAACCAAATGCTTCATGCAAAGCAAGATCTGTTGTGAATAATTCAACCTCATGCTCCTTACAAATAATTTGAGTTTCGAGATCCTCGTCAGTTGTGATAAGATAGCGAAGGATGCTTTCTGGTGAAACAAAATATCTTTTTTTACTGTCATTGGGTTTTCTACTGCCAAAAGATTGTTCGTTGTCCATTTTTTATCACCTAAATTTATCCATCATCAAATTTTTATACAATTTTTTTCTTTGAGATTTTTACTTTGCTGTGCCTTAATACTAAATCATTTAGCATGTATCCTTTTTGGAGCTCTTGTAAAATTTTATCTTCCTTTGAATTTTCGCATTCCTCTTGGAGTAAAGCTTCATGTTTGTAGGGGTCAAATTGTTTACCCAAACAATCAATTGGTCTTAGACCTGCATCGGCTAATGCTTGTTTAAATTGATTGAATATCATTTCCATACCGGATCTGAATTTTTCTTCCCCGCCTTGTTGTTTATTTTTTAAAGCCATTTCGAAAGCATCAAGAGTTGGAAGTAAACTTGAGACGAACTTGTGATTACAATACTTTGCATATTGTTCTCTTTCTTTGTCAACACGTTTCTTGTAATTTTCAAAGTCCGCCTGAAGTCTTTGCAATGTTTCAGTGAGTTCGGCAATTTTCACTTCTTTTTTATCAATTTGATTAGTATTTTCTTTGTTACTTGCATTTTCTTTGAGATTTTCTTTATCTTGCTTTGATTCATTAATATTATTTGAATTTGTAAATGGATTTTCTACAGATTGGTTATCTGTTAAATTATTATCTTCTTGATTTGCATTTTGCATTTCCTCATTTTTTTTCTTTGTCATGTTTTCCCTCTGTCTAAACCAAAATATCGGATTGAGATATTGAAAAAATATTGAATATCTAATTTTTTATTATTTACTTATATCTTTGTTGAGTTTAAGTCAACAGTGAAGAGATGAAATGAACACTCCTATATAAAGCTTTCGGGTTAAATTTAAATACTGGTCTGCTTTAAACTATAATTAAGAGTGAAAAAATGAGATATTCTTACCAAAAAATAACAATAATAAAAAGCCAAAAACCTGAAGTTGTAGATATTAATTCTGATTTACAATGGTTTGGATCATCTTTAGGGTTATTTAATATTCGCGACAAAGATAAATCAATGTTTAGAATATTTCTTGAACTTCTCAAAAATTCTAAAGTTAAAAAAACATTAAATAGTGATCAGATAGCAGCTAAATTGAATTTAACTAGGGGCACTGTTGTTCATCACTTAAATAAACTAATTGAAGCAGGTATTGTTGTAAATCAAAGAAACCAATATATTTTACGAGAAGAAAATTTAGAATTATTGATGACTGATCTAGAAAAAGACATGAGAAGAACCTGTGAAGATTTAAAAAAAATTGCCAAAGAAATTGATAAATGGTTTGAAATTTAAAAAAATTGAATTGAATTAACCATTAAGTGGATGTTCTAATTTTATCAATATTTAATTTTATTGATAGTTTTATTGAATATTATTATTGAGATTAGCATTATTGAAGGATTTAATTAATTTAAATGAAGCAATTATCCATTAAATTATATAGATAGAAACATATATAAACGCCCTAACTTTCTTCTATCCCATGAGTAAAAAGAAAGAAGAAATGGCTAGGCAAGAACAGCTAGAAATGGATATCCAAAGAGTTAAATTACCAAGAGGAAATGAAGTTTTTGGAATTTTAGAACAACGTGTTGGTGGAAGCAGAGCAAAAGTTCGATGCCTAGATAACAAAACAAGAATTTGCAGAATTCCTGGAAGATTAAAAAGAAAATTGTGGGTTAGAGAAGGAGACCTTGTTTTAATTGAACCATGGGAACTTTCTGGCGATGAAAAAGGAGATATTATTTTCAAATATAAAAAAAATCAAGTTGAGTTTATAGAAAGACGCGGTCTTCTTAAAAATCTTAGAGATTTCAATGAATTTTAATTTATTTTATTAAATTCTTTTCGTCCCATTAATTCGTCAATTATTTTTATCTCTTCTGTTTGATACCATCCAAATTTTGTAAGTTCTGAATCACGCTCTGATTTTAAAGATTGTTCATTCAAACCTAGTTTTGATAAAAGCATACGTTTAGATTTGTCAGGGAGCGAAAGCATTGAATCAATAAAATTTGCAGTCGATTTATGAGCTTCTAGCTCGCTTTGAACCCAGTTAAGTGAGGATTTTAAATCTGATGTTGAAAAAGTTCTTACATTTTCTTGGAAAAAATTATAGGTTTTACTATTTTGGAATTTATCTGAACTAAATTGTGCTGCATGCACCATTTCATGGAATAGAACTGAAAATAATTTATTTGGTTCAGTTACATCCCCTAAAGATATTATTCCAGTATCACCAACTTCAGCAAAGAAACCATCGGCACTCATAACAGTATTTATTTGATTTAATTTTAAAAAATATTTAGTACCATCTTTAAATGATGTAAAACTATCTGCAATTTTCTGTGTTGTTTTCGAATTAGAAATAATTATTTTTTTTGTTGTTCCTAAGATATTTTGTTTAAAAGTATCAAAGTTTGAGAAGAAATCTAAGAATTTATTGATAGTATCAAAACTTAATGATGCTGATAGATAAATGCCTCCTTCCTTTGGCAGTTGACTATAAGAAGTAATTAAACTAGAGGATTGTTCGAGAAGTGATAAACCAAAGTCTCGATTATTGTTACTAAACATGCCTTCATTATTTTCTGTAATAGGTTTAATTGATAATTTTGAAGAAGAAGGCATTTTATTTTCATTAATTGTAATTTGATTTTGTAAATCAACATATTGTGCACTACTAGATTTGGGCAATTCTTTAACTGGAGCAATTCCTTGGTTAATTGAAGAAAGTGAATATAATGAAAGATGGGCTGAGGCGGACTCTAGACTACCCATGAATAGAATGCATATTGCAATGGCTAGTAATGATGCCCATCTTTCATTTTTATGAGTCATGAGGTATACTTCTTTACATCGGTGGTTTCCCGCTTGTTTTGTTTTTTTAGTAATCTCTTTTTCGAATTGATATCGAAATGATGAATTGTTCACCATTTTTCGACATCAAAGTTGATTCTGTTTTCAGATCAAAGCAATGCTTTTTGCAAATGATTTGAACTAATATATTAATTACATAACTAGTATATAAATTTTATGCTTTTGTATATCAGTATACTAAATAGGTATATAATATATTAGAAATTAAAATTTAAATAAATATGAAAAAAATACTAATTTTACAAAAAGAGTAATATCAGAAGAGAAGGCATTATATTATTTGGCACTATTCAAAAAAAGTTTTTTCAATTCTCTGATTTTAACAAATTAAAAACAAGAAGAATTATTCCAATTGATAGTGCAGTATCTGCAAGATTAAAAATTGGCCATATTAAAAAGTCAAGAAAATCTGTAACTGCACCAAAAAATACCCTATCAACTAAATTGCCAAGAATACCTCCTGATACAATACCCAAAAGAAGTTTTTCTTTTGAATTTGCTTTATTTAAACTAAAAATTATGAAACCAAAAACAATCACTCCAATCCATGCCAATAATGAATTGTTTCCTTGAAAAATGCTAAAACCAGCTCCAGTATTAGTTATATGAGTTAAATGAAAAAATGGCAAAACGAAAATTGAAGTTTTTAGAGGGATAGTTTGCCTAATAATAAATTTAACAATCTGATCTAAAAATAGGACTATGGAAGCTGTAAAAATAAACCATTTGTACTCTTTGTAAAAAGAGTTATTAGAACTTGCAGGTTTAATTACTAATTTAGATTTTGAGATTGAATTTTTCTTTGATTTTTTAACCATAATTTTAATTGAACTTTTGTTTTTAATAAATGTGACGGTTTTAGAAGAATAACTAAAAAAAATTGATTTAGAAAAATTAATTTAAATTATTAATTATTTAATGTGTTTTACCAACCAGTTTTACGTCGCATCTGATCTCTTTCCATCATTCTTTCTATATTTGTTAAACGCTGATTAATTATATCCAAAGATGCTCTTAATGTTTCCATTTTTGATGAAAGAATTTCCATGTCCCTACTATCTGCTAGATTGCTTTGTGAATTAAAAGATGGTTGATTTGGATAATTTGACCCTGAATTAAATGAAGGTTGCTGTTGAAATGAAGGCGAAGATGCTCCGGACATAGTAAATGGCCTATTAAGATCTGGTTGATCCATTCCTTGATTAAACTGTCTTGGTGGTGAACTATTAAAATTCGCAGATGGAGCTTGATTATAATTACCAAATGATTGAGACTGTATTGGCATTTGTGCTTGTGAAGATGATTGCATTTGTGGATTAAAACTTTGCCTAGATTGTAAAGAAGAGGATTGTTGTAATGGGGGTGCATTTTGAAATTCGGGTTTTACAGATAAAGAAGAAGGTGCACCAAAATCAGCAGATGCTGGATTTGTTGACCCAAAATCACCTAATGATTTAGAATCTCCGAATGGATCTTTGTCTGAAGCAAATGGATCACTACCTAAATTATCATTACCTAAACCTAAATCACTAAAACTAGTATCTTCTTTTTTCCAAAATTTTATTTTATCAAATAATCCCATTTTAATTCATTTGTTTGTTATTATAATTTGGATGTGATTATGATTTTTAACAGATTTTTATAAAATTGTACCCTTTATTTTGTCTATTAACGCATACTTCACTATAAAAACTTTTTTTATCTTTGTACGGGGACAAGGGCATTATCAATAATATATCAATAGTTAATTTAAATGATTATTTTTGATTATCCCCAATTATTTTTGATTGTTCTTGATTATTAGTAATCAATTGATCACTAACTGTTTGAAAAACAAAAGGAGGTATCAATTTTACAACTGTAAAAGTTATTGTTTCGGGATATATTACAATATTTCCAGATTGGTATTGTTGAATTAAATAAATTGGACCTTTGTCTTTTATTGTTTGTGCAAACAACATGCTAAATAATTTGGCTTTGAAAGCAGAATCTGTTCCCATTTGGGTTTGAAACTGTGATTTTAGCTGTGCAATTGTTTTTTCATCATAGGTAGTTGTTTGTTTTCCAAGATAGATATCTATAAAAGTATCCAAAGGAGTTTTACTATCAAGTATCGAAAATGCTTCATTTTCATTTAATTTAAATTCCCCGGAATCAATCTGACCAAAACCGTGTATTGCACCTGAGCGAATAATCATTATTTTATAATATTTATTTGCAAGATTTTCAAAATTATTGGTTGCAAGGTCTTCTTGAATTGTTATTAAATCCTTATCAGATAAGAAGGTTATTTGATCTTGATTGATTGTTGAATATGCACCTAAAACAAGATTTTCATGAACTGTAATGAATAATTTTTCCTTTGTTGGAAAATTAATTTTCATGTCATTTACATCTTCTATGATTAAAACTACAAGCAATGCTGATGCAAGGAAAATAACTAAATTTGCTGCAAGAACTGCAAGAATTTTTTTCTTTATAAAAACAAAACAGAGTATAACTAAAACCAATACAATAATTGCACCTGCTATAAGTACAGCTACACCCATCTCTTTTACCCCTTTTTATTAAATTACATTTATTATATAATTACCAGATTAAATCTGTATAAATAACTATACAAATGAATACTGTGTTAATATATAAAACTAACATATAAAATTGATATATAAATTACTTTGTGTTTTTTGAGGAATTGTTTTCAATTGAAGGAGAGTTATTTTTAATCAATTGTGATAACCTTGATGAAAGTTGAGTATTTTTTTCTGCTTGTCTTATTACAGTTTTGAAAAGAATATCTTTTTCTTTTTGTAAACCATCTATTATTTTATCTTTTCTTAATAATTCTTCTTCGTAGAATTTTTTCATCCTTGCAACTTTTTCTTTTGCTGTTTCTTTTTTGGATGAATTCAAAATTTTGCTATTTTCAGATAATTTAGCCATTTTCAATCATATTGTAAAGGAAATGAATATGATAAATTGAATAAGAGTTTAATTTAAATTTATTTAAATTAAATTAACCATAACTTCTCCAGGTATGTTTACATTTTGTGCAGCGATTAAACCTTGTTTCAGGTTCGTCGGCAGCTCTTGTTTGAATATGCCAATAATAAGCTTCATCATTTTGACATTTATTGCAAATTGTCTTCATTTTTGGAAGCATATCATCTTCGCTTTTTTCTATAATTGGGATTTCATTTGAAATCTTTCCCTTCTCAGATAATTTAAGAGTTGAATCTTGCGCTTTATCAGAATGACCACAAGAAGAACATTCACTCCCTTTCTTTCCTTTGATTGGTAGCATTAAACTTCCACATTTTGAACAGAACATAATTTCACCTCAATATATTATTTAATTATGGAGTAAACACTCCTGCAATTTTATCAACTAATCTTACAAACCCAATCTTTACCCAACCAAGATAAGGCACTCTAAAAACTGCTTTGCCCACAACTAATTTATTACTTATTTTATTTTCATTGTAATTTGTAGTTGGATTGTTGTCTCCTTTAGTTGTAAAGTAAACTTCATTTCCTTCATTCCATTTTTTTATTACCCTATGAATAATAGGGATTGGTTCAGTTGCCCAATACACTATAACATCTCCAACTTTAAGATTATTTGGATTACTGACACCAACTATTACCATAATATCTCCAGTATTAAAACCATTTTTAAATTTAAAATCTGTGAATTGCGATTTTGAGATATTATATTGTTGGTAGTAATCTTGTTGATAACAAAGTACTCTTTCTTGACAAACAGCCTCATCATTTTGCCACCAATTGTCAAATTCATTGCCATGCTCCATACTAGAAGACATAACTGCTACTATTGGATGAGTTGTTCCAAAAACTAAGCCTAAACCTGGATAAACTAAAAATTTGATTAGTACAAACGCTATTGCAACATTTGCAAGCCAACTCCAAATACTATCATCATCCCAAATAAAGTTCCAAAATAACTTCCAGTATTTTTTGAAGGTTTTTACTGCCATAGGGTTTGTGTAAAGAAAGCAGTTAAAAATGTTTGTTTTTTGTTGTTTTTTATTTTATTATTCAAATAACATATTAATTGTGTTAGATTATAAAAAGTGATACGAATACCTTTAATTAGCATTATCTTTGAAAACTATACAAAAGCAACATTTTTAAGCGAAGTTGTATTCAACAATAATATATTCAAGAACTAAAGAATAACTAAGGAAGAACAAATGGATAAATCTAAAACAGATGAAAAAAAAGCTGATGAAGGCAATTTTGATGAACATGAACCAATATATTTTGAAAAACCCAAAAAAACACACCTTAATCCGAAGTATTATGAGGGCATTTTGCAATTAAGGGGTCCGAATGAACAAATCATCAAATTTATAGTTGATTTTCTTAAAGCCAATGAAAAGGTATTTGTTTCTAAAGAGATTCCTGTTAAAAATGGAGTTGATATATACATATCATCCAACAAATTTTTACAATCACTTGGCAAAAGATTAAAACAGACATTTGGCGGAGAGATGGAACTTACAAGAAGAATACATACTAGGAATAGATTAACCAGCAAGGATGTTTATAGATTAACTGTATTGTATATTGCACCAAAGGTAGCTAAAGGAAATGTTATTTCAATTGAGAAAAAAATAATCTTAATTTCGACAGTTGAAGAGATGATTCATGGAATTGATTTAGTAACTGGAAATAAAGTCTCAACTAAGTACAAGAAAAAAGAGATGGAAATTCTAGAAAAACAAAAAACAAAAATAAGTAAAATTTATCCACAAGTAGAAGTTTTAGATCCTGAAAATTTTCAAAGCGTAAGAATAATGAATCCTAAAAGATACAAAAGCCAAGCACTTGGAGAAAATGTTTCAATTGTAATTCATAAGGGTATTTATTTGGTCGATTAAAATAAATTGATGTTTGATTAATATCAATTTTATTACAAGATGTAACTAAAAAAGCAATATATTTTTAAAAAAGGAATATGCTTTATTAAGAATTGTTTCTTTCGCGTAAAAAATCATTTAAGACTTTTTCTAGGATAGTTAACTTTGATTTTGCAATTTCAAATTGTTTTTGGTCCACGAGTGCAAAATCGTCTGTTTGTGCAAAAATTTTAACATCATTTATTGATAAAACTAAAAAGTGTTCTGATATTAGTTTACTTTTATTTGAAACAATTAAATATTTAAATTTGTCTTTTAGTGCCAAAAGAGCCTTTTCTGATAGAATGGTTGAGTTGCAAACTATTAATGCTTCTTCTTGGTCAACTGGCAGTTGACTAATTGTTTGCATAACGCAAGATAGACTTAAATTTACTATTTTTCTTATAACTAACCCTTTTGAAGAATTTGATAGAAAAGAATTTAATGTCCCTATCTGCTCATGCATTGAAGTTATTTGTGATTCTTTAGCTTTTAATGTATTTGAAAGAGTAGAAATTTTTTTGTCTTTTAGTCCTAAAGCATTTGTTTGTAAATTGAAATGCTCATTAATTTGTGAATTTTGTTTCTGATTTAAATTATGTAAAATATTAGAATTTTGATGAGAATTGGTGTTGAAATTTAGGTCGGAATTGGATTTATAAATTTGGTGATAGTTGGAAATATCTTTTGGGTTTGCTATTAAAATTATATCATTCAATTTTGTTTGAAGTTTGTAAATTTTAGATGATAAATGTTGATTTTCATCTCTTAACTTTGTATTAGATTGCCTAAGTATTTTGTTTTCGTTAATTAACATCTGCATTTTATTTTTGACTGTTTTTTGAAAAGGTTTATTCTGTTGTGAATCTTTTTGTAAGTTATTTGAAAAATTATTTGAGTTGGAATTTAAACTGGATAAAGTGTTATTTGAAAAAGAATTGTTATTCTGATTTGCAAAGTTGATAATGGGACTAATAGAGGTATTCTGCTCTAGATCAAGAATTTCTTTAGCTTTTTGAAAAGAACTGTTTTCATCTTTAATTAGTGTTTCTTTTATACGCTCAATTATTTTTCCTTGTTCATATTTTTCTATAAAAAATTCTATTTTTTGTAATCTTGGCTTTAAATTTTTGTAAGCGTGTAATGCTGCAGCCAGAGCATCTGATTCATGAATGTTTTTAACACTATAATCTTTTGCAAGAATCCTTTTTTCATCAGCTGATAAATCTTTATTAGGAAGTATTAATTTTGCACCGATACTTGAAGCTATTTTAGCTGCAGCATGTGGACTTTTATGTTTATCTGCAGCAACTATAATGATTCTTCCATAATTGGTTATTTCTAAGAGTAAAGAACTGAATGTGTGCTCTTTTGTTGAATTTGCTTTGATTAAATTGCCTTCTAAATCTAAAAGTGCATAACCGACTGTAGTTCCGGGATCAAACCCTAGTATGAGAAGTTTTCTTTCCATCTAAAAAACACAATAACCTGAAAATATTTAAATCCTCTTATTAGAAAGATTAGAACACTAATTAATTCAAAATAAGAATATTGCCTCTTCCTTTTTTTATTTTTTTGATTATGCCCTTTTCTTCTAGCTCAGATATCATTAAACTTACCTTTGCTTCTGATAGTGAGATTTCTTTGCGAATATCCTTTTGTGTTATTCTGCCACCATTTTTTTTCATGATTTTGATTATTAATTCAATGTCTTCTTTAGTTTCATCTTTTGCTTTAAGAGCATCTTTCGTTTTTGAATTTGGATTTTCATGTTTTGATTTTTTAATTAAAAAATAAGAAATCCAAATAATAAAAAGACCAATTATTGCCCCTGTGCCATATATGAAATAAGATTTATTTTGCTCAAAAAAACTAGGATTAGCTGGAACAATGATTTCTGTTTGATTTTTAGGTATTGATTTTAAAAATAAATCCCTAAGATATTTTCCATTATCATTTATTACAATTATTTCTTCTGCATGAAATGTTTCAGTTTGTGAATCAAAAGATGCTGAAATATTGTATGTTCCTGGAGGAATACTAAATAAGAAAGTACCATCTCTTGCTAAAAATCTTTGTATAGGAGTAGTATTTATCTCTATTAATACATCTTTTATTGGCCTAATTTCTTGATCATAAGTTGTGCCCCTAATTGTTGCTGCTTGAACATTATATGGCAAAAGTGTAATAAAAAAAAAGAATAGAAGAGTAATTGTTAAAAAAATATTTTTAGTTGATGGATTAGTTTTAGTTAGTAAATTGCTACTAACAAAAAGATTGTATTTTTTAAAATTAATCAACCCCATAAAGCATTGTTGCCCTCAGGGGTATAAAAAGGTTTGTATGTAAAATATGATAAAATAGATAATAAAAACCTTAATAAGTTATAAAAAAGTAATAGAAGTTCAAATAGAACTCCATGAAGTTTTAAACAATAGCATAAAGTTTTAAAATTTGAAAAAAACAAGCATCTTTATAAACAAAATAGACTTATTACACATTAGCCAGTAAAACTACTGGTCTAGGCTATCATAAAATGTTTTGGTGTATGAGCGTTATTCGCGCACTTTTTTTCTTTTTTTTCTTTTTTAAACTATTTACATCTAGAAATTATTAAAATAAACAACATTTCTTTGATTTTGCCAAAAGAGTTTTATATCTAAGTAGTTAATCTAATTAGATGATTGAAATTGATGGTTCTTATGGAGAAGGTGGAGGCCAAATAATTAGAACAAGTCTGGCTTTAAGTGTTATTACTAAAGAGCCTTTTACAATAACAAAAATAAGAAACCTTAGACCTAATCCTGGCTTACAAGCACAGCATTTAGCATGCATTAAAGCTGCTAGCAACATATGTGATGCAAAAGTTAATAATGCTACTTTAGGGGCAACTAGCTTTGAATTTTATCCGAATAAACTTCAAGCTAAAAACTTTAGTTTAGATATTGAAACAGCAGGATCAATAACTTTAGTTATGCAATCATTTTTACTGCCATTACTGCTTACAAATAAAAAATCAAAGATTGAAATTATTGGCGGGACAGATGTTAAATGGAGCATGAGCTTTGATTATTATAATAATATTGTACTACCACATCTTAAACAGCTTGCAGAAGTAGATTTAAAAATATTAAAAAGAGGATATTATCCAACTGGTCAAGGAAAGATTGAAATTGTAGTTAAACCAAAAATAAAAATTGCTGATTTTGAAGATTTTACATTTGTCAAAGAAGAATTATCAAAAGTTGAGAAAATAAAACTTTCGAAAAGAGGAAAATTACTAAAAATTAGAGGGATTTCTTATGCTAATTCAAATTTGCAAAACACAAATGTTGCTGAAAGAGTGGCAAGTGCTGCATCAGTAGTTTTAAAAAAATTAAATTGCCCAATAGATATTATTGCGCAGTATTCCAATTCTGAATCAATTGGCTGCGGAATTTTTTTGATGGCACAATTTGCAAATGATATTGGTGAAATTGATTTAATAAATCCAATTGCGCTTGGATCGGATGAATTAGGAGATAAAACTAAAACAAGCGAAACTATTGGTGAACAGGCTGCTAGAAAACTTATTTTTGAGATAGAAAGCAATGCTTGCGTAGATGAACATTTAGCTGATAACTTAATTCCACTTCTAGGATTGATTGGTGGAGAAATTAAAGTTAGTACAATAACAAAACATTGTTTAACAAATATTTATGTAACAGAAAAAATTTTAGGATGTAAATTTAGTATTGTTGAAAATATTATAAAAAGAGAAGAAATATTATAAAGATTATTTAACTTAATAATGCCAAATCAATTTCTGCTTTAATATCTTGAATTTCATATTTTAACATTTCTTTTTTGTGCTCATCTAAATACAAAGAATCGTATACATACTTTGCTTGAATCAAGGTATTTTGTGCATCTGGAATACTTTTTTGACGAACTAAAGTTCTTGCTTGCGCTAAAAGGGAAGTTATTTGTTGCAATTTAAGTTGAGTATCTGCGCCTTGCGATTCACCAACAACAGGAGGGAGCTCTTTTAAATTTGATGAACCTAGATTAGTTTCTTGCATTGCAAAATTAATTGCCAATTTGACTTCATCTTCGCTCCAGCCTGCACCTTGAAGAGCATTAATTATTCTTTCTTGTTTAAATCCTTTTTTCAAATGTTTTTTGATGTATGTAACAAGCTCAGAATTAACTGATTCTTCCGCACTACTAGAAAAGGATTTACTTGAAGAGGTATCGCCAATGTCTTTGAGTATTTCTTCCATATATTTTTTGAATTCATCATCTTCAAGACCCTTGTAATCACTGTTAAGCTTTGCTTCTTTGGCTTTTACTTGCAAGTCTTGAGTAGTTAATTTAGATTCAGTATCTTTTAATTGCGATTCTTTTTGTGTTAATTGCTGCTCTTTTTCACTTAATTTTGTTTCTTTTTCTTTAAACTGCACTTCTTTAGCTGTTAATTGGGATTCTTTATCAGTTAATGATAGATCTTTATTTTTTAATTTGGATTCTGTTTCATTAAGTTGAGATTCTTTTATTTTGAAAGAATTATCTTTTTCTTGTAATTGTTTTTCACTTGCAATAATTGAATTTTCCCTTAAATCCAAGCTTGATTTTCTTTGGTCTAAAACTTGCCTATCTGCGTAGATTTGTTCAGCTAAAACTTTTGTTTTGTCTAATTGCTCAGATTTTTGTTTAATGTCTAATCTTACAGAATCAATTTGCGATTTTAATTTATCTAATTGTTTTATTTTTTCGTCAGCTGATTTAATTTTCTGATCAACTGCCCTTTCTTTTTCATCTAATAATTCATTATTTTCTTGCATTAATTGATGTTTTTGATTTAATTCATCATTTAGCGATTTTATTTCAGATTTCAATTTTGAAACTTCATTTTTCAAATTTAAAATATCTTTTTGTAACTGTTCTTTCCTATCAATTAATTTTTGTGTTGATTTGGTAGGCATTTTATTTAATTTTTCATTTTTATTGAATTCTTCAACATTTTTTATTATGTTAAGAGAAGGAATTGCAAAATCTTGCAAAGTTTCTGGCAAGTATTTTGAGGATTTGTCAGAATTTGATTGGTCTAAAGAAACTGCTGGGAATCTTTTTGGATCATCTTCAACTAAACCTAATTCTTTTAGAATTTGCGGTTTTTGCTTTGTGGTTAAATTTTGATTTGATTCAATTGGAATTGGTGTTACTTGTTTAAATGATTCTTGCAAGTTTAAAGGTTCCATTTCTGGTAACTGTGAAAAATCAGGTAAATCTAAACTGGAGGAACTTGATTTTGTTTGAGTGTTAGTTAATGTTTTTGGTTTTTCAACAAAAGAATCATCTAGCATTTTTGGCATTTCTTGTTCTTTTAATTTTTCATCTGTTTTTTCCTTTTTGTTTTTTGTAAAAACATCAAAAAGTTTCCATTTGCCTGCTTCTTTTTTGGTATCAACTGTTGGTTGTTTTAACATATCTTCTTGATCGATATTTTCTTCTTCGTCTTTAAGTTCGTGTTTTAAATCTTCTAAATCAGATATATCAAATTCTTGGGATTTTTCCAAATCACTTTTTAGATAATCTTCATTTGACTTTGAGGATAATATCAAACCATCAAAAATTCCCTGCATTTTTTTGTCAGATTGTGTTAATTTTTTATCTAAATTAATCATTAATTGTTCATTAGTTTTACTGGACGGAAATTGAGGTGTCTCTTGTGAAAAATTTAAATCAGAAGAACTATCTTTAGAAACATCCTTGTTTTTATTTACATCTTCAAGTTTGTTAGTATCTTCACCAAATATACTTTCAAAATCAGCTGGTGCAAACTGATCATCAGTTATATTGATTTTTTCACTGAATAAATCAGAATCATTTTTAGCACTTTCTTTTTTCTTGAATAAATTTAAGAAACTAAATTTTTTTCTAGATTTAGATTTAACATCTTGGGTAATTTTAGTATCAGTTGACATCGAAGAGATTGGTGGCATTGGTGGTTCAGGAGGAAGGGGTGCTTCAGGGGGCATTGGTGGTTCAGGTGGTTGAGGTGGCATTAAATTTTCATTTGAATCATTAAGAAAATTTAATTCTGAATCTTTAGGGCCAAATGATTCTTCATCCATAACTGGTTTTGGCAATTCAACTTTATTTAATTTAGAAGTGTTAGATATGGGTGAAGTGTTAAATTTAGGTATGACACTTGAAGTATTGTCTTTTTTTTCCCTTGCTTTTGAGAGTAGTCCCATTTGTGTTATCCCTTACAATGCCATTATGATAATTATTTAGATTTACCCATTTACTTTATACCAAATTTTGACATCACTTTCTCATATTTATCAAAATCTGCGCTTTTAGAGAAAGCTTCAACTTCATTTTCAGGTAGTTTTCCAAGTAAATCGTCCAATACAAGCAAAATGTTTTTAGTTTCGCTGTCAATTTTTGGCTTTGGAGATTTAGTAGATATCTTCTTCTCAAGAACTTCAAGCTGTTTTTTCTTTGTTGATAATTCTTTTTGAAGAGAATTTAACTCCTTTTGAGCTTTTACTGATTCAACTTTTGCTTTATTTGCTTGTTCTTTTAATTTATTTGACATTTCTAAAAGAGGCTTTGATTCAGTTTCCACTTGTTTTTTCAAATTAATTTTATCATTAATGGATTTATCCAAATCAAGAATTTCCAAATTTAACTTTTCTTTTTGTATTTTTGATTTTTCTATTTCTACAAGAAGCAAATTTTGCTTTTTTTCAAAATTAGCTATAAGTTGAGATTTTGCTTCAAACTCCACTTTTCTTTTAGTTAATAATTCATGCATTTCGAGATGAACTTTTTTGCTTTTTTGCAAATCATTTTCAGTTTGTTTTAATTGCTGCTCTTTTTCATTTAATGATTTCTCTTTTTGATAGAGCATTCTTTCCTTTTCATTAAGATCAAACTTAAATGATTTATTCTCTTTTTGTAATCTGTCTTTTAAAATGTAAAGATTGTTTATTTCAACTTCTAAATTAGATATTTGTTTTTCATATGCTTTGATTCTTTGTGCTAATTTTAAATGATCTTCTTCTTTATTTTTTAATGAAGTGTGTATTTTTTCATGCTCTTGTTTTTTCAAATCAAGCTCTTTGAATTTTCTTGAAAGATCGCTTTCTTTTCTTAGTAAATCTTCATGCCTGGCATTGATTTGTTCAAGTTTGTCTCTTTTTTTAGTCTCTAATATTTTTATATGCTTTTCATGCTCAGCAATTTGATCTTGAAGTTCTTTTTTCTTTTTCTCTAGATTATATATAGAACGTTCATGTAAACCCATTGCTGCAATTGCTGAATTGTAATCATTTGAAACTGTAATTTTTTGCTCAGTTGTTTTTTGTGCAACTTGAACTTTTGATTCCTTTTTAAATAAATCAAATAAACTCACTGATTTATTTTGCGCTTTTTGAGTTTCTTTTGGAATGCTTGGCATTTCTTTTGATTTAGGCACAACTTTAGAATTGTCGTCTAAGGGCAAAGTAATTATTTCTAAAGGTAATTCTGTTGGCACAACTACTTTTTTTGATTTTGACCCTTTAGATTTTAAATTTGAATTGAAAGATTCTTTTGTTTTTGCTTTTTCAGCAGATTTTATTACATTGTTTTTTGCTATTAATTCCTGCTCAAGTTTTTCCAAATCATCAGCAGGTTCATCAATTTGGGATAATTTAGTGAACTTTGCATCTGTAGATGAATTACCTACTTTTTTACTAAATAATTTAGCAAAAAAACTTTGTTTAGGCGTAGGTGGTTTAGGCATTGAATTAATGTTTTGCGTCAAAGTGATTTGAGGGTTATCTTGAGACACTAATGGTTGTGGCATTTTCACTTCTGCATTTGTGGCATTTACTTTATTCAAATTTGCCAAATTTTTTGAGAAGCTTTTTTTATTTGAAGAATTACTTTTAAGATTATTTTTTGATGTTTTTTCTACAACTTTAATTTCTTTTAAAGGAGGTGCTAAAATAGAATCTTGGAAAAGTTCGGATTTAGAGTTTACTGTAAGTATAGACTGTTCTAATTTGTCCAAATCGTCAATTAATTCTTCAGTTGATTCTTGTTTAGACTGTGAATTTTGATTAACAGTTTTTGATTTGAATAACTTTGCAAAAAAACCACTCTTTTTTTCAGGTGCTGCAGTTGGTGGCACAGGAGGAGCTGGCATTTGTACGTCTTGTGAAGATGCATTTTGTGAAGTTGGTAAAGCTGAATTTGAATCTTGCGTTATTGATTTAAATAAATCAAAAGAACTAGGAATTGTAGGATCTGAATTATTAACAGAATCAAAATCAAAGCTAGGTTTTTTGTTAGATGTAGAGGTTGACCTTATGCTTAATCCTTTTTTTAATCTATCAATTGCTTTTTTTGCTGCTATTTTTGGAGCAGATGAAGATTTTTTAGATGATTTTTTTAGAGATTTGACATTTTTAACGTTTTTTGATTTGATAATTTTAATAGTTTTGATAGTTTTATTTTTATTTTTAGAAGAAAGCTGTCTTTTAGTTTTCACTATTATGCACCCCTTTTAATACCACTCCCATAATATTTAAATGAAAGTTTAGTTTTTCATATATATACTTTTATTGTAACTTAAGAATAGCTAATAATTTTTGGAGAGGAAAGATTATGATGAGATAATTCCAAAAAAGAAAATTATTAATCGCAAATAAATCGCAAAGCTTTTTAAGCACGCTAAAAACCCATAGAGTTACACTTATTGGTGTTAAAATTAACATCATAACAAGATAAAATAACATAAAAAATAATAATATTATAATTTAGGAGGTTATGCATATGGAAAATCTCACATGCATTTCATGCAAAAAAAGAATCACAAACACTGAAGGCGTTGCACAATTTGATTGCCCAAACTGCGGCAAAGCAAAAATAATTAGATGCAAACACTGCAGACAACTTGCTGCAAAGTTTACATGCCCAAGCTGCAACTTTGTTGGACCAAATTAATTTTTTTAATTATTGAAAATATAATTGTTTAAGAGGTAATAAAATGGCAAGTGTTATTATAACAATGAGGATTATGCCAACTGATCCCGAAGTAAATTTAGATAATATTCAAAAAAGTGCAAATGATATAATCACAAAAACTGGCGCTAAAGTTGGAAAAGTTACAATTGTCCCAATTGCATTTGGATTAAATTCAATTGAAATGATGTTTATTGCTGACGAGAGCAAAGGCTCAACTGATGATATGGAAGCAGAAATAGCAAAAGTTGAAGGCATAAATTCTGTTGAAGTAATTGATGTTAGAAGAGCAATTGGATAAAAATTAATTTCTTTTTTTAATAATTTATTTTCATTTTCTTGAATAAGTTTATATTCACTAAATTATTAGCACTTAATATGTTTGGGATATTGGTTTTCGGAGATAGTATTTCTTTTGGTGTAGGTGAAAATCCAAATATTGGGTGGGTTGGAAGATTAAAAAAATATTTTGAACCTAAAGGATTTCATAATTATGTATTTAATCTTGCAGTTCCCGGAGAAACATCTACAACATTATTAAAAAGATTTGAATCTGAAATTAAATCAAGAGTAAAATACCTCCATCCCAAGGATAAATTTATCGTAATGCTTGCAATTGGAATAAATGATTCAAGAAGAATTGGAACAATTGATAAGGTTCAAACCAATCCAAAAATATTTGAAAAAAATATTATCAAGCTAATTAAAATTTCAAAGAAATATACAAAACAAATTCTGATTGTTGGGTTAACTCCTGTTGATAAAGATATAACTGCCCCTTTTGAAGATACTTATTTTACAAATAACCAAATTCAAGAATACGATAAAATCCTTAAAAAATCTGCACTAAAAAACAAGATAGATTATGTAAATTTGTTTAATCCTATTTTTGAGAGCAATTATAAAAAATTATTAGCTGATGGATTGCATCCGAACAAAAAGGGTTATGGAAAAATGCACAGGATAGTAAAAGAATTCTTGATAACAAAAAAGTTTATTGAATAAAAAATTGATTGAATAAGATTAACTTTTAAATTATTAATTTGTTTTTTTATTTAGAATTTATTTCTTTTATTATTTTTATAAAATCAGAGACATCCGCATTGGTATTTATTGCAGTTCCGCAAATGTGCGAATTACATCCACTAAATCCTTTTTTATGAAGAAAATCAATGATTTGCTGTTTTCTTGGAATTTCTTTGATTTGGTTTTTTTGGCAAATATTATGGATATCATAAAAGCCAACAGTATTTGTCAAGTATTCTTCCTTTAGCATTTGTAAAAATTTTATTTGTTTTTCATTCTGCTTTTCATTTTGTTTTTTATCACTAGATTTTGAAATCATTTTTGTAATTAAATTTAAATCACCTAAATTTCCAACCCACACTGGACCAGCATGCACTACATTTTTTGATTTGCAGCTTTTGCATTGTCCAGCATTCAAATTTGAGATTTCGCGACTCAAGCAATCTTTGCAATAAAGAATAAATTGGTGCTGTTTAATTATTTCATCACTTTGTTGTTTACCTTTTTTAATTATAAAAAATAATCTGTAATAATGTTCTTTGTAAAAACTAAGAATTGGAATTGCTGCTAAATCATGATGTGATGCTAAAAGCTGAACTTTTCGAATTAATATTCTAAGACCAGTTTCGTGCATAAATTCATTTTTTAGAGGTTGCGACCAGTATTTTCTTATTCCTGCATTAACAAAAGCGCCAGCTAATGCGCCTGTATCTGTTGCAGTAACTGCTAAAATTCCATATCTTCGCATCCCTTGAATTGAGCAGTCAAGAAATGGATTAGGCGAACCAAATGGATCAATATCAATATAATCAAATTTTTTAGATGACATCAAAAGTTTATTTGCTTCTTCATTAAAGATTTCTATTCTTTTATCGCTTTGAAGATTATTTAATTTTAGATTCTTTTTTATTTGCGTTACTGCACGTTTGCTCATATCGTTGATAATTAAAGTTTTTATTGCATTTTGTGGCAGCTCTTTTAGAAATCTTATGCTTCTAACTCCTGATGCTGCCATGATGTCAGCTACCAACATATTTTTTTTGCCAAGCGCTTTTAGGAGTAATACTGAAATATCGCGATTAAATTTCATAACTGGATTATAAAATACATCAAGGTCTCTTGATATTTTTTCTTCAACTGGCACATTGATTTTCGCTTTGCCTTCAGTTATTGTTTTGAACATTAAAGTAGGGATTTCTTTTTAGTTTATATCTTTTTAGTTTATAAATACTTAAATTTTTATTAGATAAATTTTTTTAAGATTTTATTAAGTTCGTTTAAAATTTTTTATAAAAAGTGTTTCTAAGTGTATTCCCCACAACATTTTTAAAACGATGCAATATCCCTATCCTAGATGTTTTATGCCAGCAATACGAAGCCCGATATGTACTGTAGTTGGGCATGTGGATCATGGTAAGAGCTCAATGCTCGATAGAGTTAGAGGCACTTCTATAATTGATGATGAAGCTGGTAAAATCACACAAGCTATTGGAGCATCAATTATTCCAATTGAAACTATTCAAAAAATTTGCGGCCCACTTGTTCAAATGCTTAAAATGGATATTACCATCCAAGGACTTTTATTTATCGATACACCAGGACATGCTGCTTTTACAAATCTTAGAAAAAGAGGAGGAACTCTTGCTGATATTGCAGCTTTAGTTGTTGATATTAATGAAGGTTTCAAACCACAAACAATTGAAGCACTTGAAATGCTTAAACAATCTAAAGTGCCATTTATTGTTGTTGCAAATAAAATTGATTTACTTGCTGGATGGAGAGTGGATAAAGAAGAGAGAAGCTATCTAAAAGCATTTGCAAAACAAAACGAGAAAACACAGCAAATTCTTGATCAAAAAATATATGAACTTGTTGGCAAGTTATTCGAATTTGGATTTAATTCTGAAAGATTTGATAGAGTTTCTGATTATACTTCACAAATTGCAATAGTTCCAGTTTCTGCTAAAATGGATATTGGTATTCCAGAATTTTTAATGATTTTAGCTGGGCTTGCCCAAAAATATCTTGAAAAAAGTTTGAAACTAAATGTGGATGGCCCAGCAAAAGGCACAATTCTTGAAGTAAAAACTTTAAAAGGTATGGGTTGCTGCTTGGATGTTATTATCTATGATGGAATTCTAAAAGTTAATGATATCATAGTTATTGGTGGAGTTGAAACACCCATTGTTACAAAAGTTAGGGCAATATTCGAACCTGAACCTTTGTCTGAAACAAGAGACAAAAAAAGCAAATTTAATACTGTAAAAGAAGCAAAAGCTGCAACTGCCGTTAGAATTTCTGCTCCAGATATGGAAGGAGTTATTGCAGGAATGCCAATTAGAGTTGCAGTAACTGAAACATTAGAACAAGTCAAATTAGATATTCAAAAAGAAGTCAGTGAAGTTTTAATTGAAACAGATAAAAATGGGATTATAATAAAAGCAGATACCTTAGGAAGTTTGGAAGCATTAATTACAATGCTAAAAGAAAGGCAAATACCAATAAGAAAAGCTGCAGTTGGGAATGTTTCTAAAAAAGATTTGAGTGATGCAGAAAGTAATTTTGAAACAAATCCATTGGATTGTGTTATTTTAGGATTTAATATTGAACTGCCATCAGATGTTTTGCCTTCTGCAAGAGTGAAGGTTTTTACAAACAATGTAATTTACAAACTTCTTGAAGATTTTGAAAAATGGAAAATTGAACAAAATAAAAGATTAGAAGAAGCTGCAGTTGACCAACTTGTTAGACCATGCAAAATTGAACTTATGAGAAATTATGTTTTTAGACAAAATAACCCAGCTATTGTTGGAGCTGAAATTTTAATTGGAAAATTAAAAGCGGGAATGCCGATTATGAAAGATGGTAAAGTTTTAACAACAATAAAAAGCATACAAGCTGAAAAAGAAAGTGTAAATGTTGCTGGGGAGGGAAAACAAGTTGCAATTTCAATGGAAGGAGTAACTGTTGGCAGGCAAATAAATGAAGGAGACATATTATATAGTGCAACACCAGAAGAAGATTTTCGCAAATTAAAAGAATTTAAAAAATACCTAACAAACAAAGAAATTGAAGTGCTAAAAGAAATTGCAGTTATTATGAGAAAAGAAAATCCCTTGTGGGGAGTATAAGATAATAATCAAATAATTAATATTAAAAATACTTGATAAAAATGCAACAACTAAAAATTCAAAGCAAAAGAGAAACTGAAGAAATAATTAGACTAGTTAAAACACAGTGGGGATCTGACATTGAATTAGATTATGCTGTTTTAAAAAATAATGAGGATAAAATATTTCTTGCAAGCAAAGATTTGTTTACATTGGATTTTGAAGATTTAAAAATTAATTCTATTGGAATGTATTTTGGGGAAATATTGAAAAGCAAATTCAATACAAAACAAGAAATTAGACTTTCAATTGAAGGAAGTCAGCTTGTTGGACCAAGTGCTAAAATAAATGTGATTGAATTAGATGATGAACAGTCAAGAAATTGGCTTCGTGGAAATGAAATTGATATGGAACTTGACAATAATGGATTTGTTATTATAAAACACGGTGAAGATTTTTTAGGCTCTGGAAAATCTATGGGAAGCAGAATTCTAAATTATGTGCCTAAAGGAAGAAGAATAACTTGTGTTGATTAATAAATAATTTTAGTAATTTTGAAATAAAAATTAAATAGTAACCAAATTAAGCAATCTCAAATTAAAAGAGCGTAAATCTTATTGGCTCTAATAAACGTTCTAAATTATCACAAGAAGCTTTTAATTCTGGAAATTCATTTAATATTTTTTTTACTTTTTCTTTTTGTTCCCTATCCATTACATTGTGTTGTCTTGCACCTAAAAATTCATCCCTTAAAAAATTAGTAATATCTGTAATTTGAACTTCCATGTTTTCATTTAAAGGAACTTTTAAGTCTCTTGGCCATTCAGGAGATTCTTTTGCATTTATATCAAATTGATCATAACCAGTATTGACATTCTTTTTGCCATGACTTCCATCTAAAATAAGGTATTTGGATTTATCGCCACCTGCTTTAATAACATTTTTCTCGAATTTTCGACATGCTACATTTTGATCAACAACTATTAGTTTTAAAGCAAAAACATCATCTACTATTTGCATTGACTCTTCAAATTTTGACAAATCAAAACTTTGTTTTCTAGGATTGTAATCTGCTGATGTAAGCGCTGCTGCAACTTTTCGTAGGTTTTTTCCATTAATTCTTTCTTCACTTTTTAATCTTATACTAGTTGCTAAAAGAATATAACTTTGTTCAGGATTATTAAAATTATAATGAAGATTGGGTTTTTCTCTAATTTGAAAATATACTTCGTGCATTGGAAAAAATTCAAATATCTCGAATTTACTTTTTAAAACTGGAAGTTTTCTATTTGTCTCCATACCTTGATGCCATTCATGGGTGTAATTTGAAAGTTCAACAAAGTGACTATAATTTAAATCAGTTATTTTTTTTAAGATTGAATCTAATTGTGATTGTGATGCATTTCCTTTAGATTTATCAGCAATTTTTTTGATATGTTTGCGGTATATTGTTTTTAATTGATCAGTATATTCATCAGGTCTACTTTTTATAAATGCTTTTAATACCATATATTGATTTTTTGGCTTAAAAAAATAAAAATCATCTGCATGTTTACTTAGTATGTCTCTAGTATCTGCTTCCAATGTCTTTAAAACTCTGCCTGCTCGATATATTTTGAGATTAATTGCGTCCTGCAAATCTTTTTCTGCTGAACTGGTTAAATGATTATAAAATATTTTTAAAGGATTACTAGCTAATAAAGTCAACTCTCCAAAATTAAGATTATTTAATTCCGAATTGGTGTATGCATTCTTAATTTTTTCTATGCTTCCTTTTTCCATTTTTTACCTTTGATAAATATTGTTTAAATTGATATTGTTTAAATTAATGTTATTTGAAATTAATGTTTCCTTAAAGCAGGAGGCAAAATTTCATCAAAACCATGTACATAAAAATTAGGATCATTTTTATAATGTTCAAATAACCTTCCAAAAGCTATTGCTGCCCTATATTGAGTTTTAGCATCTTTAGTAATATCCTCTTCTACAACTACATCTTTTAACATTATTCTCATAAACCTGCTAAGCATACCATCCAAAGATTTATACTGCATTTCATCAGAGAGTTTCTTTCCAGTATATACTTGAGTTATCCTATTAAACCCACCACCTTCTTTATTTCCTTTTTGTTCATAGACAAATTGGTCTTTTTCTGCTTTTTCAATAAATGGAACATCTATTTCCAAATCAAACATTCTTTGGTATAATGCTTGCATTTTAGATTGTTCAATTCCTGATTGTGCGAGCCTTTCTTGCATCTCTTGAATCATTTCCAAATCAGGAGATTTACCGAATGTAGTTTCAATGTAGAGTTTTTGTTTTCTAATTATAGTTAAAGCCATTAAAGATTTTGCAAGATTATGCAATCTTTTTTCCCCATTTAAAAAATTTTTTTTATCTCTCGGAAGGTTTTTTATTAAATTAGAATAATTTTTCTTTTTATCATAATAATGTGTGGGATTAGTATAGTATAATTGCTCTAACTGATTAACTTTTTGTTCTTTTATATTTAATGAATCGTTGTGTCCTTGGGACCACATCTCATCGTTATTTGAAAGCCTAT
Source organism: uncultured Methanosarcinales archaeon (assembly GCA_964604995.1). Taxonomy (GTDB): domain Archaea; phylum Nanobdellota; class Nanobdellia; order Woesearchaeales; family JABMPP01; genus JAGVYD01. The sequence continues at coordinate 28,007 of CAZSAD010000010.1, forward strand.
CACCTGATTTAATAAATGAGGTCATTAATTTAGCATGCAATAAATCAGAATCAGATATGGGGGTGAATCTTGGAGCTATGTCTTCTGTTAAATGAGTGTAATAATAATGTAAAAGACCTTTGTACCTGCTTAAATTACTAACCATTTGTCTTGTTATCAAAAAAGCGTCTTTTTTGTGTTTGGGTAAATCATCATCTAATGAATTTTCCAAAGTAAAATGAGACATTTCTTTTTCTAACATTAAAAGATAATGCCCTCTTAAATCAGCTTTTATTTTATTGTTAACAATAGTAGTTAGTGCTTCATTAAAAGCACTATTAGCTTCAGCAGCTAACTGGTCTTGTGATAATATAAATGTTACAGGATGATTTTCTCTTTTAACATAATTTAGATTCTCTTTTCTTTTTAAATCAATAACTTTTTGATAAATTGCATCATAGGTATCAAGAGGATCCTTAACTTTTACATCTGCAAATTTGAATAGTTCATATTTTAAAACGTATAAAAAATCGGCGGTAAATTTTTCGTCTTCCATTCCTTTTTCATGAATAACTTCAACTATATTAGGAATTGATTTTTCATATTTACTTATATTTTTTTCAAAATCCGCTTGCACATACTCTTCGGGTACATCGTGCAATATTGCAGCTGTGAGAGTTATATAATCAAGAGTATATTTTTTATCACTTTTATTATTTGATAGATGTGTATGTACAGAAATTGCATTGTCAAGAAGATCAATAACGTGTGTAAAATAAGATAGACCACTTTTTCTTTTTGCTTCAGCATGCCTGCCATATGCAAGGTTTAGAGCAAAATTAATATATTTTTGTTCATAGTCGCCTAATGTTTGAATATAAGATTGAATTCTTTCTACTTTATTATGTATTTGCTCTTCAATTTCAAGAACGTCGTTTGCTAAAGAAGAAGAGTTAGATAATAATTTATTCTCAAGAGTTGGGCCTTCAAAAAAATTAATGGGCTTACTATTGTCGCCAAATTTTAGAAAATAACAAGGAGGGATATCAAAACTTAGCAATTCATCTAATGATTTATTTTTTAGTATAGCTTTATCAGTATCTCTAGTATGAATCATAGAGAAATAAACAAGTTATTTATTTAAAAAGCTTTGCCTTTTTTGTTACTGAATAGTAATTAATTAATAGAGAACTTGAAATTTAACCAAAACAAATTAATTGGTATTTATAAAAATAAATTGAATATCTAAAACATTACTTGGATTTTTTAATAGTTCTATTAATTTTCTGTTCAGCATTTTAGCGCTTTTATTAGTTCTAATACCTAAAGTCCTATCTGAAGTAAATTCTCCAATTCTAAAAACTAATTCATAATCATCAGAAAAATTAGGGTTAATAGATGCAATTATTTCTTCTTTTAATCCATCACATGCTAATTGAATTTTTAATTTATTGTGTTTTTTTGCGAACTGCCTTATTGTTTCACTATCAAAATTACAATTAACACCCACAATGCAATCGCCCTGCTTTGTAAGATTAGTATCTTTTGTTAGCTCAAAAGTGTTTTTATGAGTTGCTAATATATTTTCATGTCCAAAACATTTAAAGAATAAAGTTTCTTCCAATAATACCACCTTGATTAATATTTAAAAAATTAAAAAATTAAAGTAAGATTTATGTGTTCAGTTTATCTTTTTAATTTCTCATCTAATTTTTGATGTGTTTGTTGATTGGAATGTTGCTGAGAACTAATTTCAATACCTAAATCCTTGAGAGATTTTAAGTGCATTTTCATTAATTGTTCAACTATTGATAAAATTTTTAGCATTTCTTCTCTTTCTTTAGCTAGTGTTGCTAGTGCTCCTTTGTGAAAACCGATTTGTTCATCATTATTAATTTTTTGTTGTGCCATATTATCACCTAAAAATTAAAGTTAATTTAGGAGTATATTAATCTTTAGAAATTTAATTTTAAGATTCGTTTTTTTATACTGATTTTTTTAAATTAATTTTTTTCCCATATAAGGCCCAAGATTAGTGTATCCGATTTTACGATAATATTCTTTTACACCAACACCTGAGATTACTGCTATTTTTTTCATATCAAAATCTTCCAAAGCTATTTTTTCTGCTTCTTTTATTAATTGTTTACCTATTCCTTTGTGCTGGCTTGCAGACTCATCTTTTTTTCCAATGCCAACTGCTTGGCCGTAAACATGCAATTCTCTTATTCCTGCAGTTTTTTTGTCTAATTCTGTCCTAAATGGATTTGCTGGAATTCTAAGTCTTGCAAAACCAACTAAAATATCATTTTTAGTATCTTCACTTGAAATAAATATTTCTTTTCCATCAGATGCGTCGTATTCTGTTCTTTGAATTTTGACATTGTCCCAATTGATATCTTTTGACTTTGGTTCTTTGCACCTTATACATTTGCAATCAATATTTTTTTCAATAAGCTTTTTTTCAACATATTGTCTAAGGTTAGTTCTATCAACTCCTATTTCAGTCATAAATGTCGGAATATCTCTTTGGACTCGCATAATTCTTAGCCATTTTGGAACATACCTTTTGAATTCACTAATTATTTCAGCTGACTCCTCAGTTGTTAATGGAATGAATTCTCCTCTTTTCCATTCTTCATATAATTCTGTTCCTTTTAGAACCATACATGGGTAAAGTTTTAGAGCATCAGGCATAAAATCTGAATTTTCAACAATTTGCCTTAATGAATGCAAGTCTTGCTCTTTTGTGACTTCAGGAAGGCCAGGCATCATATGATAACCAACTTTTAAGAATGAATCTTTCAGAAGTCTTGTTGCATTTATTGTATCTTTTACTGTGTGCATTCTTTTAATTCTCTCAAGCACACTATCATATACAGTCTGAACACCTATTTCAATGCGTGTTGTGCCATATTTTAACATTAAATCAATTTGTGCTTCTTTTGACCAATCAGGCCTTGTTTCTAAGCAAAGAGCAACAATTCTAATTTGTGCAGTTTCATTTTTTTTCTTTTCTTCTTCTAAATCAACTTCTTTTGCTTCATTTTTATTATTATACTTATCTTTTAATTTCAAAAGTTGCTCTTGAATTTGTGTTGTTCTATTTTCATCATGCAAATCGCCTGGTAATTTGAAAAATGAATTGAACTTATTAATTTTTAAATTGCCTTTGCTATCAAAGAATTTTTCAGATAAATCATTCATTGCCTTGTAAGAATATTTCATGAATTCTTCTTGATAAGGGATTGGAAAACTTGTGAATGTTCCGCCCATTACAATTAATTCAATTTTATCAGGAACTTTATTCATGGCTAAATACTGCTCAATTCTATTTGCAACTTGCAAATAAGGATCATAAGAATTTCTAATTGCACGCCTTGTTGCTGGCTCTTTACCTGTATAAGATTGCGGAACATTTCCAAAAATTGAACCTGGACCACCCGGACAATAAGTACATTTTCCGTGTCTACATGCAATTGGTTTTGGCATTATTGCAATTGTTGCAACTCCGCTAAGTGTTCTTGTAGGTTTTATTGTAAAAAGATTTTTGAATTGTAATCTTTCTTTGTTTGTTGCAAAAGAAGTTATATCAATATTTTTTGGGATTTTTGTAAATTTATGTTTTTTTAGAACTTTAGCTTTAATAGTATTGAAAGCTTGCTGATCATTTGTTTTTTGTTTTTTTACTTCTTCAATTATTTCACGGCAAATTTCTTTGTATAATGCTTCTTGTTTCATATTTAAAATTAGGATTTATTAGTGTATATAAGATTATGCTTAGTAATTCTGCGAAAAAAATATATACTAAAGAGAAGGAGTGTTTGATTATGAATACAAAGCAATTTATGAAAAAATGGAACATAAGGGAACATTCTAAGCTTATAGATTTAGTTAATACTGAAAAATGGCTCTGGAGAGAAAAAATACGAACAGGAATATTCAGCAAAAAAACATTACCTATTAACTGGAAAACTGTAAATAATTATTTAAACAAACCTATGAAAAATCTCAAGAAAATGATTAAAAGGCAAGTGATGAGAAATATTCTTGAGGAACTTGCTAATGAATTTAAGAAAGATGGAGAAGGTGAACTTTATTCAAATGTGATGTTAGTAATCAATGAAATGGAAATAAAGTATCCTGTTAAATATGACTGGCTAAGAAAATTTGTAGTGAATAAAATAAAAAAAGAACCCGGGAATATGAAAAGTGGAATTGTAAGCACAAATGATCCCTCTTATTTTGACTTTTCTAGTGTTGTTGTAAAGAATTGGAAGCACATAGCAAACATGATGTATGCAATGTTCACTGGTGATGAAGGTATTGAACTAAAAATAAATGGTACTGGTTCATTCTTATTTAATGGTCTTTTTAGGTTTTATACAATCGGGATACTTACCGAAAACAACCTTCAGGAATGGTCATCTCTTGCTCTTGCAGACAAAGATGTGACGGAAAACAGGATAAATGCAGATTATATTTTTACAAATAAGATAGTTCCGATATTTGAATCAAAAATAAAGAAGTACGGCCTTCCAATTAGAGAAACACTCAGAGCCCATGGTCTTGATATTACCAGAAATTTCTGCAACAAGATATCTTTTTGGTATGGGCCTTCAAAGCTTTTTGCCTCTTTGAAAATTATTGAAGAACTTGAAAAGCACAGACCCGGCTCTGCTTTTAATCTTTACAAAATTCAAGGATTGTTAGCATTTTATTATTTTGAACTTGAAACTTTAATCCAACAGGCAGATAACCTGAACTCTGAAAAAAAATATGGCATTTTTTTAAAGGCCAGATGGGAATATCAGACAACACCCAGCAGATGGATTCCTTTCACATACATAACTGAAGGACAAGAATGGTTTATGAAGGATATTGAAAAATTAGGATACTTAACTAGAATTATAGAGGTTCATGATATAAAGGATGCATATAAACGATTGATGCTTCTTGATAGGCATTTTAACAAAGATGGTAACAATAAAATAAAGTTTATCGTAATTTCGGGGCATGGTGATGAAGAAGGAGTAGTAATAGGAAATGAAAAGGAAGATTTAGTCTCTGAAGATTATTTTAACTATGACAAATACAGCCTAAAAATAAGTGATAGTAAATACGAAAAAAGAATTGAAAATCTAAAAGATATAGCGGATGATAGTGCACAGATTGTAGTAGCTAGCTGCAAAACAGGAGAAGATGGAAGATTTGCATATTTACTGGCAAAAGCATTTAGAAGAAACCCTATTTATTCTTCCAAAAAAGAGATAAGCGACTTAAGATGTAAACCTTATCTGGAAAACGGCACATTAAAATTTAATGTGAAATATGTAAAAGGAGTAATATCCTTTAATTCATCTAAATATGGGGGATAACAAGGAGGATTCTTTAGGGATAGTGGTGTTTAATTTCACAAATCTTTTTATATTTAGAGCAACATTTAGTTTTTTGGAAAGCAAAATGAAAAAAATTCTAATTATTGAGGATGAAGAAAATATTGCACAAGCTGAAAAGCTAATACTCGAAAATGATTATGAAATAAAAATAGCATCTGATGGAGAAGCTGGGTGGAAAATGATAAAAAGTTTTAGACCCAATTTAATTGTTCTTGATTTAATGCTCCCAAATAGAGGAGGATATGATTTAAGTTTTAATATAAGGCAAGATAAAGATTTAAAAGATATTAAAATATTAATGGTTAGCGCTTTAGGGCAAACAATTGATAAGAAAAAAGGGGTGCTAGTAGGAGCAGATGCTTATTTGACAAAACCATTTGAAGCAGAAGACTTACTAGATAATGTCAGAAAATTGCTTAGTGAATAAATAGAAAAACTGCAGAAATAATTAAGCAATTACTAAAATTGAGATAAAGAATATGACACACCTCTTGACAATATTTTCACCTCAAGCATTACACAGCTTTTTCTTTTTTTTAAGTACAGATTTAGGTGTTTTCTATAAAAGTTGCATAGAATTGATAATTTTTTTATTGTTATCGTATATGGTTACATCCGAGTATCTTAGAACTGTAGATAGCGATAGAAAACAAGAACTAAAATATTTAATTTTTGCTTTTTGCAGTTTTTTACTAAATAGCTTTTTAGATGTTTTAATTTCAGCTAATGTTGTTTTTGGCGATTTTGATATAAGTCAAATAGCCAGTTTTTGGCCAGTTTTAGATGTAATTTTTGATCTTTTTGCCCTAATGCTACTTTTGAACGCATTTATATATCCAGTTTTTAAAAAAAGAATTGCATTATTCAAACTTGATTTAAAACTTCAAATTATTGGGCTATTTTTTATAGGGTTAATTGTTGAAAGTTTTTGGTTGCTTGAATACAAAAATTCAAATTTTTATAATTTTTGGGGAGAGTATATTCTAGTTTTTATTAAATTAATACTTATTAGCTATGCATTGTATGAGTTATATTTTCATTCAACTGAAGAATTCAAATACAGAGGAAATGTTTTCTTAGCATTTTGGCTTTATTTGATGGTTCCGCTTTTGCACTTTTCAAATATAATATTTTTTGAGAATAATTCTATTAGATTAAGATTATTAGAAGAACCATTTCCATTGTTTGCAATACTTCTTTTGACACAAGTTACTTATTTAAAATTAGTTGACAAATTTTATCTTAGACAAAAATTATTTGAAACTGAAAAAAAATACAAAGTTGAAAAAGAAATAAGCGAAATGAAAGATGAATTTGTATCAGTTGTAAGCCATGAGCTTCGAACTCCACTAACATCGATGAAATTGTATATATCATTAATGAACAATGAAAAGTTTGGAGCAGTTAATGCAAAACAAAAAGAAGCGCTTTTGATTATAAGAAATGAAAGCGATAGATTAACTAACCTTATTGAAGATATATTAACTTTGTCAAAGATAGAAGCTGGAAAAATGAATATTAAAATCGAAGAATTTGATTTAAATGATTTAAAAAATCCGATTCATTATGTTGGTGCAAAAGAAAAAGATATTGGTGTTATTTTTTATATGCCTCCTAAATTTTTAGTAAAAGTAGATAGAGCTAAAATTATACAAATATTTGTTAATTTGATGAGTAATGCAGTTAAATTTACAGAGGAGCATGGAAAAATTACAGTTGCATGTGAAGATTTAGGAAAAGAATGGAGTTTATCAATTGCTGATAATGGAAAAGGTATACCTAAAGAAGAAATACCTAAATTATTTAGCAAATTTTATCAGGTTGAAGAGCATATGACAAGAACAAAAGGCGGTTCAGGTCTTGGACTTGCAATTGTAAAAAATATTGTTGATTTACATAAAGGAAGAATTGAAGTAAAATCTGAAATTGACAAAGGAAGCAGGTTTACAATTTACATTCCAAAAGATATTGAAAATAAAAGTGAAGAGTTAAAATTTTCTTTGGATTAATTTTGTAAAAAATTAATTTGTTTTTTAATTGGATTTATTTAATTTTTCTATTTTTAGATTGAAATGTTTTGATAATGCTTGCATAACTTCTTGAAAGGTTACTTGTTCAACGATGAGTGGTTCTAGATCTTCATTCCATCTTTTGTATAGTTTGTTTGCATTATTGAACATTTTTATTATGTTAAATTCGTCTCCTGATTGCATACATTTCTTTTTTACGAGAGTAAAATCGATAGGTATTTTTCTTTTAATAATTTGATATAAATCATAATGATCTCTGGGTTTGTTTCTTCCTATTGCTGCAGCCATTTTTTCTGCAACCATTTCATTTTGTGAAAGACAAGGTGTGGAAAATTTAGGGATGTTTAGATAAAAATGTTTTATGTTTATATGTTCAGACTTTGTTAATAAGTTTCCTCTCTCGTTTAAGTCAATAAATATTTCTCCTGTTCCTATTTCTGTATCGTAGGGAACTACTAATCTTACAAATTTATCAACATCTTTGTCTTGAGTAATTTTTCCAAACATTGCAGAATTATTTACTGCTTTTATTATCTCTTTTCTGATTTTGGAAAGTGGGCGGTCTAGCGTAAAGTCTATGTCTTCACTAATTCTCGAATAATTAAGAATTGTTTTGTTTAACGCTGTTCCCCCTTTGAAATATAATCCTTTAATATCTTTAATGAGATAGAGCAGTATTGTTATGTAATAATCTTTAGCCAGAAGTTTTTGTTGAAACTTGTGTTCTGCCACTATAAGTTCAAATTCTTGTTTTACCAATTTTTTGATTTTGTCCATTTTATAGATTCCTTTTTGTTAAGTATTCTAAATGTATGATCTCTTACTTTTTTTGTTATTGCATTGTTTATGCGTTTTTGTGTTGTTTTTTTAAATATGAATGAAGTGTTGAGTATTGTTGCTCTGCCATTTCTTTTGTTTGTGTAAATTTCTATTTTCATTGGAATTTGATCTGTTAATCTCCAATAATTTGCTGCAGACCATCCACCAATGTAATAATCTTTACCATTGAATATTTCATCTGCTATAATAAATGCATCATCACTCCAACGGCCATATTTTGCTTTTATTGGAATAAGATAATATTTGTTTTTATTTATTCCGATAATTCTTTTCTTTGAAATAAGTCTGTGAATTGTATATCGTAGTTTTGATTCTGAATCAAAGTGATGTTTGATATCATTTCTTGTAAAGTAATATTTCTGATTAAATTCTAGTTCTGCAATAATTTGCACCTCTTTTTTTGAGAGGGAACCTATATCATTAGATATTGACATAATCAATATATAGTGATAATACTATTTAAATGTTTCGATTTTTATCATTTGATAGGCATTTCTAAAAATAGAAGTAATTTGATTTTTGAAATGTTATATTTATTATTTAGAATTTTGTAAAAGGGTAATCATTATTGTAATTACCTAATTTGTATCTGTAAAAAATAAGTGATATAATCAAAATATAAGGTAATAATTCTATCCAAAGATTTTGCCACCAATTTATTCCTAGTACATGAATTGGATCTTGATAAATAGGATATAAAATATTTGATGTTCCTGAACCATGTGTAAACCAATCAATAACTTCGTGGAAAATATAAAAAATAATTAATTCATAAGGAAGAGTAAATAATAAAATTATAATAAATGCAACAACAATTCCTGATACACTATGTGCAAAATTGTAAATTTGCCATCCGAAGAATCCGCCCATGCCAATAATATCAGGTAAAACTGAGAAGAGAGCTGCTTGCCAGTATTGTGATTTCCATTTGAAAGCAAATCCAGTTAATGCATGAAAAAAGATATCCATTGTTTACTCCAATTGATTTGATAATAAGGATTTCTACTCTTTTTTGACTTTTTCATTACTTTTGATTAATACAGAAAATAAAATATTTGCATCAATCACTAAATTCATTTTATATTTTCCTTCTTTTTATTAAATTAGCATTTAACTCTTTTCCCAATTGTAGAGCATCTTCTTGTGTGAATGTACTTTTTGCTTTAAACTTTTTTATAAGTTCTAAGTCTCTGATTTTCCCATCAAAAGCTTCTCTAGCTACTGCACTCCAATTCATCTCTGCAAAATTATCCATTCTTATTTTTAGATCCTGTGGTATTGATAATGTTACATTTACCATTTTATATCACCTTGTGTTATTATGTGCATTATGTGTTAATACATATTTGTATTTAAATCTTTTGTTTTATGTATAAGACTATATTTTATGAGAATTTGTAATTAAATTAGTATTTTCATTTTTTTGTTTCAATAATAATAGCTGTTTTTGCTGTGAATTTTCTTGCATTTTCAAATATTTCTTCAAGTCTTCTTTCAGTATAAGTTTTTATTGCTGAGTATCTTGCGATATGGCTTTCTGTTTTTGCATCTTCAAAGTATTTTACATATTCATCTTCGAATATTTTGTATGACTGGTTCAATAATTCTAAGTCTTCTTTTTCGATTTCACCAGGTACACATAAATACCCTAATGCAATTTGTGCTGCATCGTGGTCATGCACTTCATATCCTTTAGTTAAGATAAGTGCTTTTGCACAATATAACATTGAGTAATAAGATATTGTTATTGCCCAATAATTCCAAAAGAGTTTTTTTGGATCTGATTGTTTGGGTTGGATATCTTTTGTATGTTTAGCTATTTGAAGACTATTTTCTCCTTTTTCCAAGAATAGTTTTATTTTGAATGTGTTGTTTGATTGTTTTATTCTTCCTAAGTGTACAAATTCAGTGAATTGTTTTTTGTAATTATCCATATACCACATCCTCCCAAAAGTTTTTAGGATTATTAAGGATAATATGCCCTTTTAATATCTGCGTTCCCACATTCTCGTTGTTATCTTCTAGCATCTTAATAAATTCTTTATGTGTTACAAAAATAGGGTTGATTTTCTTTTTAAACAATAATTCGTATTTGGAAAAGGAAGAGGATTTTTCTCCGTTTTTATTAATAATAAATAAGTCTATATCTGAATCTTCTTTTGCATTTCCCTTTGCATAACTTCCAAATAATATTACAATATCATCAGTATCTAATTCTAAAGCAATTTTATTGATAATAGGATGTTTTTTTAGGAATTCTTTTTTTTCCTCGTCTGAGCTTATTGATAGATAGGATGTTATTACAGGATTATTTAGATTAATCATAAGGGTTTTAGAACTCCCGACACTTACTATGTTTACAAGTTCAGTCATTTCTTGAATTGTTCTATAAAATGTTGCGTATGGAATTTTTAATATTTTACTAAGTGCATTCATAGTAAATGCTTTATCTTTATTCTTTCCCAAATAATTAATTATTTTTAGTAGATTATCCATTTTTGAATAATATTATCCATTTTTGATATATAAATCTTTTGTTTTAGATATATCTCGTGAGAATTCTTTTAATAAGCTTTATAAATGAATTTTAATACGTTAAAAAAAGTTACTGCGTTACAGTTAAGATGATACTATGGATGAAGATTTAAATACTAACAAAATTGAATTTGAAAACAATAAAGATACTAAAGATATTGTTGAAATAAAAAATTCACTTAAAGAAAAACCTAATAAAAATTCAAATCGCTCTAAAAAGACATTGCATAAGCAAAAAAAACTAAATCCTAAAGATAAACCTAAAAGAAATGTGTGGATGATAGTTATACCCTTGGTAATTCCCCTTTTGATTGTTGCTTATATTCTTTACATGAATTTCATGCCTCTTGATGATGTTTATACTATAGTAGTTGGAACACCAAATGATATAGATTCTTCACAAGAATTCTACCTGAATGCAACACCTGACTTAGGAGTTGCACAGAGTTATGATTTTAAGACATTTAGAGAACTTAATGGAATAACATATGCAGTGTTTAAACCAAAGGCAATATTACATAATGAACTTGTAACTGTAAGCGTTGAAGGTGAAAATGTATTCATTATGTCACCTGTTATTAATTTTAGCCCTGAAAACTATACTTGGGACATGAAAGCAGATTTTACAAAAAATATAAGTAAACAATGGAAAAATGAGATAAAAATTCTACCTAAGAATAATTCTGTAGATTTAACTCGAAATACAGTTAAGTATGTAGAAGGATGTGGAGCATACTTTGATGGAACAAATAAATTGTACTTGTTAAATACTTCTAACGAGTTTGAGAATGGTTCTTTTACAGTTTATGTTGAATGGAAACCTGAAAAGAACAATGAAAGTTTTCAACAAATAATTGGAAAGTTTAATTGGGAATTATTACAACATCCTAATTCCGTTCAGTTTATGGTAGGTCGTATGAATGATAAAAATGGCACATTTTACTCAGTTAATTATCCAGTCACAAAAGAATTCTTCAATCAATCACATTCTGCACTTGCAACATATAATCCATCTGAAAATGGATATATTGAATTGTTTGTTGATGGGATGAGTGCAGGAAAAGTTAATATTGATAATAACATTATATGGGTAGGATACAATAGCAACATTGATCTTTCTATGGGCAAGAGCAATCATGGTACAGCAACATATTACAAAGGATGTATTAAAAATGCAATAATAATAAATAAGATATTAAATGTATATTTTCAAAGCTATGAATTTTATACAAAATCACAAGAAACTATAATCCCAATTTGGGGATATGGGAAACTTGAAGAGATTAATATAACACTAAAAAAATGATAAAAGACTTTTTCAACAAAAACAGTTATTTGATTCAAGAAACGTGTAAAAATATGTTATTATTAGGTATTATATTATTAATTCTAGAATTGACAAACATATTGAATGTGAGAAGATTTATCCGCTTAGATTTACTTTACATTATTAGTATAATATCTGGAATGATATGGTTTATGTTATGGTACCGAACACATAACGAAAAACAAAAAGAATTATTAAAGAATATAATAAAATACACATTTCTTTTATTATTATTTTTAGTAACTATTTCTTCATTAAAATTTAGTTGGATAAATTGGCTAAGTAAACCCTTGTTAAACATACAAATATATTTGGTTGCATTATGCATTGTATTTGGAATTATAACATTTTGGCAAAACAAAGAAGTAATTGGAGATATTGAAGAAGAGAAAATACAAGAAGAACTTGAAGAAGAAAAGAGGAAGATGGAGTTTTCTAAGAAGTTCCCAAAAATAAATAAAATTCCAATATTTAAGTCAATTGTCAAGTGGATGTATAAAGAAGGATGGATGTATGTTTTAGGATTAATATTAATTATTTTTATATTTATAATGTTGAAAGTACCTTACTACGACAATAATCTACTTGAATCCCCTAATTTTGATAAATTTCGATCATATCTCCCTAATCTTATCAACTCTTATCAAAATAAAAATCCTTTCCATAGTGAAAACAATTTTTATGGTACAGTTGGAGATTACGGGAATAGAAACTATAGTTATATTGATTCTTTTCCGTTTTATACTTGGAGTTTATATCCTTTTATGTTTCTGACAAAATACATTCCTTTTCTACTTTTAGTAAGATATTTAATGACATTTTTAGATACGGTTATAGTAATATCTATCTATTTCTTATTTAAGAGAATTATGTCTAAAAAAATTGCTATTTTTGGCGCATTATTTCTGAGCGTAAACACTTTTTTTCATAATTACTTTTTTGTTACAATCACGGATCGACCCGCACTTATATTCCTAATTATAAGCATGACGTTATATCTTGATTCGAAAAAACAGCAATCCTACTTATTTGCCGGTTTTTCATTTTTGATGAAACAATCTTTCGCATTAATATTTTTTCCTTTCCTAACTATCATGATTTTGACCGAGAAGAAGGATTTTAAAGATAAATTAATAAATTTTATTAAGTTTGGAGTATTAAGCACTTTACCCTACTTGCTATTCATCTTAATATTAAGAAAAATTCCGTTCTATTCGCCATTAATACCACTATTTTTGTTGGTAGCTACGATTTCTATTGTAATTATGATATATATTTTACTTATGCATAAAAAAATAAATCAATATATTCTCACAATATACACTGAAAAAAGAAACCTGACTATAATTATTCTAGCCCTAATTTCTATACCCCTTATTATTTTTTTATATGTTATGTATACTCAAGCATTAAATTTGGCACAGAATTTTTTACCTGAAATGTCCATTATATTTAACTCAAAAATGTATTATTTTATATTTATACAATTTGAGAACTATTTCCCAAAATTTATTTGGTTATTTATAACTATGGGTTTATTAGGGATTATATTTTACAAAATAAAGTACAGAACAATGCTAGCTATTATAATTTCAACTTTATTTTATGTAATGGTATCTTCAAAAGGAGTCTTTTTCCATAATTATTACAGACATATTATTATTATCTGTTTCATATTGATTGTTTGTTATTTCATTCAAATTATTATGAATTTAACAAAGGAAAAATATTTGAATATTGCTGCAGTATCTTTAATTGTTCTAGTTTTCACGTATGTATCTTATGATATCTATGACATTGAAGCGAAAAGAATGAGCAAATCATTTGACAACAAAGAGGGGTTTTTAGAAACAGCAAATTATTTAAAAATAGTTGTTAAACCAAACCAAAGAATAATTGAAAATGGATATGGCATACGAGAGGGAATAATACTTCTCTCATTTAGATCTCCTGCAAGTTTTAGTGAAACAATAAGAAGTGAAATTCACGATTCTGGTTTCACCAACACAATGAATAAGTATAATGTAACATATTATGTTTCAGAAGGAGAATCAGACTTCACTGATTTGTTATATCTATTTGAGCCAATAAGTGTATCTATTATACCTACGAGATCAGAACACATTCTGTACAGGATAAGTGATGAATATCGGAAAAAATACAAAGATACACAATTTGTAGATTTGAGCAGCCAGATAGTAAAAACTAAATTATTAGTTAATCTTGATGAAAGTAATAACAAATATAATCCTGAGCAATACTTCGAATTGGAAAAAGTCATTGGGAATTATTATATTTACAAACTCAAATAAATCAATTTTTTATTCTGATCCACGATTTTGGCACTATATCTCCTTCGTCAGCTCCCCTAAACCAAGTTTTTGGAGCACAAACAATTTTATCCTTATTAGATGATAACCAAGCACCCCACCAACTAAAGGAGCTGTTGGCTATTATGAAATGTTTGCAAGAAGACATCAATCTTAAATCTTCATACGCTTTATCGAAAGTGTTTATATCTACAAAAACAATTTTATCTTTTATTTTCAGATTATTTTTTGCCCAATCGATATCATCTGAAAAAACATAAAAAATGGGGTTTTTCACTTTTATTTTCATTTTTTTTATAGAATTATAATAATACCCTAATGAACATAATCCATGAATTTTTTTGGTTTTAGTATTGGTAACATAATCACCCCTCCTAATGTGCATACAAACAGAATTAGTTGTTTTAATTTTTTTTAGCATGATTTTGTTTTGTTCATTTGGTTTTATTTTTATTTTAAAATCTTGTTTGATAATATCTTTTATATCTTGAAAATAATTTTCACACTGCCAATATCCTTCAAAACAAATATTTTTTGAATTATTAAATAGAACTTTTTTATCAAAATAAGTATCTTTTTCTTTGATATAGTTTATTCCAAAAAATTTGAACAAAACATTCTTTATAATCCTGGGAAAAATTATTTTTTCTTTTGAAATAATTTTAGCTTTTATACTAAAAGCATAAAGTTCGTAGGGACGAAAAGTAAATGTATTTGAAGATTTTCTAACAAACTTTTGGTTTAATTTAGAAATATCTAAAAATAATAGAGTATTATTTTTTAATGCGAGGTGTCTACCTAGAGCATATTGAAACATCTGATTTCCCAAACCGCCTATTAATTTTACAATTATCATCTTATTTAACAAACCCCCATTTTCTTAAGAGCTCTTTATCCTCATTGATTATAAATGACCTTTTCCCTTTTTTTGTTTTAGGAATATCCTCGACAAAATTAATTTGTAATTGCATATTGTGAGTTATTTCTAGTAATTTTTTCTTGAATGTTTGGATTGTTTCGTTTGTACACCAGTTATTCTTCACAATATTAATTTTTAAAAAATATCCTGATTTTTGTATATACTGAACTGCCCTAATTCCGCTTCTAAAATCTGTTTTCGCATACCCAATTCCATGAAACATTAGAAATGTAGGGCTTATTGGACCACTTTTAGATATAATTATATCATTTGCTCTTCCCCTAACTTTAATCAAGGGCAAGGTTCTTCCACATTTACATTTTTTATCTAAAAAGGTTATAGCATCCCCATTTTTATATCTAATAAAAGGCATTGCCTTATTCCATAAATCTGTTACAATCATTTCACCATTAATGTTTTCTATAATTGCCCTTTCCATAACATAATGAAGACCATCATGCGCTTCACATTCCCAAGCACAAGCTCCGCCATCGTTGCAACAATATTCTTCAAAGATTTTACACTCAAATGCTTTTTCAATACTTTCTCTCTGAAAATCATAAAGGTTTTCACTTATTGGATTTATAGATTGTATGCTTTTAATTTTTATATTATTGTCTAAACAATATTTTGCGAGAATATAAATAGAACCCGTGTAACCCCTTAAATGTTGTGGTTTAAATTTTTTTAACTTTAGTGCATTACTTTTTAAATTCTTTTCAGTGAGATCCCCAATAAGAAGCAAAACATTTTTTTCACATATACTTCCTTGTGAAGATGCTATTATTGCAATTCTCTTTTCGGAGGTATATCCATTCCATAACCATCCTCTGTAATGGGCTTCCATTCTCATAACTGCACTTTCTCTCGAATCGTAATATTTAAGAGATGTTCCTGTAGAGCCACCAGTAAATAAAGTAGTATAAATCAATTTTTTATTAACAAAAGCATCATTATTTTGTAACTCTTCTCTTGTTATAATTGGGAGCTTATACAAATCTTTTTTTGTTCTAATATCAGAAGGTTTTATTCCTGCTTCATCGAATTTCTTTTTATATCCCGGAACAGTTTTATATGCATATTTTATGATCTTCCTAAGTCTTTTATTTTGAAAATCTTCTAAATCTTTCAAAGTCCAATACTGACTTTTAGATAAATTTATTCCATTAAGATGAACATATGTTTTGTGTTTAAGCTTTTCAAACAGATAAAAAGCTTTATGCTTAATGTTCGCGTATCTTTTGGATTTAATCATTTTAAGTTTATTCATTTTTATTATTAGTATATAACAAACTCATTCCTGGAAGACCTGTATCTAAAGAAATTAGTTTATACTTGCTAGGGTATTTTAATATTATGTCTTGAATTGCATTGTAAGGACCAACATTATATCCTGATTCTTTAGATTGGTAAAAGGTATCATGAACTAATATTATTGGGTTTGAAACTTTTTTTATTATACCTTCCAATTCTCTTTTCACAGATTCATAACTATGATCACCATCTAAAAAGAAAAGAGGTCTACATTTAGTATTTATTTCTTTATAGATTTTTAAAGAAATATTCAAACCATCACCCTGATGTAAATGAACACTCTTAATGTTTCTCACAAGTCTCCCTCTCCTACTTTTTGGATGCTCAATATGATTAACATCATCTGGTAAATCAATTGAGTGTATTTTACATTCAATATTGAATGCACTTGTGGTCTCATAGAATATTCTAGCTGATTTACCAACATGTGTTCCCCATTCAAAAATGTGTGTTGGTTTGTATTTTAAAATTGTGGTAATCATTAAAAATAATTCATTAATGGGAAATGGTTTTACATCAACAATAGGAATTAATCTTCTAAGTATAAAATCGGAAACTATCCAATTGTCAATTTCAAACTCAGTGCAATTCTTGTTTAAAACAGGATTATTAAATCTTTTTTTTACAAATTTTGAAAATATATTCATCATCTTGATTCACCTTTAGTTATAAGTTTTTTATATTCGAATTCATACTGTTCTGCTATTTTCTGCCAAGTAAATTTTTTTTTCCAGATTTTAAATCCTATTTCAGCCATAATTTTTCTTCTTTCTTGATTGTAAAAAAGTTTCTCGAGTTGTTTAGATTATTTAGTTATTTGTGCATAACTATATCCTTTATCATTTTTTTTAGTGGGTAATAATATACCAGAATTAGACCACCTAACAATCTCTTTAGAATTACCGACATCTGTTACTAAAAAAGGTGTTTTTGAAGCCATACATTCAAATAATACAATAGGTGAACACTCAAC
>CAZSAD010000011.1:0-45515 GCA_964604995.1 uncultured Methanosarcinales archaeon
AATAAGAAAATATAGTAGGTGTTTAGGATAGTAATAGTTTATAATAATTCTATTCCGTCGGCAAGCTTTTTGCCATCTTTTTCAAGTTGTTTTTGCTGTAGAAGATTAGTTAGATTATAAATTGACTTTTTTGAAAGTATATCTTGCATACCTAGAGTAATTAATACACTCTTTAAATCATGAGGGGATCTCATTTCCAAAGGAGCAGATGCAAAACTTGCAGCTATTACATTAAGCTTATATTTTTTACAGAGCTTAAAATTTTGTGAAACTCTACCTTTAAGGGAAGATCTTAACATGCCCGAACTATTTAGCAAATTTGAAAAAGAAAAACCAATTGCTAAATGATTAGTCTTTGCTAAAGAACAGGTAATTTGATTTAAACCTGAACGCCTATAATTAAATACATCAGGTCTTTGTTCAGATTCTAGATTGTAAATGATATCTAACCCTTTAGAATCAAAAGGGCTTCTTTTATTATCCTCGGTTTTTAATAAAGTTAAAAAGTTACTTCTTTTTGCGTTGGTAATTTGATTTTTAATATCTTTATTATTATCAAGGATTACTGCAAAAAAAAGATTAATGTCTAATTTTTTAGCAATTTCTAAAATTGAAGATTTAGATAAAGTATCAACTGGAGGATTATTAATTATGTGGAATTTATAAGCAAAACAAATATTTTTTATGTCTAATTTTTTAGCAATTTCTAAAAATTTTGTTTCATTATTATTTGGAAAAACAAGGTCTGTAAAAAATAAGTCACCATTATTTTTTGGATGAATTGATTTTTGATTTAGCATAATGTGAAATTAGAAAACATATTATTTAAGTTTTGGCTTTTGTCTTTAACTTTTGTATAAGATTTAATTTAACTCTAAAATCACATGCTTTACAAATATACTTATCCGAAGGAGAATTACATAATTTACATTTTTTGATACTTAAATTCGAAGAATTCTTAGTAGCTTTACAATAATATTTTTTTAGTTTATCCATTAGCATTAAAAAATTTTCAACAATATGTTTTTTAGAACCTGGATTTTTTTCCTCTAAATTATTTAACATATCCCTAACTTTGGACCTAAATGAATTTTTGACATGAGGGCATTCTACAAAATCTATTTCAAAATTTTTAATAAAAGAATATGCAAGTACTTCTTTTTCTGTACAAAGATATAAAGGTTTTATTCGTTGAACAAATTCAACATTATCTGATAGACCAGTTTTTGGACCAAGCCTTGCATTTAACTCAAGATTATTTTTGATGAAATTCATTACAATTGATTGAACCTCATCATCTAAATTATGACCTGTTGCAATTTTATCGTATCCTTTTGCATATTTGTTTAAAAGATTTCTTCTAAATGCTCCACATAAAGAACAAGGCAATATGGAACTTTGGTTTAACATAGAATCTAAATCTTTTCCAAACTCTTTTTTAAATGAAAATATTCTAAGTTTTATTTTATTATCTTTACAGAATTTTTTTAGATTGTTAAGAGTTAAATTACGATAGTTGGATATTCCTTCATCAATTGCCAATGCTTCAACTTTATATCCGAATTTATTCAATAAAAATAAAATCGTAGTTGAATCTTTGCCACCTGAAGTTGCAACAACAATATTTTCTTTTTTTGTTGCTAATGAAAATTGATTGATTGTTTGTTTAACTTTAGTTTCAAAATATTCTATAAAATGTCCTTTACAAAGATTTGGATTTGAAAATATTGCTTTTTGTATTTTTTCAAATTGTTTACCATTTTCCTTTTCACATTGAATACATTTCATTTTTAGTTTTAAAATATTTAATTTAAAAATGTTAATGGATGTTAATGAAATTGATTAAAATTAATTAACATTAATTAACATTATTGAAGCATTAACTTTTTGTGAATTATCCTCCGGATATAACTGAAATAATTTTAATTTCATCTTTATTTGTTAATTTTTCATCTTCAGTGATTAAAGAATTGTTACGCACAATCAAAACTGCTTCTTTGCTAATTTTTAATTTTTTAAGTAGCATTGCAACTGTTCCTTGAAATTTCATTTCAATTTTCTTCTCTGATTTTTCAATATATATTTTCATAATACAATAGAATCCATTAATCTTTATATTCTTTTCTTATTATTTCCTTATTTCTTTTTTTAATTTATTGATGGTAAGATTAATAATAGTTTTTTATTTATTATTTAAATTATAATTTTATTTCTGGAATTTCTGGACGGAAATTCATAAGATTTAAATATAAGTGACAACATAATATGTGTTTATGAATACCCAAGTAACATCATCAATTATAAATAATTGGCACATTCTAATTAGCTTGGGCATTATGGATTTTAAGTGCCCTTACAGCTGTTAACGAACCTAAAGTTTTTGGGCTTGTGCAGTTGGGGTAAACTTTTCGACCAAAAAATTTTCTAACCCACTACCAAGCCTAAAAACAGGTCTATATCAAATAGGAGGAGGTAAAAATGCCACAAACAACATATAGAGTAGAAGAAAGAGATGGAATATGTCAAAGCTGCCTAGAAAGGGAACTAGGCAATTGGTTTGAAGAAGATATCGGACCAGAAGTTATGAATATGGCAAACAACTTGTTTGGTGATCTTTCTTATAATGGAAAGTGTGTTATTTGTGGTTCACATATTGATTCAGATGAAAACTTTAGTTTGGAAAATATATATCCATCGATGATGTTTGACTGTATTTCCGAAAGACTTGAAATTGAAGATTATAGAGAAAAAATGCTTGATCACGAAAGCATTTTAGTTTTGAATTAATCTTCAAAAAAGCTAAAGCGAATAACTGAAAACAAAAGTAATCTTTTTTATTTTATTATTTTTTGTTGATTCATTATTTAGAAACATTAGTGATTATCCTATTAAATAATTTATATTATTTTTAATTAGCTAAAGCTATTTTGAAAAATGCTAAGCTATTTAATGTATAAATGAAATGTATTTGAAAAGAAGAGGTGCAGTAAAACTAAAATAGTGATTACTTAATGCAACCCTTAGGATATCTTGCTATAGACGAATCGAATCATGGAAAATTTCCAGAAGTATATGTTGCTGCTTTTTCTAATAATATCGATGACATATCACTAAAAAATAGAAATATTATTGGAAAAGCTAGGTGTTTAGATAATATAGAAAAAGTTGTTTTAAATTCTTCTTACAAACACCTTATTGTTACATCTGATATGGTCGAAGAATTTGGAATTGTACCTGTTAGACTTGCAGTTACTGCTGAACTTATTTCAAAATTTTGGAATATTAATAAGGTATTAATTGATGGCTATATACAAAAATCATATTTAGATGAATTAAACAAACTTTTTCCAGAGATTGGTTTAAGAGTAGAAATAAAAGCAGACCAATGGTATCCACTTGCAAATATTGCTGATCAAATTGCATATTATTTAGGCAAATATTATACAACAAATTTATTAGATACACTAAAAAAATCAGAAACCCCTATTGTTCATTTACATAATCAATACATTCAACAAATAGAAAGTAATGAAAAAAAAGATAATGAAAAAAGATACTATTGAAAATTTAACTTTAACACGAAAAGATTTTTCAGATACACTTGTTAAATTTGATATTGAAAAATATGAAGAATTTATGAATTTTATAAAGAAAGGGTTAAATAAAAAGTATATAACAAGTAAATACAATCAAAATTGGAATAGTAAAAGAAGAAGAAGGTTAATACGTTCTCTTAAGTTTAATTGTGAATTTTAAAAAGAAGAATAGATTAAAATTTGATAGATTATTTTATAGATTATAAGTTCCATGCGAAATCATGGGGGTATATTCTTTCTAATTTCTATATTATGCCATAATAGTCTTTATAAATGCCAAGCTTTTTATACCTTTATAAATGTCACAGACGATAAGGGGTTAGTTAAATAACTACCAATAAATATCATAGAAAATAAACCTTATAGGTGAGGTGTTTTTAATATGGCCAAGAAAGAAATTCAAGTTGTTAACATTGTTGTTAGTACTTCTTTGATGCATGCTATTCCATTAGAAAAAATGGCTGCAACTTTGAGCAATACAGAATATAATCCTGAGCAATTTCCAGGACTTGTCATTAGAATAAAAGAACCAAAAACATCAGCTTTGATTTTTAGTTCAGGCAAAGTAGTTTGCACAGGAGCTAGAAGTATGGATAAAGTTGAAGAAAGTATCAAAAAAATTATCAAGAGTCTTGAAAAAATTGGAATTAAAATTACAATCAAACCAGAAATCAAAATCCAAAATATTGTAGCTTCAGGAAGCGTTGGTATGGATTTGAATCTTAATACTCTTGCAATGAAGCTAGATAATACAGAATATGAACCTGAACAGTTCCCTGGACTTGTCTATAAACTTCCTCAGGCAAAAGCAACATTTCTACTTTTCAGCAATGGCAAAATAGTTTGCACAGGTACAAAAAGCGAAGCTGAAGTGCATAAAGCCTTAGATAAGCTGATAGAAAATCTTAAAAAAGTAGTGTAAGATTGCAAGCAACGGTATTTTGCTTAAAGCAATTGCATCATTTAATTATTTCGGAAAAATTTCGAAGACATAGAGTGAGCTATCATGGATGCAACAGAACAGGTCAGAAGATTTAGAGAATATTTCGAGAAGAATAGTTTTGAAAAACTAATAGAGAATTCCCAGATTGGAAAATATTTGTTAGCTGTTGATTTTAAAGAATTATCAAAATATGATCCTGAACTTGCAGAAAAACTTCTTGATGAACCTGATGAAGTAATTAAAGCTGCTGAAATATCAATAGATGGATTTGACCTTCCTGGAGAAAAAAAATCTTTCAAAGTAAGATTTGATAATCTTCCAACTTCTCAATTAATTGCAATTAGAAATATTAGAAGCACACATATTGGAAAATTCTTGTATATGGAAGGAGTTGTAAGACAAAAATCTGATGTTAGACCACAAGTTACAACTGCAAAATTTGAATGTCCTAGCTGCGGAAATATAATTTCAGTTTTACAATTAGATAATAAATTTAAAGAGCCGTCAAGATGTGGATGTGGCAGAAAAGGAAAATTTAGACTTGTTTCTAAAGAATTAGTTGATGCTCAAGGAATTGTTTTAGAAGAAAGTCCTGAAAATATGGAAGGCGGAGAGCAACCAAAAAGAATGAATGTATTTTTGCAAGAAGATCTTGTAAGTCCAATAACAGAAAAAAGAACTAATCCTGGAAGTAAAGTTAGAGTTGTTGGTGTTGTAAAAGAAGTTCCAATCATACTAAAAACAGGAGTACAATCCACAAGATTTGATTTATTTATTGAAGCGAATAATATTTTGGGGATAGAGGAGAGCTTCTTTGAAATTGAAATTACAAAAGAAGAAGAAAAAGAGATTTTAGAACTTGCTGAAGATAAGAGGTTATTTGAAAGATTGGTTAGAGCTCTTGCACCAAGCATTTATGGGCATGAAAAAGTAAAAGAAGCATTGTTAATACAACTTGCATCTGGTGTACAAAAAACAAGAAGCGATGGAATGATAACAAGAGGAGATATTCACATTTTATTGGTTGGTGATCCTGGATCTGGAAAAAGCCAGCTTCTAAAAAGAGTGAATATGGTTGCGCCAAAAAGTAGATATGTATCTGGCAAAGGAGTTTCTGGAGCTGGCCTTACTGCTGCAGTTGTTCGAGATGAATTTTTAAAAGGATGGGCTCTTGAAGCAGGAGCACTTGTTTTAGCATCCAATGGTATTTGCTGCATTGATGAATTAGATAAGATGACAAATGAAGATAGAGCAGCAATGCACGAAGCACTTGAACAACAAACAATTAGTATAAGTAAAGCTAATATTCAAGCAACACTTGTATCAAGAACAACTGTTCTTGCTGCAGCTAATCCCAAGTTTGGAAGATTCGATGCTTATGCTCTTCTTGCTGACCAGATTGATTTACCACCTACACTTATCAACAGATTTGATTTGATATTTCCAATAAAAGATTTGCCAGATAAAGACAAAGATGAAAGAGTTGCATCACATATATTATCATTACATAAAAATCCGATTATGGAAAATCCAGAAATTCCAACTAAAGTATTAAAAAAATATATTTCTTATGTAAGAAGAAATGTAAATCCGCAACTTACTGATGAAGCACTTGACGAAATCAAAGAATATTATCTTAATATGAGAAGTAAAGGATATAATGAAGAAGGTGGCTCAAGAGCTGTACCAATTTCAGCAAGACAACTTGAAGCACTTGTAAGACTCGCTGAAGGATCTGCAAGACTTAGATATTCAAAAAATGTAGAAGCTATTGATTCAAAAAAAGCAGTTGAACTTTTACATTATTGTTTAGCTGAAATTGGAGTTGATCCCGAAACAGGAAAAATAGATATTGATAGAATTTCAACTGGTGTTCCTGCTACTGAAAGAGCAAAGATTGCAAATGTTAAAGATATAATTGTTGAACTTGAAGGCAAATTTGGAAAAGTTATACCTATTGAAGAAATCTTAAAAGAAGCTGAAACAAGAGGCTTAAAAGAAGGAAAAGTTGAAGAAACTTTAGAGAAGCTAAAAAGAGCAGGGGATATTTTTGAACCTAGAAGAGGCCATATTAGTAGAATGTGATGTTGATAAAAATGTCAGAAAAAGAAAACAGTGCAAAAAGATTAGTATCGCATAAAATTAGAATAAAAGATTTAATTGAAGGAGAATTTATAAAACTTGAAGGATGGGAACCAAGTTATATTTTAACTAAAACAAACAAAAGAATTTCTAGAATAAATATAATTGCAACAATAATTGAAGTTAATGATCAAAGTAAATTATGGTACATAGATGATGGTACCTCTTCAATTAGTATTAGATTTTTAGGCGATATAATAATGCCAATTGATATTAAAATTGGTGAAATAATAATGGTTATTGGGAGAGTTAGAAAATATGGAGAAGAAGTTTATATTGCTCCTGAAATTGTAAAAAAAATTGATGATCCGAAGTGGGTAAAAGTTAGACAACTTGAAATATTAAAACAAGAACTTGAATTGGATGATTCTTTAGATGAAAATGATTTAAATGAAACAGATAATAAAAATGAAAATATTGAAGATAAAAGTAAAATTTTAAATGATAATAAAACCAAAAGTATATCAGAGCAAAAAGAAGAAAAGAAAAACTTTGAGAATAAAAAAGAGGAAAGTTTAGAAGAAACATTGATGCCTAGCCAAAAAATATGCAAAATGATTAAACAACTTGACCTTGGTAAAGGTGCTAATATCGATGAACTAAAAGAAAAATTAAACATGCTAAATATTGATAAACTTTTGCAAACACTTCTTGAAGAAGGAGAGATATTTGAAATACGACCAGGTAAATTAAAAGTTCTTGAATAAATAAATTAGGTATTAATGATTAATAGAATAATTATAACATATTAATATTAGTTAATACCATTAAATTGTTTTAAGATATTTAGAAACTTAACCAAAAACTAAAGGTGTAACATACACTTCAAGTATTGCTGCCCCAAGTAAAACTAAAACAGATATAATCACAAGATCAGTTGTATCTACAACAATTCTTTTGAACTTGTCAAAATCAAGTCCATTTTTTAACATCGCAACACTAATGATACCTCCTGCTAAACCTGCAATAAAATAAGCAAAAATTTCAGGAATACCATGAATAGAATATCTAAATAATCCGAAAGAAACAACTTTAAAATATGTTGAAACTTTAGCAAGACCTATTACTGAAGCAGATTTTGCAATTCCTAATTTTATAAAAGTTCCAATTGCAACTGCAATTACTGAAGCATTCCATGCCAAAATAAAAATTGAACCTACACCATATAAAAATGCAAATAAAAGTGAAAAAACTAAAACTTGAAGATTATTTAAAAAAATTGTTGAAAATAATCCAAATTTTATAGCACTCCCTGAAGGAGTATTGTTTATTCTTGAAATTGTATCTGATTGTACAGAAAAAAGTTTAGATGTCATATCCTGTGGAAGTGCGACATACCAAAGGGCCATTCCTAGAGTCATACCAATAAATAAAAAAATAAAAAACTCCAATGCTTTACTATGTTCTTTCAATAATTTTTTTTCTTCTTGATTATCTTCATCTTTTTGTTCTTCCATTTTAACTGTACCATAAATAAGAGGAATGCATGCCATTGTTGTAAGAAAAACCATAACAAGACTTGCTTGACTTTCAAAAATCCAAAGACTTAGAAAAACTCCAACTGAACTGTAGAGGATTCCATATAAAATCATCTTCTTTGGGTTATTTTCTGCAGCTAGTGGATTTATTAAAGACTCTAAAACCATTAATTGTTTTTATGCTAGTGTGTATATATATTTTTTGCTCTTTAATAAGTGAACTAAACTTATGTTACTATTTGTTAGTAAGTCGACAAATATATATACTATAGTAGAGAATTTTACCATATGGGAAAAGAGGGAACAGTAACTAATAGTTCGAACAATGTTTCACCAGAAGAGATAAAAGAACAACTAGATGCAATTAGAAAAGAGTTATCAAGAGTAGTTGTTGGACAAGAGGAAGTTGTTGATGCTCTTTTAAGAGGTATTGTTGCCAATAGCCACATTCTTGTAGAAGGTCTTCCTGGTATTGGAAAAACATTAGTTATTCGAACACTTGCACAAGTAATGGGATGCGAATTCAAAAGAGTACAATTTACACCTGATCTTCTTCCAAGCGATATAATTGGAATAAATACTTATGAAAAAGAAAGAGGATTTTATGTTTTAAAAGGTCCAATCTTTGCAAATTTTGTTCTTGCAGATGAAATTAATAGAGCACCACCTAAAGTACAGTCTGCACTTTTAGAAGGCATGCAGGAAAGACAAGTTACAATTGGAAGAGAAACATTTGAATTGCCAAATCCTTTTTTTGTTATGGCAACACAAAATCCAGTTGAACAACTTGGTACATTTCCTTTGCCTGAAGCTCAAATTGATAGGTTTATGTTTAAAATAAATGTTGGATATCCTAATATTTCAGAAGAGCAAAAAATATTAAGACAAAATATGACAATTCAAAAATTTGAAAGTTATAATATAAAACCAATTATGAACCCTGAAAAAATTATCAAACTGCAACAAGCTGCAATGGCAGTTTACATGCATGATAAAGTTGAAAAATATATTGTATCATTAATTGATGCAACAAGATATCCTGAAAAATATGGAATAACACTTGGTAAATATTTAGAAAGAGGGGCATCACCAAGAGCATCACTTGGATTATTTATTGGTTCCAAAGCTGAAACTTTAATCAACGGCAAAACATTTGTAACTCCATATTTTGTAAAAAAAGTTGCGATTGATGTATTAAGGCACAGACTTGCTATTAATTATGAAGGCCAAACAGATGGAATAACATCTGAAGCAATAATTAAAGAAATATTAGAAAAGGTACCACTGCCTTAAGTTATGTTACAAATAAAATAAGTGAATTCCTAATTGTAATGTTTATATAAAATTTATTAAATAAAATGAAAGAATTAAAACTTGATTTAAAACCACTTTTGAAAAAAGCGTCATATATTAGTTTTAAAAATATTAGAGGACCAGCTGATGTTACAACAAGTTCTGGAGAAAGACAAGTTGGTACAAGAAGAGCTATTTTTGGAGCAAAGGGATTTGAATTCGAAAAATTTAGAGATTTTGTTCCCGGAGATGATGGTGATAGAATAGATTGGATTGCGAGTCTTCGAGCTCAAAAAACATTAATAAGGGTATATTCTGAAGAACAAAATAAAGAAATAATATTTTTTTTAGATGTTAGCTCGAGTATGTCGTATTCTTCTTATGGAAAATTAAAAAATGAATATGCTGCAGAACTTTTAGCAACACTTAGTTATGCTTTAGCTGATTCGGGAGATAGTATGGGACTTGTTATGTTTACAAATAAACTAAAAGTAGTTGTTCCCTCTCAACCTGGAAAACCACAATTTATGAGGATATTAAGATATATATCTAATCCAGAAAATTATGAAGGAAAATATGATTTAGAAAAAACATTAACTATGCTAATTGGTTCAAGAAAAAAACCTTGTGTACTTGTTATTATAAGTGATTTTATTGGATTAAAACCTGGATGGGAAAAGGTATTAAAAACAATGTCTGCTATGAAATATGAAATAGTCGGATTAATGATAAGAGATCCACTTGATGATAAATTCCCAAAGGGACATTTTATTGGTCAAGTTGCAATAAATGATCCTTTTAGTAATGACCAATTATTAATGGAACCAAATATAATAGCTAAGAAATATGAACAATATAATGTTGAAGAAATAGAATCCATAAAAGCAATTTTCAAATTTATTAGAGCTCCACTAATTACTTTGCATACAAATGAAGATTTTTTTGAAAAAGTCAAAAAAATGTTTGGTGGTACATAAAATGGAAATATCATTTTTAAATCCAAAGTATCTTTGGCTTTTAGTTAGTATACCTATGTTAATATTAGTTCATTTATTTTCACTTAAATTTCTTAGAACAAGAGCTTGGATATTTTCAAATTATGAAGCAATAAAAAGGGTTAGTGGTGTTGAACAAACAATGCGTAATAGTATTATTATTAGGAAAAATTTTTGGCTACTTGCAACTGAAATATTAGTTGTTGGAATGGTTATTTTATCAGCTGCTGATCCGATTTATTTTTATGTTGGAAAATCTAGCCAGAAAAGTTATGTTATTGCAATAGATGCATCGGCAAGTATGCTTGCTGATGATTTTAGTCCAAATAGATTGGAAGCTGCAAAAAATGCAGCTTTTCAATTTTTAGATAAGTTACCAGATAAAACCAGTGTTGGAATTGTAACTTTTTCAGGAACAAGTTTTGTGGAAAGTCCAATGACTGAAAGCATGAATGATTTGAAGGATACTATAAAAAAAATTGATATAAAAAATGTAGGAGGAACAGATATTGCTGGAGCCATAATTACTTCAGCCAATATTATGTCAAAAGAGCAGCGAAGTAAAACAATAATACTTCTTACAGATGGTAGGAGTACTGTTGGTGCCCCAATTGAAGAAGGAATAAATGCTGCGATAGATAAAGGGATTGTGATTCATACAATTGGTATGGCAACAGAGAAAGGTGGATCTTATATTAAAAGTGACATTATCTCTACAATAGATAATACCACCATGACACAAATATCACAAAGCACTGGTGGTATATATTATTTAGCAGAGAACAATGAAAAATTAGATAGTTCTTTTAATGAAATTATCACAACATCACAAGAAAAAGTTATGGTTAGAATGCAATTACCATTATTGTTATTTGCTCTTGCGCTTATTTTTCTGCAATGGGGAATGATAAACACAAAATATAGAACGCTTCCTTAATTTTTTTAGACGACAAAAATGAATTAATGATTTTTATTGAATAGTTATACTTACATTGTAAGTAAATGATTAAAAAGATTTATATATAACAATACTTACCATGTAAGTAAATAATGATAATTTCTTTTAAAATTGCAAACATTTATTAATACTTACATTGTAAGTATTGAAAAAAGAAATAATTTTTGAAAAATATTACAATATCAAAAAATATTTAAATAACTTATATACTTACATTGTAATGTTTTAGTGATATATAATAAAAATAATTGATTAACTTACAATGTAAGTATCATAGTTCATAATTAAAATGTGTATTTATCAGTTACGTTGGGGGATAAATTGAAAGTTAATAGGATTCGAAATAAAGAGAAGAATCCTAAATTAAAAAAAGATAGTTCTAAATCCACAGCAGAAATATTATTACCAACACATATTTTTCAAGATAGAGATGTTAGTGTTCTTGAAGCAATTTCTGAATACATGAAAGATTCCATGGGACTTAGTTATCATGAGATTGCGCAAATGCTTAGTCGCGACGATAGAACAATTTGGACATGTTATAACAGAGCTAAAATAAAAAGGAAAAAATGAAAACACAAAAAATAAGTTGGATGATTGTAATTTTCATTTTACTAGTTTTAGCTACAAATAATATAAGAGCTGCTGATCCTGGACATGGTGCTTCTTCAGTTGGATCAGGAACATTTGAATCAGGTAATTACACTTTCCCAGATAGTTTAATTGTAACAAATAAAGTTGGGATTGGGACAACATCACCTAGTGATTTATTAACTATTTATGAAGGATCAACTGCTAGAAATGGAATTAAAATTGATGCTGGTTCAGGAATGTTTACTAAATTTTGGCAAGGAACAGGATTGATGGTTATTGATACCAATTCTTCAGGAATAACTTTTGGTTATGATTATACAAATAAAAATTATAGTTTTATTGGTAATGTAGGTATTGGAACAACAGCACCAGGACAAAAATTAACGGTTTTAGGAACTACGAATATTACTGGTGCAACTTATTTAGGAAATTCACTTTGTGGAACTGGACAAGTGTTGACGACAAATTCTGCAACTGGATTAATTAGTTGCACTGCAGTTGGTTCGGCAGCTGCAACAGTTGGAGGCTCTGGAAGTTCTGGGTACATTGCAATGTGGAATGGAACAAATCAAATTAATAATTCAATTATTTATCAAGGAGCAAGTGGTGTTGGAATTGGGACGACAAATCCATCAGAACAATTAGAAGTTACAAATAGAATAAAGGCAAAACAATTATTGTCAACTGGAATAGTTTCATCACATCCCTCAATTTCTGATGGATATATAGAATTATATATGTATAATAATAGTGGTTCAATGACAGGAAGATTATTGGCTTTTGATGGTTCTACATATAAAGATTTAGCAATTGGAGATTGGAATAATGGTAATCCTAATATTATGTTAAAAGTTGGTGGCAACGTAGGTATTAACATTTCTTCACCATCACAAACATTAACTGTTAAAGGAACTGCGAACATAACGGGTGCAACTTATTTAGGAAATTCTAAATGTTCAGGTGGACAAGTATTAACAACTGATGTAACAACTGGACTTATTAGTTGTACATCTGCATCTGGACTTGGTGGAGTTATTTCTGGACAAGGAAGTTCTGGTTATATTGCAATGTGGAATGCAACATCGCAAATTAATAATTCCATTATTTATCAAGGAGCAAGTGGTGTTGGAATTGGAACAACATCACCTAGTGGACTTTTGGATGTAAGAGGAAATAATACGGGGGGGAATTTACTTCAATTAACAGGACTTAATCAATATTATGGATTTATAAATTTTGCAGATGATGTTGGAGGAAGCCCTGGATTTTTTGGATGGTCCAAATCAGGATATTATGCTAGTGTATATGATAAAGGATGGTTACTAAAAAATAATAAAGGATTGACAATAGTAAATGGTTCAAATGTAGTGACAATGGTCATAACTCCAGATAATAAAATGGGTATTGGAACGACGGCACCACAAACAAAATTAGAAGTTTATGAAAATACAAATGCTGGAGGTTTTGGTTCTTATCCTTCAATTCTTGTGAGTAATCCAAATGGAACAGGATATGCAATGATTGGATTAACAAATGGAACAGGAGTTTCTAATTTAATAGGTAGAATACTTATGGACACTAGTGAAAATTTAGTTGTTGGAACTTATGCAAATACTAATTTAATTTTCGATACTAACCATGTTGAAAGAATGAGAATTGATACTTCAGGAAAAGTTGGTATTGGAACAACAACTGTTCCAGAAGTTTTGACAGTGAATGGAAATATTTCTGCAAGTGTATTTTATGATGCAAATAATAAAGAGTATTATGTTGATCCTGCAACAACATCAATATTAAACATTACAAGGATAACAACACTTTACAATTCGTCAGGCCAAACATTTTTCTCTAATACATGTACTTATGGAATTGCATCAATTAGTGCAACAGGAACTGTTACATGCGCAAGCCAGCAAGGAAGTGGTAATGGAAATATTGCAGGAAGTGGAAGTTCTGGGTATATTGCAATGTGGAATGGAACTAATCAAATTAATAATTCAATGATTTATCAAGGGGCAAGTGGTGTGGGAATTGGAAATATTAATCCTTCATACACCTTAGATGTCAATGGCACTGCAAGATTTAGTGGCTCAGTAATATATTTAGGACAAGTAGTTTCTTCTCCTGTGGTATTACTCGAATCGTCAGATATTGGAGGTTTTGGAGTATTAAATATATCAACACCAAATGAAGATGCACAAAAAATAAATTTTAAAGTTGGTGGAAAAACAACTGCATTACTTTATTCAAGAGGAACAATAGCAAATACTTATTTGCAATTAAATGATGGTATTACAGAAACTACAAGAATTCAATTAAGTACAAATGGAACAACATATTTTAATGGAGGCAATGTTGGAATTGGAACAACAACTGTTGCACAAAAATTAGTTGTTTATGATGGAAACATTTCATTAAGTGGAACTACTTCTGTAAGTCATGGAATTATTATGGATAGAGGACAAAATATTACTCCAACTAATTTACAAAGTGCAATATACACTGAATGGAATGGTGGAGGGAATTATGAAACCCTAACTATGCGAGCTGAAGGAATTAAATTTCAAAAATATGATGGAACAAATTATATGTTTATAAAATCTGGAGGAAATGTTGGTATCAATACAACATCGCCAGGACAAACATTAACAGTTTCTGGAACTGCAAACATAACTGGTGCAACTTATTTAGGAAATTCAAAATGTTCGAGTGGACAAGTTCTTACAACTGATTTAACAACCGGACTTGTTAGTTGCACTGCAGTTGGTTCGGCATCTGCAACAGTTGGTGGCTCTGGAAGTTCTGGTTATATTGCAATGTGGAATTCAAGTTCACAAATTAATTCATCTGTAATATTTGTAAATATTACAACGGGTAATATTGGTATTGGAACAACAACACCAAATGGAAAATTGCACATTGTTGGTGCATATAATAGTAGTACAACTGCTCCTTTAATTGTTCAAAATACAAATGGTTACGCAGATCCTTACACCCAATATTCACAAATTTGGTTAGATAATGCTAGTACCCCTATGGCATGGATTAGAGCTGATGGGAGTTTTTATATTGGTGGAACTCAAGGACAAATGAAACCAAATAGAGTCCAATTAAATATAGCAGGGACAGCAGCAGCTCCTGTTGTTATGAATATTTATAACACCGGTATTTTTTTCCCAGCAACTGATGGGATAGCATTTACAAATGCAGGTACTGAATCAATGAGAATTATTTCTGGTGGTAATGTTGGAATTAACACAACAACTCCTTTACAAACATTAACGGTAAAAGGTACTACAAATATTACTGGTGCAACTTATTTAGGAAATTCGTTGTGTTCTGCTGGACAAGTGTTAACTGCAGATACGACAACTGGACTAATTAGTTGCACTGCAGTTGCGAGTGCGAGTGCAACAGTTGGAGGCAGTGGAAGTTCTGGATATATTGCAATGTGGAATGGAACTAATCAAATTAATAGATCAATGATTTATCAAGGGACAAGTGGAATTGGAATTGGAACAACTAGTCCAAATGCAAAATTAACTTTGTCAGTTGGCAATGTAGATGGAATATTAATTAATTCAACAAATTCTGGTTATTTAAGATTGTATAATGATGATGGTTACACTTGGGGATTTACAAATTCATATAATAAAGGAGATTTATTTGAGATTTTATCTGGAACTTCTGGTTCTACCCCAACTACCAACAGGTTTAGTATAAATGGTTCGAGTGGATACGTTGGAATTGGAACATATTATCCTTCTTCATTACTTGAAGTTAATGGAAATGTTGAGTTAACTAATTTGTATAACAATTCAGGAACAAATTTTTTCTCTGGAAGCTGCACTTATGGAATTGCATCTATTTCTGCAAGTGGTGCAGTTACATGTGCAGCACAGCAAGGAAGCGGAAATGGAAATGTTGGAGGCTCTGGAAGTGCTGGTTATATTGCAATGTGGAATGGAACTAATCAAATTAATTCATCAATAATATATCAAGGAGTGGGAAGAGTTGGAATTGGGACGACAAATTCACTTGCAATATTAGATATTAGAAATGGGGTATCAAATACAACTCCTTCATTAAATATTTATGGTGCAGGGGCATGGGGTAGTGGTTACCTTGCACAACTTGGAAATTATGGAACAATAAGTCAAAAATCATCTGGAAATATGGAATTAAGTTGGGGAGGATATTTTAATGGAAGTACCACATTTACTAAAACTTATTCTGGAGGATTAGGAATGTTAAATTTAGAATTTGGAAATGGTCCAATATTCAAAATACAAACAGATTTTACAAACATATCTTATGCACCAAATTTTGTAGATATTTTTGTTATAAATAATCAAACTGCATATTTTTCAAATTCTAATGTTGGTATTGGGACAACATCACCAAATTATAAATTGGAAGTTGATGGAACATCGGATTTTGGGGGAGATACTACCTGGAATAATGGTGCTGCTGGATTAATAAGTTATGGAACTGGGAGATTTATTATAAGGGCTGCAAGTGGACAAAATTTGTCTTTAGGTGCTGGCGGTTCTAATGATAAAATATTTATTGATTCTTCCGGTAATGTTGGAATTGGAACAACGAGTCCTGGTGCAAAATTACATGTTAATGGGAATATGATTTTTGGTGAAGGAACACAAACTCAATTATATGGATTTTCGAATAGTTTAGGATACACTCAAACAGCCAATGGATTTGTTAATAGTACTGGGTGGTATGTATATAATACCAGTTATCCTGGAGTGATAATGGATTTTCATACACATGATGATCCAATTAGTTCAGTTGGATATTGGTACATCCCAAATGGAACAGGATCACAGAATATATACCGACAATTTGCATTTGATGTTAAAAATGCAAGATTAGGAATAAATCTAGATAATGGTATTGCGGGAGGAGGAAAGACTCCAACTTCAACTCTGCATGTCGTTGGAACTGCAAACATTACTGGTCAAACTTATTTAGGAAATTCATTGTGTTCTACTGGACAAGTATTAACAACAAATTCTGCAACTGGATTAGTTAGTTGCACTGCGGTTGGTTCAGCAGCTGCAACAGTTGGTGGTAGTGGAAGTTCTGGTTATATTGCAATGTGGAATGGAACATCACAAATTAATAATTCAATAATTTATCAAGGAGCAAGTGGTGTTGGTATTGGAACAACGAATCCAACTTCAACTTTGTCTGTAGGTAGTTCAAGTACCGGAACAACTACACGTATTCTTGTTGAAAGTAATTCTTCTGATACATCTTATGATATTGTTTATGGTAAGAAATATTATCCTAGATATACATTTTATGATTTAACTAACAGTCATGAAATGTATATGTGGTATTTAGGCGATCAATTAAGATTAGGTAGTGGTGCAGGAAGTGCACCTACATCTGGATTATTAATTCCCTATGGAAATACACCTAATATTTATGCACCTGGAAAATTTATTGTAGGTAGTGATACAAGTGCTGGTGGAACTTATAAATTGGAAGTAATTACAAAATCATCAGTAGATGGTATAAGAATAACAACAAATCAGACAAACTTTGACCCTTATGTGATATTAAGCAGAAATGGAACAGGGACTGAAGTAGATAAAAAAACGATTAGTGTACGTGGAAGTTCTGGAAGTGCATATCTTGCTTTTGGAAATAGTTCGAATCCTGACCAGATGGTAATAACTACAAGTGGTAATGTGGGTATTGGTTCAACAAATCCAACAGCTTTACTACAAGTTGGAACAACAGATAGTAGACGAGCACAAATTTCTGCAAGTGGTTTATTAAATATTTATTATGGAGATAGTGCAGGAGATACAAAATTTATTACCTTGGAAAATGCATATGGCAATACTGCGAACAGCCATAGTATTTTATTCAAGTCAGGTGATGGTACTACAAAATATAATTCTGCGCAAATACTCCAAGGTCATGAACAAGATTGGACCACAACCGCTAGTACAAGAGATTCATTTTTAACATTTTATACTACTGTGGATAGTGCTATGGCTGAAAAAATGCGTATAACTTCGTCTGGAAACGTTGGTATTAACACAACATCGCCTGGACAAACATTAACGATAAAAGGTACTGCAAATATTACTGGTGCAACTTATCTTGGAAATACATTGTGTTCTACTGGACAAGTATTAACAACAAATTCTGCAACTGGATTGATTAGTTGCACTGCAGTTGGAGATGCATCTGCAACAGTTGGTGGCAGTGGAAGTTCTGGTTACATTGCAATGTGGAATGGAACAAATCAAATTAATTCATCATCAATTTTTCAAAATGGAACAACTGGAGGTATAGGAATTGGAACAACTAATCCAGGTGCTTATAAATTATTCATAAATGGTAATGCTTACTTAAATGGATATTTAATTGGAACTTCAACTATTCAATTAAGTAATGGTAATGGTTTTAGAAGTTCAAATTATGCAAATGGATTATATGTTTATTCCGACAATCATACAACAATAAAAAATGGAGCAGGGACAGATATTGTAGCATTTACTGATTCAGGAAATGTTGGAATTGGAACAACATCGCCAGGAGCACCTTTAGAGATATATTATAACAATACTGCATATGGACTCGGATTAATAATAAAAGGCA
Source organism: uncultured Methanosarcinales archaeon (assembly GCA_964604995.1). Taxonomy (GTDB): domain Archaea; phylum Nanobdellota; class Nanobdellia; order Woesearchaeales; family JABMPP01; genus JAGVYD01. The sequence goes on from CAZSAD010000011.1 coordinate 18,636, forward strand.
TTGGAACAACAAACGCATATACTGGAATATCTTTTAAAGATTATGATTCTGAAAATTTAAACATCTTTACCGCTGTAAATGGATATAATTATATTCGTGGAATTTCAGAAGCTCCGATGGTTTTTTATACAAATAATACTGAAAGAATAAGAGTTGATGCAAGTGGTAATGTTGGAATTGGAACAACAAATCCAGTTTCTATATTACATATCAATAGTGAAAATGCAGTTGCGAAATTTACAAATTCCGCTTCTGGTACAACTGCTACTGATGGTGTGCAATTTGGCCATGTTGGAGGGGGTTCTCTTAATTCAGAAATGTGGAATTATGAAAATGGTTATTTTAGAATCGGCACAAATAATTATGAAAGAATACGAATTTTAGCAAGTGGAAGTATAGGCATCAACACAACAACTCCAGGACAAACATTAACTATTGTCGGAACTGCAAACATTACAGGTGCAACTTATTTAGGAAATTCATTATGTGCTACTGGACAAGTATTAACAACAAATTCTGCAACAGGATTAATTAGTTGTACTACAGTTGCGAGTGCGAGTGCAACAGTTGGAGGCTCTGGAAATTCAGGTTACATTGCAATGTGGAATGGAACAAATCAAATTAATAATTCAAAAATTTATCAAAGCACAAATGGAATTGGAATTGGAACAACAACTGTACCAGAAGTTTTAACAGTCAATGGAAATTTATCTGCAAGTGTATTTTATGATGCAAATAATAAAGGATATTATGTTGATCCTGCATCGACAAGTTATGTTAATGCATTAAATACTGCAGGAAGAATAGGAGTAGGAACAACAACTGTACCAGAAGTTTTAACAGTGAATGGAAATATTTCTGCAAGTGTATTTTATGATTCTGAAAATAAAGGATATTATATTAATCCATCAAATAGTGCAACATCAATACTTACTGCAGGTAATGTTGGTATCGGAACAACATCACCAAGTGATAAATTACATATTGTTGGAAATGTGCAAATACAAAATGGATCTTTAAACGAACCATTATTCACAGCTTTAGGACCAAATCTAATTTCTAAAGCTGACATATTAAATGGTGGAACAAATGGATGGTTAACTTCAAGCGGATATAGTAATGTTATTGTAATTGGGCCAGAAGGAACAGAAACAGTTGCAATATACAAATATCTTAACACATCGTCTGGACTTTATACAGATTACATAAATGTTGATCCTACAAAATCTTATCTAATTGAATATTGGATAAAACAAAATTCAACTAGTCAAGGAACTAATTATCTTGGACGTGAAGAATACACTTCAGCAAAAGTTGATAATGACCAAGGAAATGGACCTTACACTTGGAATGATAGACCCCCTAGAGCAAATGAATGGTATCATGTTTATGGAATAATCCCACCATATAATGCTGGAGCTGAAGGAACTCATAGTGCAACAAATTCCCCATATACACCAGGAACTGAGTATAAATTCTGGAGTAACGCCACTACAAAAATTAAAATTAAAATATTTTTAAGTTATTATGGTTCACAAAATGCAGATACTTGGGTAACAAAAGTTGCAATCAGAGAAATAGGGGGATCTTATACTGGAACACTTTCAGTAGATAATGGAAGTAATGTAGGTATTGGAACAACGACACTTTCACAATTATTAACAGTAAAAGGAACTGCAAACATAACAGGTGCAACTTATTTAGGAAATTCATTATGTGCTGCTGGACAAGTGTTAACAACTAATTCTGCAACTGGATTAGTCTCATGCACATCAAGTCTTTCTGGAAGTGTTAGTGGTTCAGGAAGTTCTGGTTACATTGCAATGTGGAATGGAACAAATCAAATTAATAATTCAATTATTTATCAAGGAGCAAGTGGTGTTGGTATTGGGACAACAACTACAAATTATAAATTAAATATTCAAGATTCCATGGTAATTTTGGGTTCATCTCCAGTTTTAAGGATGGGTTCTGGAGCACTTTCCTCGTTATCTTGGAATTCTGGTGGAGCAACTTATGGAACATACACTTTTGGAAATGCACAAGATATAGATACTCAAATAAGTGCGGGTAATGGAACAATTTACATAGATGGAACAACTGGCAATGTCGGCATTGGTACAACAGCACCAGATAGCACTTTAGATGTCCATGGAACAGTAAATGTAACAGGACTTACTACAATAGGAAATTATAGTGCTACTTCCTCCCAGTTAATTGTTCAAGGAGGAGTAAGTGGTGCACCAATAATAACATTAAAAAGAAATGTTGGAGCAACTGCATCATTTAGCTGGGCATTAAGTGGTGGAGGGTTATCTTTTACTGATGACACAAATACAGGAATTCCTCTTAATTTATTTGGAGGAGCATCTCAAGTATCTGCTTATATTGGACAAAGTGGAGCATATAATTATGATGGAAGAAATAGCCTTTTATCTGCTACTACACAAAGTGCAAATGCTGGAATAGATAAATCAGCAACAAATTTTACAATTCAAGGAGGACTTGGAACAGGAGCAGGAAATTTAGGTAATATTTATTTTAATACAGGCAATACTCTTGCATCAGGAAATACTACCCATACATCGACTGCAAAAATGGTAATTTTGGGGAGTGGCAATGTTGGTATTGGAACAACAACACCATCACAAAAATTAGATGTTAATGGAAATATTACATCAACTGGAATTGTAAATGGATCACAACTTTGTATGAATGGTGATTGCAGATCAACATGGGATTCTATTTCAAGTAGTTCTGGTTGGAGTGATAATGGAACAATAGTTGTTTTAACAACAACAACTGATAGAGTAATTATTGGATCGAATACAACAAACAATAAAGCATTAAGTTCAGGATCATTGTATGTACAAAATGATTTAGAAGTTGATGGTAATTTATATGGTTCTGGAGCAGATATTGCTGAAAATTTCCCAACAAATGATAAATTAGAACCTGGTGATGTTGTAATAATTGATACTGAGCTTTCTGAAGGAGTAAAAAAATCAACAACTGCTTATTCAACTTTAGTTGCGGGAGTTGTAACAACTGAACCTGGTGCAATATTTGGAAGCAAAGTGAATGGATCAGCAATTGCACTTGCTGGAAGAGTTCCAATTAAAGTTACAAATGAAAATGGAAAAATAAATCCAGGAGATCTTTTAACATCGAGTAGTAAAGCAGGATTTGCAATGAAATGTGAATCAAAAGAAAAATGTTCTGGTGCAATAATTGGAAAAGCACTTGAAACATTTGATTTATCTGAAGGAAAAATAAAAGTTTTAATTGCACTTGGATAAAAATTAAGCGTAATATTTAAATACCAGTTGGTATTAATTAATAACAAATGATAGAAAAAAATAACACTTGGAAAATACTGGAATTTTTCTTTTATTATCCAACTACTGAAATACACCTTAGGGAATTAGCTAGAAGAATGAAATTGTCCATGCCTGCTATAATTTTTGCTGTTGAAAAATTAGCAAGAGAAAATTTTATTATCATAAAAAAGAATAAAGTCACAACTGTACTAAAAGCAAATCTTGATAGTGTGCAATTTATTAAACTTAAAAAATCAAATAATCTTGAAAAAATATTATTTTCAGGAATCTTAGATATGTTTAAACAGAAATTACATTATCCAAAGACAATAATTTGTTTTGGTTCTTATTCAAGAGGCGAAGATATTGAAAGTTCCGATATTGATATTGCAATAATTGGATGTAATGAAACAGAAATTAATTTGAAAAAAATTGAAAATTTGTTAAAAAGAAAAATTTCATTGCATTTTGTTGATCTTCGTAAAGTAAGCAAAGAATTTCTTGCAAATCTTAACAATGGAATTGTGATAGAAGGTGCTTTATGAAAGAGTTTGAATATTTTGTTAAAACTGGAGCAGTTAAAAAACAATCAGTGGATATGAATCTTGCTAAGGCTACAAGAAAAGAAAGTTCAGAGAGATTGTTGATGGCTAAAAGTATTCTTCAAACACAAAAAGCTAAATATGCATTAGAAAATGCATATGAATCTATAAGAGAAGATATTGATGCGATTTTATTCTCTGAAGGTTTCAAATCATTTTCACATGAAGCAACAGTTGCGTACCTTTTAAAGTTGGGATTTTCAATAACTGATACAACAAAAGTAGACAGACTAAGAAAACTAAGAAATGGAATAAAATATTATGGCGAAGATGTAGATTATAAAGAAGCTTTAGATGCTTTAAAAATAGCTGATAGTGTCCTAAAAAAATTAAAGGAAAAGAAAATATTTTAATTGCACTTGGATAATTTACTGAATTTTGATATGAATTAAATCAATGAAAAAAACTCTTCTTTTTCAATTAAATTTTTTGTTGAAATAACCACAATTTTTTTCTGATTTTTAAGTATTGAATCATTGGACCATATGGGAAGATCTAATTTCAACGCCAAAGCAAAAAAATCAATATCATTTGGGTCAGGTGAAATTTTTACTGCATTTTTTAAACATGATGAATAATCTTCTAAGGGTAAAAAAGTTACTGCAATGGCAAGTTCTCTACGCATTTGTGTAAATTTTAAATTTGTAATCTTGAATTTTTTGATAATATCAGATTTGTGTTTATTTATTTCAAATAATGCAAATTCTGGAGAATAAAGTCTTAATCCTGCTGTAAGAATAATTTTTCTAGTAGTTGAATCTTGTTTAAAAAATGAAAATAAGATATTTGTATCGATTATTATTTCCATTAGATTAAACCTTTTTTCTTGAGCTCTGCTAATCTGCCACTTCTTGACTCTCGCTGTAACTTTATGGCCCAATCTAAATTTTTTGAATCATTTTTTAGTCCTTTCTTTAATTCTTCTAATTTAACTAAGCTTTGTGCTTTTTCCTCTATGCTTTTCCTTACAAATCCTGACCAATTCATTTCTGGAAATTGTTTCATAGTGTTTCTTGTCTCTTCTGGAACTGAAAGTGTTATACTTACCATTTTTATCACTCCTATTTAAATAAACATAAATACGTTAAAATATTTAAATATTGTGTTTTAGAATTTATCCTAAGTGATTAATTGATTCTTGAAACAATTAATTTTCTGTAAAAAATAAAAGTTTTAATTGTGTTGGGATAAAAATTTTAATTATATTTCTTAAATTACTTTGAAATAGTGGTTACTCTAAACCAAAAAGTATTTATACCTATTTGTTACAAACTTGTTACTAAATTGAGTAAAAGAATATACGTAACTGTAACAGATAAGCAGAACGACGAGATAACAAAACTTGTAGGAGTTCTAGGTAATTCTTCACCTGATGTAATTTCAACAATAGTTGCTATTTGGTTATATGAAAATTCTAAAAAACGAGGCAAGGAGTGAGAAGAAAAAATCGAAGGTAGTAGTTAGAGATATGTCCGAGAACGGATTGCACAAAAAACTCATGAATAATCAAAATTTCAATAATGGAAAGAGAATATTGAATTTTATAGTTGTACTGATTCTTATAATTTTATTTGCAAATAAAACTTTAGCAGCAACAAATTTAACTGGAATTCAAAACTTAAACGCGACTGGAGATATTATTTTTGATCAGGGTACATTTTATTTGAATTCTTCGAGTAATAATATTGGTATTGGAACAACTTCACCTGTGGGTAAGTTACATGTTTATGATAGTGCTTCGGCTGGTTCAGGAAATATAGTAATTGAAAGTGCTCAACCTCAAATTTATTTTGGAACAACAAATGCAAACACAATTGCTGTTTCTTCGAACAATATGTATTTTGCTGCAAATAGTGGGTGGGATATGATTATTGATAGTTCAGGAAGAGTAGGCATAGGAACAACATCGCCAGGACAATTATTGACAGTAAAAGGAACTGCTAATATAACTGGTGCAACTTATTTAGGAAATAGTTTATGTGCTGCTGGACAAGTATTAACTACAAATTCTGCAACTGGATTAATTAGTTGCACTGCTGTTGCAAGTGCAAGTGCAACTGTTGGAGGCTCTGGAAGTTCTGGTTATATTGCAATGTGGAATGGAACAAATCAAATTAATTCATCAAAAATTTATCAAAGCACAAATGGGATTGGAATTGGAACAACAACTGTTCCAGAAGTTTTAACAGTGAATGGAAATATTTCAGGAACTGTATTTTATGATTCTAATAATAAAGGATATTATATTGATCCGGCTTCAACAAGTTACATTAATGCCATAAACACTTTAGGAAGTGTTGGAATTGGAACAACATCACCATCTGAAAAATTAGATGTGAATGGTAATTTAGCTGTCAGAGGAAGTAACATATATTTAGAAGCTACAAATGAAAACACAAGTCAAGCTGGTGCTATTGACAGTGATGTTTATCCATATCCAATGAGATTTAAAATTAACACTGATGCAACAGGATATGGATTTGGTTGGACACATAGAACTGTAGCAGATGGAACTGAAAGTCATCAGATGTTTTTAGAAACAAGAAATACTTCTGGATACTTGAGAGTAAATAGTGTGGTGTATATTGGTAATATGAGTGGAACTATGGGAGGTTATCCTTCTCAAACACTTAATATCAAACTTGGTGGAGCAAGTTCGTCAGATACAAGTTATTTTAATGCTGGTAATGTTGGAATTGGAACAACAAGTCCAGGTGCAAAATTAGAAGTTGTTGGAAGTGCAAAATTTTCAAGTGCACCAGTTCAATTTTATGGACAAGTATATTTCTTTAATGATACTTATTTAACAAATGTTGAAACATTTGATGTTAATGGAAGCATTGTAATTAGAAATATTGGTGGATCTGTTGTTGGTAATTGGAGCGATGTTGCTGGAACTGCAAAATTCTACAATAAAGGAGATGCAAATATAACAGGAACATTAGATGCTGCAGATATTAAATTAACAAATCTTTATGATAAAGATGGAAGCAATTTCTTTGATACAACTTGCACATATGGAATTCAATCAATTGATGCAACTGGTGCATTTACATGTGCAAGTGCACAAGGAAGTGGAATTACAGGGTCAGGAACAGGAAGTGCATCTGCTGGAAATATTACAAGATGGAATGGAACTGGATCAATTACAAATAGTATATTATATGAAAGTTCAGGAAGTGTTGGAATTGGAACAACAAGTCCTGGATATAAATTAGAGGTTAACGGTCCAGTAAATATAATTGGAAGTAATCCTCTTAGAATAAATGGAGATTGGGTAGCAAGTTCAAGTGGAACTGTTATAACATTGGGAAGTAATGTAATAGACACTTTAAAATTAGATACAACTGGATCTTCTGATGTGTATGTTGTTAATGGAAGTGTTGGAATTGGAACAACAACACCAACGGATTTATTGGATGTTTTTAGTAGTACAAATTCCATTGCAACTATAAGAACAAGTACAGGAATTGCAAAACTTGCATTAGATGAAAATGATATTAATTATGGAGGATATATAAAATATAATAGTTCAACAAATATTTTAAGCATAGGCACACAAACAGGAGCTGATACTGATATTATATCAATCCCTAGAGGAGTTGCTGGAAGTGATAATGTAGGTATTGGTACAACAACACCACAAGAAAAATTAACAGTGAATGGAAATATTTCTGGAACAGTATTTTATGATTCTAATAATAAAGGATATTATGTTGATCCAGCATCGACATCAATATTAAACATTGCAAGAATCACAACATTCTACAATTCATCAGGTCAAACATTCTTTTCAAATTCTTGTACTTATGGAATTGCATCAATCAGTGCAAGTGGTGTAGTTACATGCGCAGCTCAACAAGGAAGCACAAGTGCAACAGTTGGTGGTTCAGGAAGTTCTGGTTATATTGCAATGTGGAATGGAACTAATCAAATTAATTCATCAATGATTTATCAAGGAGGAAGTGGTGTTGGTATTGGAACAACAACTGTTCCTGAAAAATTAACCGTTAGTGGAAATGGTTATTTTACAGGAAATATTCTTGGAGGAAGTGGTTCATGGTCAGGTACAACCCCTTATGTTAATGCTACATATTATACTGGTCCAGGTGCTCAAAAAATTAATGCGAGAGCAAGTGGATTTTCTACAATAGCGGGAGCTAATCCTACTTTGAGTTTTTCAGTTATTATGTTAGCTTGGGATAATACAACAACAAATTTAACTGCATTTTGTAATGCTAGAATAAATTCTGGATGGATGCCGCAAGTAGCAATAAAAGGAAATTATTTTTCACAATCGTTTGATGGAAATGATTTTTGGAGTTATAGTTCTGTAATTACTTCACAATCTGAATTTGATAGTTATAGAACAACAGGAAGTCAGTGGTGGATTGCTTGTAGTACACTAAGTGCTTGGCAAAAATTAGCACATACTGGAAGTGGAATTCCTAATTATTTAACAAAATGGTCTGGAAATTATTCTATGACAAATTCATTGTTATATGATACTGGAATTTATATTGGGATTGGAACAACAGTACCTGCACAATTATTGACAGTAAAGGGAACTGCAAATATTACTGGTGCAACTTATTTAGGAAATTCATTATGTGCTGCTGGACAAGTATTGACCACAAATTCTGCAACTGGATTAGTCTCATGCACATCAAGTCTTGCTGGAAGTGTTAGTGGATCTGGAAGTTCTGGTTACATTACAATGTGGAATGGAACTAATCAAATTAATTCATCAAAAATTTATCAAAGCACAAATGGAATTGGAATTGGAACAACAACTGTACCAGAAGTTTTAACAGTCAATGGAAATATTTCAGGAACTGTATTTTATGATTCTAATAATAAAGCATATTATGTTGATCCAGCATCGACATCAATATTAAACATTGCAAGAATCACAACACTTTACAATTCATCAGGTCAAACATTCTTCTCGAATACGTGCACTTATGGAATTGCATCAATCAGTGCAACAGGTGGGGTTACTTGTGCAAGTGCGCAAGGTAGTGGAATTGGTGGATCAGGAACAGGAAGTTCAAGTGCTGGAAATTTGACAAGATGGAATGCAACTAATCAAATTATGAATAGCATTGTTTATGAAAATAGTGGTAGTGTTGGAATTGGTTCAACAAGTCCATCTCAAAAATTAGATGTTGTTGGTAGTATAGAATCATCTGCGGAAGTTAGAGCATTAACTGGCAAATTTAATAAAATACTAAATAGACAAACAGGAAATGATATAGTTAATTTTGGAACAACTGATAATGTAGGTATTGGAACAACAATACCAAGTGAAAAATTAGAAGTTTCTAATGGAAATATTAGAATAAATAATGGCACACTTTACCAATCTGCTTATCCTAATGATGCTGATATCATACTTTATTTACCAATGACTGAAGGAAGTGGTTCAATTATTTCTGATAGAGCAATTTATGGAGCAGATGGAACAATAACTTCTGGAACATGGGGAAGAGGTAAATTTGGTGATGCTATAAATTTCACAACCGCAAGTGGTTATATTACTATTAGTGATCATCAATATTTCAATTCGAAAACAAATGATTATAGTATTGAAGGATGGTTTTTACATTATAATAATAGTAATACTGCACATAATGCAAATTCATTATTTGTAAAAGGTGCTGATTATTCAACAGGTGCGACCAATGGAACTAGAATGTATATCACAAATGTAGATGTTAATCGCGGAACATTAGTTTGGGAATGGGGGGGAGGAGATGGCACAACAGATACTTTAAGTTATAATTATGTTAATCATAATCAATGGAATCATTATGCATTTGTAAAATCAAGTAGTAATTTTACAATATATTATAATGGAAAAGCTGTTGCGAATAAAATATCTACACTGAATGGATACATCAATAATTCTCAAGCATTTAGTGTTGGTAGAGGTTATGGAACAGCATTGTTGAATGGTTCAGTTAGTCAAGTTATTATTTTTAATAGATCTTTAACAGCACAAGAAATAAGCACTCAATATTTACATGGACTACAAACATCGAGTACAATAATTGCAAACAAATACAGAGTTTTAGATACAAGTGGAAATAGATTAATAGAAATAAATTCAACTGGTGCAAGTATAAATCCTGGTGGAGTACAAAGAATAGTAATTGATAGTTCTGGTAATGTTGGAATTGGAACAACAGCGCCTGCACAATTATTGACAGTAAAAGGAACTGCAAACATAACAGGTGCAACTTATTTAGGAAATAGTTTATGTTCTGCTGGACAAGTATTAACAACAAATTCTGCAACTGGATTAATTAGTTGCACTGCAGTTGCGAGTGCAAGTGCAACAGTTGGTGGCAGTGGAAGTTCTGGTTATATTGCAATGTGGAATAATACTAATCAAATTAATAGATCAATGATTTATCAAGGAGCAAGTGGAGTTGGAATTGGGACAACAAGTCCAAGTAGTTTACTGCATATTAGTAGTGGGACTACCCCTACAGAGATATTACAATCAACTGGCAACACTGGCGCAAACATTGATTTCTGGGCTTACAATCGTGGCTATGTTACCAGCAGAATTATTGGTAATGAAGGAGGTGCAGTAGGAAGAGGATTTATTTCTTTCAGTAATCGTAATGACGCTGGCACCATGACGGAAGCGATGAGAATTGATGGACAGAATGGTAATGTTGGTATTGGAACAACAGCGCCTGCACAATTATTGACAGTAAAAGGAACTGCAAATATAACTGGTGCAACTTATTTAGGAAATTCATTATGTGCTGCAGGACAAGTGTTAACAACTAATTCTGCAACTGGATTAATTAGTTGCACTGCTGTTGCAAGTGCAAGTGCAACAGTTGGAGGAAGTGGAAGTTCTGGTTATATTGCAATGTGGAATGCAACATCACAAATTAATAATTCGGTAATATTTCAAAATGGAACAACTGGTAGTATAGGAATTGGAACGACATCCCCTTTAGCAAAATTAGATATAAATACAATTGGACAAGGAAGATTAGGGTTAAATGTTAAATCGAATATGGGTTCAAGTTATAATACGCTTGTTTTAAATAATACACAAGGAGATTATCAAGGAATTTTATATAGAGTTACTGGTGGAACTGGAGATTATTTAGCAAACAATGTATTATTTGATGATCAGCGACCTGCAAGTAGTGGAAATATAGGTTCATTTTTTACGATTTATAGAAGTGGTGCATTAACAAAAGGGAATATTCTACAAGTTGGTTCAGATACAAATGCAAATGCTTTAGTTGTTGATAATCAAAGTAGAGTTGGGATCGGGACGACGGCACCAGGGACGAGATTGGAAGTAAGCGGTCAAAGCAGATTTAATTCAGGAGCATCTTTTAGCGCAATTGATACAGGGTGGGCATCTTCCCATGGATATTCAACAGGTAATTGGGGTGTAAGATTGGGCGCAACTGGTGGTCAAGGAGTAATTCAAGCTGCGCAGAGCACAACAGCTTATAATTTGGCTATACAACCATACGGCGGTAACGTCGGCATCGGGACGACGACACCTTCACAATTATTAACAGTTGCAGGAACTGCAAATATAACTGGTGCAACTTATTTAGGAAATTCATTATGTGCTGCTGGACAAGTATTGACCACAAATTCTGCAACTGGATTAATTAGTTGCACTGCTGTTGCAAGTGCAAGTGCGACAGTTGGTGGAAGTGGAAGTTCTGGTTATATTGCAATGTGGAATGCAACATCACAAATTAATAATTCAAAAATTTATCAAAGCACAAATGGAATAGGTATCGGAACAACAACTGTTCCTGAAGTTTTAACAGTGAATGGAAATATTTCTGCAAGTGTATTTTATGATGCAAATAATAAAGGATATTATATTGATCCAGCATCGACATCAATATTAAACATTGCAAGAATCACAACACTTTACAATTCATCAGGTCAAACATTCTTCTCGAATACGTGCACTTATGGAATTGCATCAATTAGTGCAAGTGGTACAGTTACATGTGCATCAGCACAAGGAACTGGAAATATTAGTGGAACAGGAAGTGCTAATTATTTACCAAAATTTACAGGAGCACAAACAATTGGAACAAGTGTTGTGACTGAACAAACTAATGGAACAGCAATAACTGTTGGAAGTTATCTTTCAGGAGGTTATTCTGGAAGCAACTATGGATCAATTGGTTATGGTATTGCTTATACAAGTACAAGTAGTACTTGGAACTACAGAAATACTGATACTGCATCAAAATTAGAATTTGCTTCAGGTGGGTTTCAATTTGATACTGCTCCGTCTGGAAGTGCTGCAACACCAATTACATTTACAAGAAGATTAGATATAAATGTTGGAGGAAATATATCTGCCGATTCCGGAACACTATTTGTAGATGCTTCTGGAGATAAAGTAGGGATTGGAACAACTATACCTTCACAAAAATTAACAGTTTCTGGAACTACAAATATAACTGGTGCAACTTATTTAGGAAATTCATTATGTGCTGCTGGACAGGTATTAACAACAAATTCTGCAACTGGATTAGTCTCATGCACATCAAGTCTTTCTGGAAGTGTTAGTGGCTCAGGAAGTTCTGGTTATATTGCAATGTGGAATGGAACAAATCAAATTAATAATTCAATGATTTATCAAGGAGGAAGTGGTGTTGGAATTGGAACAACAACTCCTAGTAGTAAATTACATGTTTATGGTGGACCCATAAGAGTTTATGATGGTACTTATACTATGTCTTTAGGAATTGATACTGGAACATGGAGAATGCAAACAGACGGAACTAACATGAGATTTTTAGATAATGGAAATAATTATGCCCCATTACAAGCATTGGTAGGTAAATTTGAAGGAAGTGGAAATTCATATTTCACAGGTAATGTTGGAATTGGTTCAACGAGTCCATCTCAAAAATTAGATGTTGTAGGAAATGCGACTATTAGAGCGGGGTCATTATCTAGAATTTATATGGGGGGAACTTCAAATGATGATTTTGGTATCGCTTATAGTCCATCATATCCAAATTATGGATTTTTTTACAAAGAAAGTACAACTGATTATGTTGCAATTTCTCCAAATGGTGGAGGCACAAGTAATCCGGTTATGGTGGTTATGGGTAATAATAATGTTGGAATTGGTAATACTGCACCACCAGAAGTTTTAACAGTCAATGGAAATTTATCTGCGACTGTATTTTATGATTCTAATAATAAAGCATATAATTTAGATCCTGCTGGAACATCAAATTTAAGTATTGTTAGACTGGCAACACTTTACAATTCATCAGGCCAAACATTTTTCTCTAATACTTGCACTTATGGAATTGCTTCAATTTCTGCGAGTGGAGGGGTTACTTGTGCATCAGCACAAGGAAGTGGAATTACTGGATCAGGAACAGGAAGTACATCTGCTGGGAATATTACAAGATGGAATGGAACTGGATCAATTACAAATAGTATATTGTATGAAAGTTCTGGAAGTGTTGGAATTGGAACAACAAGTCCGACATACCAGTTAACTACTACAGATAATGATAATTATGAACCCACATATTGGAACGGTGCATCAAATCCATTATTGCAATTTCAAGATAATGGAAGATTTTCAATAACCACAAGTTCGATATATAAAGGACTTAGAACACAATCAAAAAATTGGACTTATATACGAATTGAAGCTGACCTAAAAACAACAAGCGCTGACCATTATGGGTTTTTCTGGTCAAGTAATAGTACAACTATTGGTAATGATGGAAATAGTGGTTATAAGTGGGTATTCCAACCAACATCTAATACAATAAATATTAGAAATATTGGAACAAATTCTGATAGTTATACTTCGAGTACAGTTTATTTTGATGAAAAAGATGGTAATTGGCACCATTATGTTACAGAGATAACCCAAGATGGAAGAGTGAAAGTATGGGTTGATGGAATAGAATATGTTAACCAATATGGATATTACACTGGGCAAGGATATGTTGGAATATTAAGTTATACTGGAACATTGGAGATATCTAACTTCAAAATTACTTCAATTGTTGGAAACAATAATTTACCAATGTCTGGTAATGTTGGAATTGGTTCAACAGCACCACCAGAAGTTTTGACAGTCAATGGGAATATTTCAGGGACTGTATTTTATGATGCAAATAATAAAGCATATTATGTTGATCCAGCATCGACAAGTTATGTTAATGCATTGAATACTGCAGGAAGAATAGGAGTAGGAACAACAACTGTTCCAGAAGTTTTAACAGTCAATGGAAATTTATCTGCAAGTGTATTTTATGATGCAAATAATAAAGCATATTATGTTGATCCTGCTTCGACTACAATATTAAACATTGCAAGAATCACAACACTTTACAATTCAACTGGACAAACATTCTTTTCAACTACTTGTACTTATGGAATTGCATCAATCAGTGCAACTGGTGGGGTTACATGTGCAACTCAACAAGGAAGCACAAGTGCAACAGTTGGTGGAAGTGGAAGTTCTGGTTATATTGCAATGTGGAATGGAACTAATCAAATTAATAGATCAATGATTTATCAAGGAGGATCAGGTGTTGGTATTGGAACAACGACACCACAAAGTAAATTAGAAGTTGTAGGGAGTGCAAATATTTCAGGAGATTTAATTGTTGATGGTGGAGATATTACAAATGGAAATGTTGGGATAGATATTGGTGAAGCATCAACCCTTGGAGCTTTGTTCACAGAAACAACTGATAATGCATATTTTGAATTTACTTGTGCAGATTCTGGTGGAAATGATTTGTGTGAATTTAAATCTGGAATTTACAATAATGGCGCAACATTTTATAATCAAAATAGTTTGGTACAAAGAGGCGTAATTTCAAATGATGGTGCAGCTTATGTACAAATAAATGGTGGAACATCTGGTTACACTTATTTTAATGGAAGGATTGGAGTTGGAACAAGTATACCTCCTGAAATTGTAACAGTGAATGGAAATTTATCTGCAACTGCATTTTATGATTCTGATAATAAAGCATACAACGTTGATCCTGCTGGAACATCTAATCTTAGTACAATAAGATTAACAACACTTTACAATTCATCAGGACAAACATTTTTCTCTAATACATGCACTTATGGAATTGCATCGATTAGTGCAATAGGTACAGTTACATGCGCATCGGCACAAGGAAGTGGAAGTGTAAATAGTGGAGCTGCAAATAAAGTTGCATATTATCCAAGTGCTGGAACAACTGTTGATGATTTAACTGGAAGTGCAAATGGCGCTTTGTATTATGATGGAAGCATAAATATACAAAGCGGAACACTGCCTGTTGTATCAGGAGGAACTGGAGTTACAACATCAACAGGAAGCGGAAATGTTGTATTAAGTGCATCACCAACATTAACTGGAACTGTAATAGCATCTGCAATAACTGCATCTAGTACATTAACAATGTCTGGAAGTGCTGCAAATATTGCACTTGGGTCAAATTATTTATCAGGAGATGGTGGTGATGAAGGAATTTATATTGATTCAACTGGTAAAGTTGGAATTGGAACAAGTAGTCCATCAGAAATGTTAGATATTCGTGGAAGAGCTACATTCAATAATAATGTTATAACCAATGTTGTTATGTGGCCAAATGTTTATGATCAAGGATCAAATAGAACAGTTAGAAATATGATATTAAATTCTGATGATTTATTAGCATTTGCAACAGAGAGGGGATATAGCGTTACTTCAAATAGAGCACCGAGTTCTGGCTCTCTTGCGTACATGTTTAGACCTGAAAGAGGATCAGGTTATCCAACATGGACAGATGTATCTGAAAGTAATCCTGTTGAAATAAATATTTCAGGTTTACCAAACTTAGCAGTTGATAGAATGATTATTGTTCCTGCTAGCAGAAATAGAATGCCAATAAATTATAGCGTGACAACTTATGATATTTATAATGGAGTTGTTGTTAGAAGAAATGTTACAGGAGAAACTGGAAGTTATATAAAATATATTGACTTAAACTTACAAGAGGGTGTTCAGTGGATTTTTATTAGGATTACCCAATCTGGCGATAGTGATGCTACAAACACATCAGCTATTGCAAATATTGTTATGACTTCAAGATACCAAGCAGGCAGATTTACAGGGTATGCTGTATCTGCTGGTGGAGATTCAATATTTGGAAATTTAGGAATTAGAATTGTTTCTCCAACTACATCATTACATGTTAATGGATCAGTTTCTATGATTAGTAGTAGTGGAACACAAGGTTTTTACCAAGATACTTCTGCAAATGTTGGAATTGGAACAACTATACCTTCACAAAAATTAACAGTTTCTGGAACTGCAAATGTTACAGGTGCAACTTATTTAGGAAATTCATTGTGTGCTGCTGGACAAGTATTGACAACAAATTCTGCAACTGGATTAGTCTCATGCACGTCAAGTCTTGCTGGAAGTGTTGGTGGTTCTGGAAGTTCTGGTTACATTGCAATGTGGAATGGAACTAATCAAATTAATTCATCAAAAATTTATCAAAGCACAAATGGAATAGGAATAGGAACAACAACTGTTCCAGAAGTTTTAACAGTAAATGGAAATATTTCTGCAACTATTTTATATGATGCAAATAATAAAGCATATTATGTTGATCCAGCATCGACAAGTTATGTTAATGCATTGAATACTGCTGGAGCAGTAAGTATTGGGACAACAACTTCAGTTTCAACTCTTACTGTAAGAGGAAATATTTCATCTTCTACAGATTATGGACATCCAAAAATTGTGCTTGATTCCACTAGTTCTGGAGATGATTGGCAAGCACAAGGTGCACATATTTCAATAGGGGAAAGTGGAGATTTAGGAAGTGCTGCATTGCATTTAACTTATGTTGGAAATGGATATAGTTATATTGGATCTGGCACTGTTACAAGTGGAATTCCTGCTTATTCATATTTAAGATTTGCTTACAACACAAAGGATATTTACTCTGATTCAAATATCACAACTTGGGGAGTTAAATTAAATAATTTGTATGATCAAGATGGTAGTAATTTCTTTGATACAACATGCCCTTATGGAATTGCAAGTATTGATTCGACTGGTGCATTTACTTGCGCATCACAACAAGGAAGTGGAATTGGTGGATCAGGAAGTTCTGGTTATATTGCAATGTGGAATGGAACATCACAAATTAATAATTCAATGATTTATCAAGGAGGGAGTGGAGTTGGAATTGGAACAACATCGCCTAGCTATAAATTAGATGTTATGGGTACAGGAAGAGTAGCTGGGAATTTTTATACACAAAATATATACAAAAATACAACCAGTGTTCCAATAGAAATAAATGCTGGTCACGATGCAAGTAAAGCATTAAGAGTTTATTATGACATGGATTTGTATAATACCTTAACATTCACAGATTCTTCATGGACTTCACAAGGAAGTATTAGTGGAAGTTCGGGAAATATAGGTATAGATGCAAATGGAGGTTATGTTTATATACCTGATAATTTAGGGGTTGGAATAACAAATCCCGGACAAAAATTAACAGTCTCTGGAACTGCAAACATTACTGGTGCAACTTATTTAGGAAATTCGTTATGTGCTGCTGGACAAGTATTAACAACAAATTCTGCAACAGGATTAGTTTCATGCACATCAAGTCTTTCTGGAAGTGTTAGTGGTTCGGGAAGTTCTGGTTATATTGCATTATGGAATGGAACATCGCAAATTAATAATTCAATGATTTATCAAGGTGGATCAGGAGTTGGTATTGGAACAACAAGTCCAGTTGGAAAATTACAAATAAATGCAATTGATGAAGATTACACTTTCCCTAATCCGGGTACATCTGCTAGAGGTGCAATTTTTATAAAATCAACAACTAGTGATAAAGAAACTGGAATTACTTTTAGCAGCGCAGCATCTGACAATGCACAAGCAGGAATATATGTACATCAGGATAATAGTGCTGGAACACATATGTATTTAGCAACAACTGATTCTTATGCAACTGGACCACAAACAAGAATAGCAATATTGAATAATGGAAGAATAGGAGTTGGAACAACAGCACCACAAAATAAATTAGATGTCGAAGGAGCTGCTGTAATTGGTGCAACTTATTCTGGAACAAATACTGCACCAAGCAATGGATTATTAGTTGAAGGTAATGTAGGTATTGCTACAACAACTGCACCTGAAGTTTTAACAGTAAATGGAAATATTTCTGGAACAGTATTTTATGATTCTAATAATAAAGCATATTATGTTGATCCTGCTTCGACTACAATATTAAACATTGCAAGAATTACAACATTTTATAATTCATCAGGCCAAACATTTTTCTCTAATACTTGCACTTATGGAATTGCTTCAATTTCTGCGAGTGGTGCAGTTACATGCGCAAGCCAACAAGGAAGTACAAGTGCGACAGTTGGTGGCTCTGGAAGTTCTGGATACCTTGCAATGTGGAATAATACTAATCAAATTAATTCATCAAAAATTTATCAAACAACAAATGGAATTGGAATTGGAACAACAACTGTTCCAGAAGTTTTAACAGTGAATGGAAATTTATCTGCGAGTGTATTTTATGATTCTAATAATAAAGGATATTATGTTGATCCAGCAAATAGTGGAACATCAATACTTACTGCAGGAAAAGTTGGAATTGGAACAACAAGTCCGACACAAATGTTAGAAGTTGTGGGTAACGCAACAATAACTAATGGAAGTTTATATCAAACAGTTTACTCTAATGATGAATCCCTTATTGGATATTGGCCATTTAGTGAAGGTACTGGAACAACTACTTATGATAGAAGTATGAAAGGTTACGATGGAACGTTTACTGGCGCACCTGTTTGGACAAATGGAAAATATGGTAATGCCATTTTATTTGATGGGATTGACGATGGTATAGATATTGCAGAAACAAATTTTAACACTACTTATAATTACACTATGGAAGCTTGGATTAAACCAATTGGTGCACATTTACATTACACAGGAACAATTATTTCTTCTGGAAATTGGAACATTGCACATTGGGCACTTGGTGTTGGGCAAACAAATAATTACTTAGAATTTAGAAATCCTGATGGAACAACTACTTATGGAGGCATACAGAAAACTTATAATTTTGCACTAAACCAATGGAATCATGTAGTTGTTACAAGAAATATTGGAACTGTCAAATTTTATGTTAATGGAAATTTGATTGGCACTAGTTCAGTTGGTAGTACTTATCCTTTGAATACTACCTATAGTAATACAATGATTGGAAGAGAAACATATGCTGGGGGATATTTTGCATTTAATGGTTCAATTGATGAAGTAAAAGTTTACAAAACTGCACTTAGTGATGATGAAATAAGAGCCCATTATATCCGTGGAAAAACTTCAGGCATAATTGTAAGTGATGAATTTAAAGTTTTAAATAGTACCTATTCAGAATTGATGAGAATTTCTACTTTAGGTAATGTTGGTATTGGTACAACAACTGTTCCTGAAAAATTAACAGTCAATGGAAATATTTCAGGAACTGTATTTTATGATGCAAATAATAAAGCATATTATGTTGATCCTGCTTCGACTACAATATTAAACATTGCAAGAATTACAACACTTTACAATTCATCAGGACAAACATTTTTCTCGAATACTTGTACTTATGGAATTGCATCAATCAGTGCAATAGGTACAGTTACTTGCGCAGCACAACAAGGAAGCACAAGTGCAACTGTTGGAGGCTCTGGAAGTTCAGGATATATTGCAATGTGGAATGCAACTTCACAAATTAATTCATCGAAGATTTATCAAACAGCAAATGGTGTTGGAATTGGAACAACAACTGTACCTGAAGTTTTAACAGTAAATGGAAATACTTCTGCAACTGTATTTTATGATGCAAATAATAAAGGATATTATGTTGATCCAGCTAATAGTGGAACATCAATACTTACTGCAGGAAATGTTGGTATTGGAACAACAACGCCAAGTGACAAATTAAATGTGATAGGGAATATTAAACATACTGGAAATTTGATAAGCCAAGGAGCCAATTATAATTCAACATGGATGCAGTTTGATCAAGATGTAAATGGCAACTCTGTTATCCTTGGTGCTGGAGGATTAACAGCTATTGGTGCTGGAGAAAGTGCTTCACAAGTTAAAGCAAATGTAGCAGCAAGCACTGAAACATTATATCTTTCTTCTGACAATGATATCAGATTTGAAACAAGTGTACAAAATGGATGGGCAACAAGAATTGATGCAATGACTATTACAACAGTTGGAAATGTTGGTATTGGAACAACATCACCTTCAGTAAAACTTGATGTTTATAATGCAACTGGAAATGTTATACAATATGTTAGAAGTGGATCTGGAGTTACTGTACAAACAGTAGCCCAAGGAAGTAGTTATGGATGGATTGGAACTTCAACTAATCAGGATTTTTATATTGGTGCAAATAATAATGGAAGAATTAGAATTTTAAACAATGGAGATGTTGCAATAAATACTGATGATATTTACAATGTTTTAAGTACGGGTTATGTTGGTATTGGAACAACCGTGCCAGGTGCAAAATTAGAAGTTGTTGGAAGCGCAAAATTTTCAAGTGCACCAGTTCAATTTTATGGACAAGTATATTTCTTTAATGATACTTATTTAACAAATGTTGAAACATTTGATGTTAATGGAAGCATTGTAATTAGAAATATTGGTGGATCTGTTGTTGGTAATTGGAGCGATGTTGCTGGAACTGCAAAATTCTACAATAAAGGAGATGCAAATATAACTGGAACATTAGATGCTGCAGATATCAAATTAACAAATCTTTATGATAAAGATGGTTCCAATTTCTTTGATACATCTTGCACTTATGGAATTGCAAGTATTGATGCAACTGGTGCATTTACATGCGCATCACAGCAAGCACAAGGTGGTGTTGCGGGTAGTGGAAGTTCCGGATACATTGCAATGTGGAATGGAACAAATCAAATTAATAGATCAATGATTTATCAAGGAGCAAGTGGTGTTGGAATTGGAACAACGACACCAGGACAAAAATTAGTTGTTGTTGGGGATGCTAATGTTACAAATAATATTTTTTATGGTGGCAACTTATCTGGATTTGGCGCTGATTTTGCAGAAAGATTCACACAAGCAGAAATTGTTGAAACAGGAGATGTTGTTTGTTTAAATGATGAAATGAATATTATAAAATGTTCTATGCATGGGCAAATGTCTGTAACGGGGGTTGTTTCAGAAAAGCCAACAATAATTGGTAACTCACAAGCAGAAAATTCTGTTCCTGTTGGAATTGTTGGAATTGTAAAAACTAAAGTGGTTGGACCAATAAAAAGATTTGACATGTTAACAACTAGTAATGTAAAAGGTTATGCAGAAAAAGCAAGTAATGATGATATGGGTGCAATACTTGGCAAAGCAATGGAGCCTTGTGAAAATGAAAAATGCACAATCAAAGTGTTAATCGGTTTGAGATAAATGAAAGAGAAAAATATAAATAAGGGAATAGAAAATGTATACCCAATTATGGGTGATATTACTCAAAATTGGGTAGATAGTTTAGTTCCTTATACTAAAGACTACAGTGCAAAACTTTCAGGTAGTGAAATTTCTAAACTTACAAAAATACCTCAACAGAGCGTTTCAAGAAATTTAAATGCGATGGTTGATAAAAATATATTAAAGTATAATATGTTAGGTAAAAATAAACTTTTTTATTTTGACTTGAAGGATACAAATACAAAAATGTTATTTAATTTAATTGAAAACAGTAATTCAATGAATTTTTTGTATTTCAATTCTGAAATAAAACCAATTATTCAAGAATTACTTTTTGGATGCGAAACAATTATTGTTTTTGGAAGTTATGCAAAAAATAATGCCAATAAATCTTCAGATATAGATATAGTAATACTTGGAAAAACAGATAAGAATTACATAAAAAAAATAAAAGAAAGATATCCTTTTGAAATAAATGAAAAATATACAAATTATAAAGAATTTGCAACTTTGCTTAATAATAAAAATGCTCTTGTTCTTGAAATATATTCAAACCATTTAATATTTGGGAACATATCAAAAATTGTTGATATATTTTTGAGGTATAGAAATGACAAGTGATAAAATTCGTTGGTGCTTAAAAAAGAAAGTTGGACTTAAAGTCATTTCTCCGAATTTACATATTAGTGAATCCTACATGCAAGAAGCCAATGATACTTTTGATAGTATGTTAAATACAAAAGGTAAATGGAAAGTAATAATGGCATATTACTCAAGTTATAATGCTCTGTATTCTATACTGATGAAATGTGGAATAAGTTCAGAAAATCATGAATGCACAATTGAAATGATGAAGATGTTAGGATTCTCAGAAAAAAATTGTAATTATATGAAAGAGTTGAAACACAAAAGAATAGATGTTCAGTATTATTTGAAAAAAATCGAGCTTGGTGAAACAATTGGAGTAAAATTAATTTTAAATGAATGCAAAAAAATTTTAGTTTCTTTAAGTGATAAACAAATAGCTAATATTAGAGAAGAATTGTGCAAAAAATGAAGAATAAAAAATTAAGATGGAATTTGAATAGCTTATTCTTAATAATTATATTAATGTTATTTACAAATATTGCTTTTGCTAGTATTGATACAATTAATACAATTAATGGACAAAATCAAAGTATTGGAAATAGCAATCAATTATTTATTGATAATACTGGAAATAAAGTTGGCATTGGAACAACAAAACCTGCTGCAAAATTAGAAATAAGTGGAAGTGACCCCTTATTAAGATTGACGGGAGGTTCGAATATTCAATCTGACTCTACTTTTAGTTTTTTAACAACTGGAAATAGTGCACAGACTGCAAGATTTGCAGGATTATTAGTTGGTACATCTTATGATTCCACTCCTTCGAATGGAGAGTTAAGAACTAGTAGTAATCAAAATTTAATATTGAATGCACGTGGAACTGGGATAGTATATTTTCAAACTGCAGATGCGACTAAGATGACAATATTAAATAATGGCAATGTTGGGATTGGTTCAACAACACCACCAGAAGTTTTAACAGTGAATGGAAATATTTCTGGAACAGTATTTTATGATGCAAATAATAAAGCATATTATGTTGATCCTGCATCGACATCAATATTAAACATTGCAAGAATTACAACACTTTACAATTCAACTGGACAAACATTCTTTTCAACTGCTTGCACTTATGGAATTGCATCAATTTCTGCGAGTGGTGCAGTTACATGTGCAAGTGCACAAGGAAGCACAAGTGCAACAGTTGGTGGCTCTGGAAGTTCTGGATACATTGCAATGTGGAATGGAACATCACAAATTAATAATTCAATGATTTATCAAGGAGGATCGGGTGTTGGAATTGGAACGACAAGTCCAGGCGCGAAATTAGTAGTTTTACAACCTTGGACTTCATCAAATACAACAGCATTCATTGTAAATATGAGTGGAGGATCAACAGCAAATTATCAAAGATATATTGGTACACATTCTTATATGTATACAAATCAAAATTGGGTAAACTTAGATATGATTAACATGCTTGCTGAAAGTTATTTTGGAGGAAGATTAGCAACAGTTAATATGTATGGATTATTAACCAACTTAACATATACACAAGATTACGCGACTGGATCTAGTCCAATCGGTAATATGTATGGAGTTTATGCACAAAGTAATATTAATTACAATGTCAATAGTTCCCCACTACAAAATGCATACGCATTTTATGGAAAGGGAATTTATATTAATAGTTCATTAACCAATGTTACAAATTATTATGGATTATATTTGAGTGCACCATCTGGTGCAGGAAACCCAATTAACAAATATGCAATAATTACTGAAGCTAATTCGGGAAATGTTGGAATTGGTTCAACGACACCACAAGAAGTTTTAACAGTGAATGGAAATATTTCCGGAACAGTATTTTATGATGCAAATAATAAAGGGTATTATGTTGATCCAGCAACAACATCAATATTAAACATTGCGAGAATTACAACACTTTACAATTCATCAGGACAAACATTTTTCTCTAATTCTTGTACTTATGGAATTGCATCAATTTCTGCGAGTGGTGCAGTTACATGCGCAAGCCAACAAGGAAGCACAAGTGCGACAGTTGGCGGTTCTGGAAGTTCTGGTTACATTGCAATGTGGAATGGAACTAATCAAATTAATTCATCAAAAATTTATCAAAATACAAATGGAATTGGAATTGGAACAACAACTGTACCAGAAGTTTTAACAGTTAATGGAAATTTATCTGCAGGTGTATTTTATGATGCAAATAATAAAGCGTATTATGTTGATCCATCAAATAGTGCAACATCAATACTTACTGCAGGAAAAGTTGGAATTGGAACAACGAATCCCACTCTTTCCACATTACAAGTTAATGGTAGCTACAACGTTCCAATTATTACAGTTGCAAATGCAGGGGCTAATGCAGCTGGTTTAGGCATAGACTCCGCTGCAACTTACTGGGGGACCTCTTTGTTCCAGAGCACAAATAAAGTTTTTACTGTAGAGTCAAATTATGGACTCTTAGTTGGTTCTGGATACCAGAGTAGTAATGCACCGGCCAATGGAGCAATAATAGAGGGTAACATCGGCATTGGCACAACAAGTCCAAGTTATAAGTTAGATGTTTGGAACTCAACTAGATTATATTCTGCAAGTGATTATCAACTTACTTTACAAAGCCCAAATACTTGGGCAGGTATATATTTTGTAGATGTTAATGGTGGAGATTATATGTGGTTCTCTGGTTCTTCAAAAACATGGTCGCTTGGTGGTGGAGGATCAACTACTGCTGGTAAAAAATTATCAATATATGGAAGTACGTCTATTGGAGAGGGTTATAATTCAAATTCTCCACCTGCAAATGGAACAATAATACAAGGAAGTGTTGGAATTGGAACAACAACTGTACCTGAAGTTTTAACAGTGAATGGAAATATTTCTGGAACAGTATTTTATGATTCTAATAATAAAGCATATTATGTTGATCCTGCTTCGACTACAATATTAAATATTGCAAGAATTACAACACTTTACAATTCAACTGGACAAACATTCTTTTCAACTGCTTGCACTTATGGAATTGCATCAATTTCTGCGAGTGGTGCAGTTACATGTGCAAGTGCACAAGGAAGTGGAATTACTGGAAGTGGAACATCAGGCAATATTACAAAATGGACTGGAACATCATCAATTGGAAATAGTATATTGTATGAAAGTAGTGGAAATATTGGCATTGGAACAACAAGTCCATCTACACAATTTCAGGTATCTAAAGATACAACAATAGCTGGATCTATTTATGGACCCGCTCCACATAATTTAGCTCAAATACACCCATATATTACAAATACAAGCATACAAAATTTATTCGGTACAACTTCTGTCGGAGTTTATAATAATCAAAGCACAAAATCTGGACCTATATTAACTTTTAATGGAGGAGTTTCAGGACAATGGGGCCCATATATTCCAATTGACCCATCAAGAGTTTATTATGGAAGAGCGTGGGTTAGAAATGCTGCTGGATCTGGAAATCATAATTTATATTTAGGATTTGCAAATTATAACGGAACATTTAATGCACTTCAGGGAAATGGTGGAAGTTATGGTTATTGGATAAGTTCAGCTTATAGCATACCTGCAGATGGTAATTGGTATTTAATTGAAGGATGGATAACTGGAGAAGGAACTGCAACAAACACATTCCCTGTTGGGACAAGATTTTCAAGAATGTTAATACTTGCTAATTTTGGAAATGGTGCAGGTAACGTAACTGAAATTTCAGGGATGGAAGTGTATGAACTTAACCAAAGATTTTATGATAATGTTAGTATTTTTGATAGTAGTGAAAATGAAGATATAAAATTATCTGCAAGTGGAAATTCATATCTTAATGGTGCAGGTAATGTTGGTATTGGAACAACAAGTCCTGGGCAAAAATTGCATGTTATTGGAAATGCTAATGCTTCAGGTATTCTTTATTCCGATACATGGGCAAGCAATTATGGTGGCGGTTGGTATATGAGTGATACGACATGGATAAGAAGTTATGGAAGTAAAAGCATATATCAAAATTCTGGAACATTAAGAACTGATGGAACATTCCAAGTTGGCTCTAGCGGTGCAACATTAAGTGTTGTAAGTGGAGGAGACATGAATTTTGATAGTGGAACATTATTTGCTAGTGCCGCAAATAATAAAATAGGAATTGGAACAACAACTGTTCCAGAAGTTTTAACAGTGAATGGAAATACTTCTGCAAGTGTATTTTATGATGCAAATAATAAAGCATATTATGTTGATCCAGCATCGACAAGTTATGTTAATGCATTGAATACTGCAGGAAGAATAGGAGTAGGAACAACAACTGTTCCAGAAATTGTAACAGTAAATGGAAATTTATCTGCAAGTGTATTTTATGATGCAAATAATAAAGGGTATTATGTTGATCCAGCTTCGACTACAATATTAAGTGCTGCAAGAATAACAACACTTTACAATTCATCAGGTCAAACATTCTTCTCTAATTCTTGCACTTATGGAATTGCATCAATTAGTGCAAGTGGTGCAGTTACATGCGCAACTCAACAAGGAAGCACAAGTGCAACTGTTGGTGGCTCTGGAAGTTCTGGATACATTGCAATGTGGAATGGAACATCACAAATTAATTCATCAATGATTTATCAAGGAGTATCAGGAGTTGGAATTGGGACAACAAGTCCTGTTGGAAAATTACAAATAAATGCAATTGATGAAGATTACACTTTCCCTAATCCAGGTACATCTGCTAGAGGTGCAATTTTCATAAAATCAACAACTAGTGATAAAGAAACTGGAATTACTTTTAGCAGCGCAGCAT
>CAZSAD010000012.1:0-42538 GCA_964604995.1 uncultured Methanosarcinales archaeon
CATTTTCTTTTTTTAACAAATTAATAATTAAAGCTAATGCATTGTTTGATTTTTCTTTTGATTCTTCTTTTATCTCTTTTCGCGTGTATTGTGCAAATGGTTTCTTTGCAAATACATCAAATATTTTTAGTTGTTTTTCGGTAATCATATTTAACCACTTTATTGGTTTATATAAACCAAAATATTGGTTATTTATATAACTATCGGTTTTTGTTAGGGTTTCCATTTTAGACTGGTATTTTTTCAAATATACCTAAAATATTATTCCATTAATAATTAATGAAAATATGTCTTTCTAGAATATAAACCTAACTTGTATTTTTCTGCAATATTTTCGAATTTTTTAAAAATTAATTTGTAAGAAGAGATTATTTATGTTCTAATTGCTTCTTTTTAAGAGATAAATAATTCTCTTTTGAAATGATTGTTTTTCCAGTTTTTGCCTCTAATTCTTTTCTTGTGTTTTTTGCAATATTTCCGCCTTCTTTAGCAGAATGTTTTAATTGATTAAAACCTTTAGAATCTTTTGCAACAGTGATATCTGTTGTTGCTTTTTCTCCAATCATTGTAAGTATTAACTCCCAATCAGTCATGTGATCTCTTAAATTTTGATTTTTTCTTTGAAGATTTTTAAAAACTTTATATTCTTGAATTGTCTTTCCGAATGTAGCTTTACTAATTTCATTTGTTAATATTGCAAAATCTTTTTCTTCAGCTACACCACGTATTGTCCATTCATCTGTTAATTCCTGTCTTATTGCAATTCCACGAATTCTTTTATCAATCCAATCTTTCGGATAGCCTTTAAGTTCATAATATTCTTTAACCCTATTTTGAGCAAGTTCGGGATTTTCAATTTCTTGTATACGTTCATACCCTACTTTTGCAAGCCATAATTTAAATGGCTCTGCTTTAGGAGAAGGAATAGATTGAATAATCCTAAACAGGGATTCAGTATTAGCACAATCAGTTAAGTAATATTTGTCATCTGTCGATACTAATTTCAGTTGTCGACAAAATGTCGATAACTCAACATTTGATGATTCTTTTTCCCTTATTTTTAATCTATACCAATAATCCTTAGCATCTACACTTTCAGTTAATGCTGACACTATATCAACTACAGAAAAATACCATTCATTATTATACCAAATTCTTCGAATTTTCTTATCTTGAAATACTACTAATGCTTTATCTTTATCCATTTAAAATACCCCATTATTCTACAATATAAATCTATCTTTAATAATGCTTTATCTCTCTAGAATATAAATCTAATCTGTATTTTTCTGCAATATTTTCGATTAAAGAAATAATCAAATTTATTTTATAGGCGCTGAATTTGGGTTAGGATAAACATAAGTATCATTAAAATAATACCCAGTTATTCCATATCTATCAACAAGACAGCATCCTTGAGTATATGCTGGTGTTTGTGGAGTTTTACAATCTGCATCTGAAAACCAAGTCTGTGTGTTTAATATGATATCTCCCGAACATCGACCCAATTCATTTGATATACCACATTCAGTAGTTTCTTTACAACTTCCTAATTGTTTATCCCAATAAGAACCTGCTGGACAGCAATGATAATCTATTGCAGGCAATTCATTATCTTTTCCATCTGAACAATATAATGGTGAAGGTGTCGGCAGTGCATTATTTGTTAGACAGCAATGATCTGATAATCCACCACAAGTATCTAATTCACCCATACAGGTTTTATGGCAACATATTTTATAGCTATAATCAGATACATTGCCAACATGAGAATTATCTGGTCCAATCATTGAAGCAAGTACAACCCATCCTGCATCACAGCTAGTTTGCTTAACATTGCATTCTATTGGAGAAGTTGTGTTGAATAATATTGGAGTAAGTCCAACTCCAGGATTGCTCCAAGCATGTGAATTTATTGTTCCGCCAACATAAATTACTGTTGCACCTTCATGTGTTGGATTGATTAAATCAGTTCCTTTACAACATGAAAAATATTGTGCACCAGGAGCATTCCATTCACCAATATGTGAATTTGTTGGTCCCATTAAAGAAAATACAGGAAACCATCCTGACTCATAGCAATTTGTCCTAACATTACATTCCATTTGCAATCCTAAAGTAAAAGGAATAGCTAAAGCAAATGCAAGCATTAGTAAAATCAGTTTTCTCATAATTATCCTCTTTTATTCAATCTATCTCTTTTAGGGTATATAAATTTTATTGCACTAAAATTGATAAATACAATAAACTTCAAATTTTAATAATTAAATCTCTTTTCATATTCTTTATGATTAAACCATTCTAAAATCACATTTAAAATCATAACTTCATTTGTTTGGATTGTATAAATCAATCTCCATCCTTGTGGCAAATCGTACTTCCATAAATTGGTGATTTCATATTTTTTAATATATTCATTTGGCCATAATCTTTTAGGTATTTTTATTCCACACAAAGGACTATTTTTTAAATCTTTAATTGCATTATTGATAAAATTATAAAGCTTCATATCGTCAAATTTTTCCCCTTTTAACTTCTCAAATTCTTTTTCCAACTTTTTATTTTTGAAAGTTACATAAATCAGCTTTTTAGAATTCATCTTAAATTTACCCCACTAGAAAGTAATTTTCTTATTTTTTTAGGATTATATGTCCAAATAACACATCCTTCTTTATCTATTATTATTTTTCCAGACTCCTCTAAATAACAAAGTATTGTTTGGAATGTCTGGTACATCATTTTCTTAGGCAGTTTTTTCCATAATTGGTATTTGCCATATTCCTGACTGTATTTTTGTATGAGTTTTTCTACCATAATTACAGATTCTAATGTTGGACTGTGCATAATATTGGTTTTTACCATATTATATAAGTATATATAACAATCAGTATTTATAACTTTTGATTTTTGCCTAGGCACTCCTCCAAAATTTTGTATTTTTCCAAATATATTTAAAGCATTATTTCTATCAATCATAGATGAAAATACATGTTTTCTAAAATATAAATCTACCCCATATTATTTCGCAATATTTTCGAAAAATTACCCCCATCTTTATAATTTTTTTAGAAAATGAAAATAATTATAAAGTTTAAAATACTAAACTTAAAATTATGAAAAAAACAGTAAAAAGTTCAAAGAAGAAGGATAAAATTCAAAAGGTTAGTAGATTTATTTATTGGACACCAAGAATTGTATCAATAATATTTATTTGCTTTGTAGCTTTATTCTCGCTTGATATTTTTGATATGAAATTAGATTTTTGGGGAACAGTTTTAGGATTATTAATGCATAATATTCCAACATTAATATTAATTGCTGTATTAATTATTGCTTGGAAATATGAGTGGGTTGGAGGAGTTGCTTTTATTCTTGCAGGGATCTTATATATTGCAGGCATTTTGATAACAATTATGAAAAATGGTTTTAAATGGTATTATTTATCTTGGGCCATAGAAATTTCAGGAATGGCATTTCTTATAGGAATTTTATTTTTTATAAATTGGAATAAAAAAAGAAAGAATTAAAGTTGTATTAATTTCATAGGATTTTACATTTTTCCCATTGTTGAAAAAGAGAAGGATTCTTTGCCTTTTGCTTCTGATTTAGCAAGTTTTTCATCTTTTTGTGCTTCTGTAGCTGTTGCAAGAACAGTTTTTCCAAGGTCTTGCGCTGTATTTAACATTTCATTTCTCTTCTTGCTGTAAGCTTCAATAATGCCATTTAATATTTTAAGTACTCTTGCTTGCGTTACTTCAGTATTATTAAAATCATCTTCTAAATGACCAATATGCTTTTGCATTTCTTTTTCTGCTTCAACCATATCATTATAAGCTTTTTTGAATAAAGTTTTTATTTTTTCTCCTTGTGCTACTTCATGCCTAATAACTAATTGGTCATTTTGTGCTCTTAAAAATTCTTTTTTCATATCTGTAGTAATTTCTTGTGCATTCATGAATTGCACAATCATTTGATCTAAACCTTGAAATGATTGAACAATCCTATAATATGCTCTTGCCTGCATTTGAAGACTATCTTCAGCTTGATTGGCTTTTTTTAGAAGCTCAATCATTGAAACCATAAAAGGATAAACTCCTTCCTTTTTTGACAAATCCCCTTTTTCAAATCGAATTGTCATACCTTTCATACTTTTTAACTCACTAAATACTGTAGAAATCATAATTGAAGTATTGGTTCCAAAAACTGCAAGTTTTGCTGGATTAGTTATTTTATTATTTTTTAGAGCATTTGATGAATTTATTACATTATTGGTTTGTTTTATGTAGGATGATAAACTTTTATCAAACTCTTTACTCCAATTGTTATTTTGACCTTCTATTCGCTCGACATCAGCTTCCTGGTCCATGACATATTTTAAATCTTGTTTTACTTTTAATAATGCTTGTTTTTGAGTCGCAAGAACTTTTTTTAACTCAGAGTTAATAGACATCAAAGAATTTGATTGTTCTTGTTCTTTTTTTAATTCTTCATCCCATCTTTTTAGCTGTTTATTGATATCATCAATAGCAGCTTGCTGGTTACCCATTTTTCTTAGTTCATTAATCTGCGTTGCCATTTTGGCTCTTTCTTCTTGCCAAGTTTTTTTGAGTTCTGCCATGTATTGCAATAAATTGTTTACTTCTTTGCTTTCCACTTTTGAGAGTTTATTTTCAAATTTTTGAGTTGCTGCATTTAGTTTTTGAGCTTCTTTAACTGACATTTTTAAAGTCTTTATGGCTTTGTCCATGAAACTTAATAATTTATCAACATGTGTATCAAAATATTTTTCTGCAGATTCATATTTTTCAAGGCCTTGCATTGTTGCATCGAGAACTTGACCAAAATATTGTGTTACTCTCTCATCGACTCTATTTCCTTTCAAATCAACATGGTCTAAGATATTAGCATAGTTTTCAATTGCTTTAGTTATTGCCTCACTTTTTTCTTCAATTGTAACTTCATCTTTCATAAAAATTTCAAGATTTGAAGATAATAAATCTGCTTCTGCTGCAATAGATGCCATATGAAATTGTTCAGATGCATTGTCTCTTACTTCTGTGTCTAAATCTTCTTCAACTTTTGCTACAGTTTTTTCTTCTTTTTTCTCTTCTTTGGTTCCTTTTGTATGTTTTTCGTCTTTTTCATCTTGATGAATTTGTTTTGTTTCTTGGTTGATTATTTTATCTTCTTGATTAGGATTCAAACCTGCTTGCTTTTGAAATTGTTTTTCGTCATGAGACCCGTAAACTTTTAAATCTCCTTTATGTTTAAAAAAATAAATTCCCATTCCAACTAACATTAAGATCATTATGGAAGTTGTTGCATTTCCAAACCATATAAGACTTGAACCTGCAACTCCCATAGATAACAAGAACATGGCCACTGCTGTTTTAGCAGTGCCGTCACCACTCATAAATTTTTTTCCCTCAAAAATGAATACTGTAGCTAGAAATATTACCCAGATAGTTATCCAAATATCAAAACCTGGTAATTTAGATAAATCTGCCCTTATAGTGCCATTAGGACCTGAGGCGGCCATTACACTATCAGTTGCAGAATTCCACATTTTTGTTGCAGATATACTTTGCAAACTATTTAAAACTCCCATTATGTATGCAATTATTGTAGCATCAGTATATATTTATTTCGATTTTGAGTATTTATACAGAAATAATATGAATAGTATTAATTAGAATATTAATTATAGAATATAAAATGGATTTTATAGAATTTACACAAGTGTAATATTTGTCTCATTTTGAGTCAAATCAATAATAGTTGTTGTTTCAATACTAGAATTGGCACTAGAACTATTTGTTTGAACTATACTTGTTGAAGTATTGTTGGTTTGTATTATTTGGTATTTTGGAACAATTATTGCTTTATCATTTCCTTGCCAATTTACTTTCCACACACTTAGTTTAAAATTATTCATTCCTTCACTGCTATGGAATAAGTCAAAATATTTAATTCCGTGTCCATCTAGGAAAAACAATCTTGTAAACATACTATCTGTTAATTCAGGCGCCATGAATAATGAAGTGTAACCATCTTGTGTAATTTGTAAAACTATACCAAATCCTGCTAAATCTTGGTCGTATGATTTTTTAGCAATTCCTGTTGAAGTAGTATATACAATATTATTTGGCCTTTTTACTCCTTGAGGAGTATTTATGAATGTATCCATATCAGTAGTATTGATTTCTACAGGCAATTGCTGAATTGTGCATACAACAACTGTTGAATTTGATTTTGGTAAGCATGGCGTTTCACTTTGCATATAACTTGGCCATGGAGCAATCCATGCATTAACATCATTATCAGTTTTCAAGTTTCTAATCTCTTTAACATATTGTGTTGAAACTTCTTTTGATAAGTTAAATTCAGCCATGATTTGTTGGATTGCTTTTGATTCTGAACCAGTACCATCATAAGTTGAGTGCATATAGGATTTATCAAAATCCCAACTGCCAAAATGTGCCCAAACTCCGCCTTTACCTACCATATCTTCACTAGTAATAAAATAATTTTCTGGAGCATTGCAATGACTATATTGCAATACATTTTCAGATTCATCATTTGAAAAACTTGCATCATTTAAGATTTTCTTTGCACTACTTTTATCAACAAGAAGCATTTTATTTAGTAAATTAATGGATTTAGGGATATCCTTTAATTTATTATTAATTGCATCGAATGCATTATTGCCACCGCAGTCTAACATTTGAAGTATTCCTCTTGCTTCATTTTCATCAGATGTTAAAAGTGCTTTTCCAAGCCAATGAAGCTGAGGACTATTTTGTGAAGAACCATCCAGTGTTACTCTTCTATCTGCAAAATATTTAAACCAATGTCCAAAATCCCACCATGAATTTATGATAGCATCTGGTTTTGAATCCTCTTTAATTTTTGTTAAAGCATCATACCATTGATCATTGACATTTGGGATGTAGCTTTTGGCTGTTGCAAATCCACCTTGTACTTGATTTACAAGAGGATAAGCCAAAACTAAAAATACAATAAATGATACAATAAAATGTTTGACATCGAATGCTTTTTCAAATATTTTTAATATGGAATCATATAAAAATCCAAGAGAGATACCAACACCTATTCCAATTGGTGGAACAAGTAAAAGTGAAAATCTTACTCCTTTTAGTGCTGCATAAATTGATGCTGCTCCCCACAAAAAGAACATGACTGCAAGTTTTAAATCCAAATCTTCATCAGATTTGTATGCTAAATAAGAGCCTAAAATGAAGGGAATAAAAAATAGTATTAAATAAGCCATTGGACCAAGACTTGTTCCACTAGTTGTACCAACAAGATAATAAATAATTGATAATGCAAGTAAAAAAAGAACAATATTTTTCTTTACTCTTTTATAATTACCGAATATAACTAAAATAAAACCAGTCATTGCAAGGAAGAATATCCATTTCCCGCCCATTTGTCCAATTATTTGTCCAAGAGAGGAAGAATTGAATTCTGCAACTGTTGTAAGCACATTTGGCCAAAGATTAGGATTTGATGCAACTTTTGTTGTAATAAACCCTAATGGACCACCGATCACTTGGGAAAGTGGACTGATGCCAATAATTATCCAAACTGATAAAAATGTAAAAAATATAACGGGAATTAATACTGCAATCAAATCAATTGATCTTTTATTTTTAATTAGTTTATTTAAATCAAATTTTTTGGATTGTGATTTTGAAATTCTATGTTCTCTTAAAACAAACACAAAATAATCAACCAAAAGTCCAAGAATAATAAAATAGAATAAATACCACCAACCTATCCATGCAAAACTATAAGCTCCCATTGATAAACCTGCCAAAGATGCATAGATTGATTTTTTCTTCCAGCTTTGGTTAGTAAATGCTTCGAAAGCAAAAAAGATTACTAAAACAGGAAAGAAGATATTGTAAATATCAGTATCTGATCCTAAACTTCTTGTTAAGAAAATTGGATTTACAGATATTAAAATTGAACTGGTAAGTGCAGCTAGTGGACCAAAGGATTTTAACATCATGATAAAAACCAATGCTGCAAGAATTACTGCATAAATTGTTGGCACCATTAATTGCGCTTGCATTAATGTTAAATCAGGATTAAAAGGTTTTAATATTTTATAAGTATAATATATTGAATAAGGATGCAAAGTTTTTGGCTGTTCTAATCTTAATGGAGCAAGAGTATAAGTATCATAACATTTGCCATTTTCCATTACATCGCAAAGCCTACCTTTTTCATCAAGGTTTCTTGCCATTCTTAAGAAATAATAAGAATCAATGTCGCCCATGTAAGTGTAAGTGTGTGTTCCTGATTGGTAAGAGAAATATTGTTTGTACTGTGTTGAAATTGCATCAACTTGCTGCTGCATTTGCACTGTATTTTGTTTTGCAAAATCCACATAATTTTGTTCAACTAGCTGCTGGAAATTTGCATCGGGTAAATTTGGATTTTGAGATTTTATTTGTGTTGCAATTTGATTTTTGTAATAATTTTCAACACTTGATTTTGCCCAATCTTCTGTGATTGTTAAATTAATTGTCTGTGCCCTAACAAAAATTGTAAGGAAAATTGGGATTAAAATTAGAAAATATACACCATATTTAGAAATAAAATCTGTAAATTTTTTCATGCTTTCAGAGTTGATTTCTACTTCATCAGAATCCTCATCTGATTTTTCTTTTTTGGAATCTACTTTTTGAGTTTTCTCATTTTTATCTTCGTTGCTTGATTTAGAATGCTTTTTTGATTTGAACCAATTTTTAATTCCTGAAAAATCAATAGAAACATCATCATCAGATGAAGATTCAGTTTTGGTATCTTTTGATTTATGTTGCTGGTGTTTATCCTCTTTCAAATCAGTTTTATCAAATTTTTTGTCTTCTTTTTTATCTTCTTGTTTCTTTTTTTTGCCTTTAAAAAAATTAGTTATTTTAGAAAAATCAATAGATATTTCGTCATCATTGTCCGAAGACTGATTTTTCACTCCCATTTGAACACAGATTAAACCTTATTTTATAAATCTAATCATTGCAAACTCAATTGGTGTCAATATTTTTATACTTCTACTTTTTGTTAATATAAAATGAAAGTTATAACTGATTTTCACATTCACTCGCGCTATGCAATGGCAACATCCAAGGATTTGGCAATTAAAAATCTTGAAAAATATTCTAAAATAAAAGGAGTACATCTACTTGGTACTGGAGATTTTACACATCCAAAATGGCTAGAAGAATTAAAATCAGAATTAATTGAAGATGGTTCAGGCATTCCAAAAACAAAAAATGGTTTTCCTTTTGTGTTATCAGCAGAACTTTCAAATATTTATTCAGAAGGGGGTAAAGTTAGAAAAGTGCATAATATAATTCTTGCAAAAAATTTTGATGTAGTTGACCAGATAAATTTACTTTTATCGAAAAAAGGAAAAATTGAATCTGATGGAAGACCAATATTTGGAAAATATCCTTGTTATACATTGGTTGAAGACTTAAAAAAAATTGATAAAGATATTGAGATAATTCCTGCGCATATATGGACCCCTTGGTTTAGCCTTTTTGGAGCAAATTCGGGATTTGATAATTTGGAAGATTGCTTTTTGGACCAAACAAAACATATTCATGCTCTTGAAACTGGTCTTTCTAGCGATCCTAAAATGAATTGGAGAATATCACAACTTGACAAATATACACTTGTTTCAAATTCAGATTTGCATTCGTTCTGGCCATGGAGACTTGGAAGAGAAGCAAATGTAATTGAAATGAAAAATATTACTTATGATAATTTAATTAATGCTATTCGAACCAGAAATAATTTTATTGAAACAATTGAAGTTGACCCAAATTTTGGAAAATATCATTTCACAGGCCATAGGAACTGCAATGTTGTTTTAGCTCCAAGAGAAGCTAAAAAATTAAATAATATCTGTCCTGTTTGTAAAAAACAATTAACTGTTGGTGTTCTTGAAAGAGTAGAAGAGCTTGCAGACAGGCAAGATGGATATGTGCCCAAAGGTGCAGTTCCATTTCGAAGCATGATTCCACTTTCAGAATTAATTTCAGGTATTATTGGAAGCCCAATTGCCAGTAAAAAAGTTTGGCAGGAATATTATAAATTAGTCAATTTAAAGCAAGATAGAAATGAGTATAGTGTATTAATGTACACTGAAAAAGAAGAGCTTTTAAAATTGGTTAGTAGTGATTTAACTGATGCAATACTTGCAAATCGTGATGGTAAAATTGAAATTAGCCCGGGATATGATGGGTTGTATGGCGTACCGAAAATTGGCAGCAAAATTTTAGCAATTGATTCTGATGATAACATAAATTCTAAGTTTACTGATAAAATAAAAATTGATAAAAATCAAGAAGAGAAAGCCAAAGAATTTTTTGATAGAAAAAAAGAGCAGAAAATAAAAGATGATAAAATTGCTAATAAAATATTGCAGAAAGGATTAAAGGAGTTTATATAACTAATTATTTAAAATTATTTTTTCCTTTTAGTTATTTCTTTCTTTTTTCAACTAATGCTTCCAAAACATTGTATGTTCGATTAATGTCTTTCTTTTGTACAATGAATGTCATTTCAGTATTTGTTGTAACAAGCTCTAAAATATTTATATCTTCCCAGGCAAATTGTTTTACAACTGCTGCAATTATTCCGGGTGTTGATAGAAATTGAGGATTAAATTTTAAAGAGAATGATGCCAAATCTTCTAAAGTATTAATTATTTTTTCATCTTTTAATATTGAAAGAATAGTTTTTTTATGTTTTTCATTTGTTATAATTATTGCTTCGTTGTTTCCGTGAATGATATTTAATACATCTCCTTTATCATAGTCAATTGCTTTGTAAATGTCTTTAAGTTTAGCAAAAAAAGCAGTTGAATGCATTACACAAATATCAACTAAATTTGTTTTCATCACAATTTCTGAGGTATAATCAAATTTTGGAAGAGATTTATTTTTTGATTCAATATTTTCTGCGTGTCTTCTAAATGCCATAACAATAGCTGGCCCATTTACTTTTTGTCCAAGCTCTTTTTCAATTTGTCCTTGATAATATTCTGCAAGATTTGCAAAGTTGAGTATTCCTTTGTCTAATGCTTCTTCTAAATAAGGAGTTTGTGTAATTATTTTTTTTACAATATGACTTACTGTTGGCATGAATTTAAGAAATAAATAACAGTATTTAAACTTTTTTGTTATTATGATAACATTAAGTATTTATTAATTGAATCAAACCTAAAGAAATTAAAATATAAATTAAAATATAAAATTTGAACATTGGGGTGCAAAAATGATTGATTTTATGGCAAATGTCTATGATGGAAATCCACCATTAGAAGTTAGAGCTAGATCTTTTCTTGCTAATATGAATTCAGGAGTTAGATCTCTTAAAGAATCAATTGTTGATGGTCAAGTAAATATGCCTTTACTTTCTAAATATGTTAAAGAGAGTAGTGATGCTTTTAATGATGCAAAAATAATTTTAGATAGAATGGGAAATCCAGAAAATTATTTACATTATAGTAAAGCACTTAATGAGGGAAATGAAATTTTAGGACAAATAGATGATACTATCAAAAATGAAAATATTGAAGATGATATACAAAATGGCATACAAAACAAAATATATCAAATTGAAGGTGCTTACAATAATGCAGTGTTAAAAGCTCCAAAGGGCGCTTATAGAATTGTTGAGATGCGATCTAATGGGAGTATTGAATACGGGCTTATAACTGATACTTTTGATATTGATAGAGCTATTGAAGAAGTTAGAAATTATAATTTAAAAAAGGATTCAGAAGACGAAAATGATGGGACGTTAAAAGTTGCAAGGCACATAGTAAATGAGAATGGTGAATTTATTTCGTACTCAAACCCTTCAAAAAAATGTTTTGGTAAAGTTTCTATGAATTAAATTTATTTTTTTCTAATTTTATTTATTAAATAATTACATTTAAACTATTTTTATAAAAATCAGAAATATAAAATAAAAATTTAATAAATAAAAAAATAAAGAATATTGGTTAATATTCTTAATTAATTACTAGGTAAAACGAAAACTGGTGGCCTGTTAACATGTAACACTGTAACAAGTGCTGTTATTTTTGTGGATGCTTTGCCATCACTTGCAGTTAAATAAACTTCATGTAAACCTGCATCTCCATAGATTGTAGTGTAAGTGTTACTTGTCATCCAACCAGAATAAGTTACTGTAACTGGGTCATTATCCAAGTCATTTACAATTGGATTGAATTTTACAGTTTCTCCTTCTTTAACAGTAATAGTTCCTATGTTAGTTATGCTAGGCGCTCTGTTTATATGCACCACAGTTAATTTGAATGCTTTAGTATCTGTTAATTTACCATCTGTTACAGTTACTGTTGCAGCATATGAACCAGCATCTCCCATCACAGTTTTCCAAACACCATCTTTATTGAATGGTTTACTAAATGTAACTGTAAGTGGATCTTTGTCTGCGTCTAATGCAAAATAACTAACTTTTGCGATTTCTCCTTCGTTTACAGTTATATCAGATATTTCACCAAGAACTGGAGCTCTATTAGTT
The DNA here is from genome assembly GCA_964604995.1 of uncultured Methanosarcinales archaeon. Classification (GTDB taxonomy): domain Archaea; phylum Nanobdellota; class Nanobdellia; order Woesearchaeales; family JABMPP01; genus JAGVYD01. Next base: position 12,589 of record CAZSAD010000012.1, read on the forward strand.
TTTGCTATTATTATTTTTATATCTTCAGATGAAAAAGTGATTCCATTTGTTGCAGTTATTGTAACAAAATATTCTCCTGCATCACCATATGTTGTAACTTTAGTGTTTGAGTTCATCCAGTCAGAATAAGTTATTGTAACTGGCATATTTTGTGGATCAGTAACTGTAGGATTTAATTTGATAGTTTCTCCTTCATTAGCATATATTATTCCCATTTTTGAAATTTTTGGAGGTCTATTGCCTACATTAACAATTACTTGAACTTTTTGAGTTGTCTCAGCTTTACCATCACTTGCAGTTATTGTTGCAAAATAAGATCCAGCATCACCGATTTTTGTTTTCCAAGTTCCATTTGCATTAAATGGTTTTGAATAGGTATAGAGTAAATTATCTTTATCAGGGTCAATTGCTTTTAAAGTGATATCAACAATTTGACCTTCTGTTGCTTCAATTGTTGGAACACCATCTTTCATAAATAACCTATCAGCAACTATTGGCTCTTGAGTGGTAGTTGTTGGATTAGATATTGGAGTTGTACTTTCTTGATTAGTATTCTCCTGATTAGAATTTGAAATAATTTCACTTTGATTTGGAGTTAATTCTTGAACTGAAACAATTGTAACATTGTTTCCTTCTAATACAACAGCAGGAGATGGAGTTTTTGGAATGCATACTTGATCTTCTGGCTTTGGTTGTGTGCATCCAATTAAAAATACAGTCGATAATAGTATTACTAAGCTTAGAACTAAAATTTTAGGCAATATATTTCTCATTGTCCATCCCTCGTTTAACCCACCCATTATTAGGATAAATAGTCTTGTATATGGTTTTGTATGATGTTATTTGTTATGTTACTATTTCTAAATATATATTTACTATATAAACTTTACGGTGGTAAAGATTTTTAGTGAAGTCGAAAAGAAGTTTGAAAAAATATTTAAAAAAATTGAGTTAAAATTTTACCACTTTTACCACATAAAATGATATTCAATCTAATGAAATTAATCTAATAAATTTTTTGAATTATAACCTTGTTCATTTAGAAGTTTTGCTAATTTCACTTTCCCATGATCTATTATTTGACTTACCCTACTTGTAGTAACATTTAATAATTCTCCGAGTATAGTGTAGGGGATGTTCCCCACACTAACTGCATAGTGTTTATGTTCTGAAGCAAAATTAGAGTTTAGGTAAAAGTCATTAATTTTTGCAACCCCTGAAGGATTGATTTGGTTTTGGTCAAATAGACCAATATAATCCATTGCTTTATCAAAATCAGTAGCACAAAAATATAAAACAGTAGCTAAAATATCCCTATCTGATTTTTTAATATTGTTTTGAATAAGATGGGATATGATTTCTTGTTTTTCCTTTTCTTCCATGATTTCTGCAGGTGTTTTACTACTAGGATCTTTTAGCACTTCAATTAAAGAAACTTCTTCATCGGATTTATTAGTGTCTTTATTAAGACTTAAAAAATTAGATGAGTTATACATTCTTGCGGATTGATATAATTGCACTAGTTTTTGAGCCCTATATAGACCTCCCTTTTCCTCCTTTGAATTGTTTATATCCTCTTTTGAAGGGGTTATAGAATGAAGATATGCATAAGATAGTTCACTTGCAGATGGAAATTCTAGGTGAATATTGATAAATTTTTTTTCGACTTTTTCAATAGCTGATAATTCTCCCATTACGTTTGCAGGAAGAAAATTACAGGTTCTTAACTCATCAATTATCGCACCTTTTATTCTAGTTAATGCGTATGTTTGAAATTTCACTATTTGTCCATTTTTAGAATATATTTTTGATGGATCGTAGCGTTGTGTGGCTTGAGTTAATCCCAAAACACCCATCATGAATAAATCCCCATTTTGCAAAACATTGTTATCATTTTTTAATCTAAAATGGTGTTCATTTTTTAGGAAATTTAGTGCATAAAAAACTAAAGGCAAATGATTCTGAATTATTATATCGTCTAAAAGTTTTATGCCAACATCCTTTTTTAAATGTGTTAATTTGTAGGAATTGGCAAAAACTTTTAATCTTGTATCTTCAGGTACTTTGTTATTATTCTTCCCATTGTTATCACTCTTTTCATAATTCCATGTATCTTTTAATTGTTTTAAACTTACCTTTTTACTTTTCAATGAGACATTTGATGCAAAGAGATTAGTTTCTCCGATGATTTGTATTTTTGGAATTTTGAATTCTTTTACACTGTAATATTCTGAAGAAATTTTCTCACATTTTCTCGTAAATATTAAACAATCATAAATTTTGTTTAGTTGGCTATCAATATTTTCTAAGAATTCAACAGCACTATCAACATACATTTTATCTGAAAACAATTTTGCAATCGAATCTAAGTTCTTGGCATCAAGATAGGGTGATATTATTTTTTTATTATCTGTATTAAATTCAGTTTGAAAATCTTTAAGTATTTGTTCTGAAGTAGCCATTTCATCAGTAATATCTGTATGAGCAATATATCCATCCTGTCCTAAAGACATTTTTTTGAATAATGTTTCACCAAGTTGCAAAATAGTTTTAATTTGTTTTTTCGGAAAAAAAGTGAGTGGATTTCCCAAAGAAAGATCATTTGAATAAAGTGCGATTAACATTGCAGTAATATCATTTCCACTTTCAAGAATTTTTGTTGCTGTATAAGTGTCAAAGAATGCAACTTTTTTTAGAACCCGTTTTTCCAATTCAACTTTTTTATGAATCAAATTGGTATAATTTTGATTAGTATCATTTTGATTGTTATTATTTTGATTGTCATAATCCTTATCCTCAATAATTATAGGAATAGAATCAAGACTTAAATAAATCTGCTTCTTGCCTTCTTCACTTAATTTTAACAAATGTGTTACATGTTCTTCTAAAGAATTTTCAGTCGAAAATGTCATTTGTAGTGGATAAACCATCTTTATATAAATCTATTTAATTTTATTACCCCATAGTGAATATTTTAATGGAATGAAAAAACATGTGAGAAAAAACATAAAAAAATATAACCTAAAATACAACATAAAAAATAATTTATTTTTATTAGACGATTTAATTAAGCAAAATATATAAATCAAGAATTAACCCACATATTTACAATGGCATACCAAGTTAAAGATATTAAACTGGCCGAACAAGGCCTAATGAATATTGAATATGCAGAATCCCAAATGGGATCCTTGCTAAAAGTCAAAGACAGATTCTCAAAAGAAAAACCATTAAATGGTTTAAGAGTTGGAATGGCATTACATGTCACCAAAGAAACTGCAGTTTTGGTTAGAACACTTATTGCTGGCGGAGCTAAAGTTTCAATAACTGGATGCAATCCACTCTCAACACAAGATGATGTTGCAGCAGCTCTTGCTAAAGAAGGTGTTGATGTTTATGCTTGGAAGGGCGAAACAAAAGAAGAATATTATTCTAATTTGAAAAAAGTTGTTGATTTCAAGCCGCACATAACAATTGATGATGGATGCGATTTAGTAACTGAAATCCACACAAAAAGACCAGAGTTAATTAAAGATATTATTTGTGGAAGCGAAGAAACTACAACTGGTGTAATTAGACTTGTTGCAATGGAAAAAGAAGGAGTCTTAAAATATCCAATGGTTGCAGTAAATGAAAATAAAACAAAGCATTTGTTTGATAATTATTATGGAACTGGCCAATCTACAATTGATGGCATTTTAAGAGCATCAAACACACTTATGGCAGGAAAAGTATTTGTTGTAGCTGGATATGGAGATTGCGGAAAAGGCGTTGCTTTAAGAGCTCGTGGAATGAGTTCAAATGTAATTGTTACTGAAGTTGATAATTTTAGAGCTTTGCAAGCTAAAAATGATGGCTGGAATGTTATGCCAATGAATGATGCTGCAAAGATTGGAGATATTTTTGTAACTGTTACTGGAAACAAGCACATCATAACTGCTGAACATGTAAAACTTATGAAAGAAGGTGCAATTCTTGCAAATTCAGGTCATTTCGACAATGAAATAGATGTTGAAGGCATGAAAAAAATTGCAACAAAAGTTAGAAGAATAAGACCTTACTTTGATGAATTTACAATAAATGGAAAGAAAGTTTATCTTTGTGGAGAAGGAAGACTTGTAAATTTAGCTTGTGCTGAAGGGCATCCTTCAACTGTTATGGCACTTTCATTTTGCGGACAAGCGCTTGCAGTTGAATGGGGCGTTAAAAATAAAAGCAAATTAACAGGAAAAGTTTACACCCTACCTGAAGAAATTGATGATATGATTTCAGGATTACAACTTGATGTATTGGGAGTTAAAAAAGATGAACAAACTGCTGCCCAGAAAAAATATGCAGATGAATGGAGAGAAGGAACTTAATTGTTAAATTTATTTTTGTTCTTTTTTATTTTAATTTTCTTTTTTTATTTAGTTTTTATTTATTCTGAATATAATGGATCTCTTGGTGTATTTTCTAAACCTTTTCTTTTAAGGCATGCTTCTAAAAATGCTTCTACCATCAAATATGCTCTTCTTCCTTGATAAACTAGTTTGCCTTCTTTGTTTTTAACTTCTGATTTTCGTCCAAGAAAACCCTTGTTTTCAAATGTTGCAACTAACCCCCCAAGATTGTTATATAATTCAGCAGAATTAGATTCCAATTGTTTTAATTTACCAAGGATGTGATTATCTTTATCTTTTATTTCTCCGTCAGCACGTATTGTACCCAAATAATTCCCCATTAAACCAGAAGCAAAAATATCTTTACTGAGCCATGAACCGTCTATAGTTCTATCAAAATTATAATCGTTAAGATTTCCATTAGCAATATCATTGATAAAATTATTTTGAGTGTTCACTTATTATCATCTTGATTTTTTTAGTTTGATAATTTATCTTACAGAATTGTATAAGGTATCTTTAGTTTCTATAATTTTATATGGTGATTTGTCATCTGCAATAATTTTATTTAAACCTTTAACAATAGAGCCTTCTGGTAAAACCGATGTGTATAAAGATATTTCGTCTGCTTTATATTGGCCTGTATTAGTATTACTCATAGATTTATACTTATCTATCGGAACACTAAATTCAGCATCGATAGTTATAAGCTCTTCATCATATTTTACATTCTTAAATTTACCACCAATTGCTAGATAATTTATATTAACAAGTCTACCCGAGGGAGTAGCAGGACTTGTAGCCTTTAGACTGTCCAGTTCAGTGCACCCCATATGTACCAATAATTTGACAAAGAAATTATATACATTTATTGGCTCTTCAAATTTAATAAATATTTCTTCATTTAAAGTTTCCTTGCCTTTTGGCTTGGGTTTTAAATTGTTTGTGTCTTCCATTTTATATGCTCTTAAAATTTAATTTTATATTTAATTATTATTTAATTAGTTATCTTACAGAATTGTATAATGTATCTTTAGTTTCTACAATTTTATATGGTGATTTGTCATCTGCAATAATTTTATTCAGACCATTAATAATAGAACCATTTGGTAAAACTAATGAACTTAAAGATATTTTGTCTGCTTTATGAGTATTTGGATTTTTAGGTTTGTATTCATTACCAGGAACCTTAAATTCTGCACAAAGAGATACAGATTCTTGATCATAGTTCTTCCCCTTAAATTTACCGCCCATTGCTAGGTAACCTAGCCCAACAGATGATGAATAAGGACGATGAATAATGCCACCATCAGTGCTGTTTAATATGCCAGCTAATTGAGTGCAATCCATACTTAAAAGTAATTTGTAAAAGAAATCAAATACTGTTACAGGCTCTTTGAATTTAACAAGCACTTCCTCAGTTACATTTTCTTTGCCTTGTGGCTTTCTTTTAATAGCGTTAGCTTTCATTTTTACATGCCCCCGAAAAAATTAATGTAATTATTATTTATTTTAATTTTTTTCTTTAACGGAATTTTCTTTTGATATTTTTTCAACAAAAGTGGGCAAGGTATTTTTCACAACCTTGCGCGAGTACTTTTCAACATGATAATTTAAGGATAAAAATTCTTTTAATTTGCTTATGACCTCTTTGTTCACATATTGATTCTCCATTACTGTAACAAAATCAGTTAATTCTTCATTTGAATTGTCAGGAGTTGCATATTTTATTAGGCTAGTAACTTTGGTGTTTGGTATTTTTTCACCGTCAATTATGCCTCCTAAAGTTAACTTGCCAGACTCATTGAAATTTCCTTTTGGTGCAAATCCAGAAAAAGGTACCATTATTTCATTACTTATTGGAAGCATATCATTTATCTGATTCAATAAAGTTTTGGTAGGGTAGAATTGTACAAAATCAAATCTATGTTCAGTTGTATAATTAGCTGCGTCTAAAACTTTGTATTTTAAATTTTGGATTGTGTTCATTTGTATCTATAATTAGAATTAAACAGCGATTTATAAACCTTGTTATTTTAACTATTGATTGGTAGTTATAAAAGGATTAAGTATAAATAGGAAGTATTATTGCAAACAGTATGTCAGATTTAGAATTAAAACCTGAAATACAAAGTAGAATAGAAAATATTGCCAAAAGTTACGGCTTTACAAAAATAAACTTTGACACACAATTTCCATTTGAAGGATTTAGAAATAATTTGGCTAGCACTGGTCGTTCTAATGAAATAATTTACAGATTTTTATTCTTGAATCCTGCAACACAGTTTTATTCTATTGATAAAACTTTATTTGAAAAAGCAACTAAAGTTTTAACATTGCACGAGAAAACACATCATGACCCACCATTTAACTCAGATCCTTATGTTGATGATTATCTAGTACAACAACAAGCATGTAAAGAATGGGGAAATCAAAAAGAAATGATGTTTCTTGATATTTTAACGTGTGAATATTCTAGAGTTAAACACTTATCTGAATCACAGATTGAAGATGAAGTAAACAAACATATCAAAAAATATGTTTGGATTGATGATAAACTAAAATCAGAAGTTGGTCAAATTTTGTTTCAAAAGGAAAATTATAAGGAACGAAATTTAAAAAGAATATTAAGAGATGAAAACATTATACCTAAAGGAAAGAAATTCTTTTTTCTATCAAGTGTTAGATAGTACTGCGATATTATTATAAATATAAGTTTAGCTCATTCTTCCCAATTTGCCTTTTCTTTTAGCATAATTGTAACAGAAAGATAAGAAAAAAGATGCAAAAACTAACCAAACAATACTTGTTGTAATTAACATAAAATAATCAATTGTGGCAAGACCAATTGTACTTTTTAAAACATTGAACCCGTGCACTGCTGGAATAAATTTTACAATATTTTGAAGTGTTTGTGGAAAAATTGTAATGGGATAATAAACTCCGCTAAGTAAAACTAGCATGTCTGGAAAAATGTAAGCTGCTGTATAGGCATTATCATGATAGATGATTATTATTCCTAATGAAATTAAACCAAGTGCAATACCAAAAACACAGAGTACAAAAATTCCAAAAATGAACATTGGAATATTAACTAAGTAAAATCCCCAGACATAATACCCGATTATTAAATAAACTGTTAATACAAATAAAAATTTTAAAAATCCAGTTATTGCATTTCCTATTACGAATTCAAAAATTTTTATTGGTGAAATTATAAAATGGTTTAATGAATGACTCCAATATTCTTCCATATAACTAGTTGTGATATCAATTTGCATATGGTAAACTGCTCTCCAGCCAGTTACGCCTAATATAACCATTGCAACAACTTTACTGTCTGCTTGAACAAAGTTAACGAATAATGTAATTGAAAATAACAACATTAATGGCCAAACTGTCACATCAAATAATCTAAAGAAATTTCTAAGCAAAACGTAGTAATTCTTGTAAATTTGTGATTGTATTCTTTTTATCATTGCATTTCACTATTTTTAAGATTCGATTTTTTTATTTTGATTTGTTTATTTGTAATCTGCTTGTGAGTTAATTCTAAAAATGCTTCTTCCAAAGTTGGCTCAATTAATCTAACTGAATAAATAATGTGATTTGACTTTGACAAAAATGCCATTACTTTTTTTACATAGCTATAGCTTTCAACTTTTACATGAACTACATCTTCGAAAACTTTGCTTGATAGAACAAATTTTTCTTTTGCAATTTGTGCTGCAAATGATTCAATGTCGTCGACTTCAACTTCAATTACCTTATCGACTTTTATTAGCTGTTTTATTTCTTCAACTGTCCCAAGTGCAATTATTTTTCCATGTGAAATTAAAGCAATCCTATCACATAATTCTTCAACCTCATACATATTATGGGTTGTAAGTAAAATTGTTGTGCCTTTTCTTTTAAGCTCTTTAATTAGTGCCCTAATTTTTATTGCGATATCGACATCTAAACCAACTGTTGGTTCATCTAGCAAAAGAACTTGTGGCTCATTTAGAAGAGCTTTTGCGAGCATTAAACGCTGCTTGTATCCTGAAGATAATTCTAGCGTTATTTGATCTTTTCTATCGAGCATATCTACTGCTTCGAGTGCGTTTTTTATTTTTTCATCGGCATTGGAAAGTTCGTAGAGTAAACAATAGTATTTTAAAAATTCTTGAACACTAAGACTCATTCCAATTCCAGTAAAACCGAGCATAAGATTAATTTTCTTTTTTATTTCGTGCAATTCTTTATCCATATCCATTCCTAGGATTTCAACTTTGCCGCTATCTTTTTCAAGCAAACTAGTTAAAATGCTGATTAATGTAGTTTTCCCTGCACCATTAGGTCCAAGCAAACCAAAAATTTCACCTTTATTAATATTAAAATTAATATCATCTAAAGCTTTTACTTGATTTTTACCTTTTCTAAATGTTTTACTTACATTTTTTATATTTACTACTTCCATAAGAGTATAGACTATAAGGCTGATTTATAAATATTAGTTAGAATTAAAAAGGAAAATAGTATTAGGGATTTAAAAATGCAAATATAAAAAAGTTAAAAAATTAAAAATTAAATAAGAACAATCTTAAAAAAATAGCAAGTAGTGATAAAATTATTATTGTTGTTTCTAATTCATCCCATTTTCCATTGTGGATTTTTTTCATTAGTATAAGCCATGAAATAAAATAAATTGATACACTTGCAAAAAGCCAATAATATAAGTAAGATTGCATTGGTGTAAAAAATGCAGTTAACACCAAACCCATTTCTATTGATGCAAAGATGTAATGGATGTGCGCTTCTATTGTGAATTTGCTGTTATTTGAAAAAAAACTTTGCTGCTCATTTTTCAAAACTGCTATTTTTTTGAAATTGTAATGCAACATGACATTTACTGTAAAACCAATTAACATTGAAGATACTAAAAGAATAATATTAACGTCGATAATTAATGCAAATAAAATATTAAAAGGTACATAAAGCCAATCTGTGTACCAAAGAGCATAATTTTGTTTTAGAAATTTAAGGCGATTATTTTTTCTTGCAAAATAATAAAGAGCAAAAAAATGCAAGAAAGGAATTGATGTTAATAATATGATGTATAATAAATCCATTGTATCATCTCAAAATTAAATAAGGTTTAATCAAATAGTGGGTCATAATCTTTTCTTTTAGTAAGTTTATATACTGGTGCATTCCTGTCCTCTCCACGAACTACAAAATGATCATCAAGTGTGAATACCTCTCCATTTATTATCACTGTATCAGGTATTTTTCCATCTGGAGTTTCTATTGTTTTGGAATAATGATCAATATCATCATATTTATTTGTCATTATTATGATATTATGTATTCCACTTTGATTAGAAAATCTATCTTTCAATTGCTCAATACGTGCGTTTTCTCGCTTTTCTCTGTTTTTCACACTAAACAAACCTTCCGGATTGTTCACATCAAAAAAATCACTCATAAAAATTCACCATTCATTGAATAATTAGTTTCTATTTAAAAAGTTTATTGTTACTACTAGTAAATAAGTAATTTTTATAATTTTATAAATGGATATAATATGCTCTGCCCGGCAAGAGAAATCTTATGATTTCTGGCGCCTGGCATTGCATTACTTAGTAATGCTCTGCCCGGGATTTGAACCCGGGTCACAGCCTGACCCTGGATATATGGTCATATAACCCTCGAGAGGGCTGTATGATTGACCGGACTACACTAGCAGAGCAGCAGATTTTTAACAAAAATCTGGTAAAAAACATGAAGGACATAAAGTCCTTCGATGCGATTTTTCTAAAACTTTGAATAATCGCGATTATTTATGTTTTATTTAACATCTCCACTTTTGATTAAATAAAGTTCGTACGACCGAGTAAAGCGAGTGTCGTACTTAAGTGCCGTATCAAACGAGGCTCCATTTGCTGACCTCAGCTGGCACGGAAGCTTGGGAGGTATTCACTTTGTTCAACCTCCCGAACTACACTAACAGTGAGATTGCTTTAGTAAAAACTTTAGATTAAAGGAAAATCCACCTTTAATAAAGTTTTGTGACATTTTAAAATAATTTACTTAAATAATTTATTTGTGAATTAAAACATAAGCTTTTTAAGCTTTCTAATCTAAAAATTATAATTGAATATATTTCTGTAAAAAAAGAGATGAATAATAAATTGTTTGGAGGACTGATAAGTATGGAAGCATTTTGCAAATGGGCAGATCATAATAAAGAGTGGGGCCCAGTAGTTTTAAGATTGATTTTAGGTTTGGTTTTTGTGGTTCATGGATATGGTAAATTAACATCATTAGACCAAACAATTGGATTTTTCAGTACACTTGGAATACCTGTGTTTTTAACATATCTTGTTGTTGCAGTTGAATTCCTTGGTGGATTAATGCTAGTTGCAGGATTTATGACAAGATTTGCATCAATTGCACTTGCAATAGTTATGATTGTTGCAATCATACTTGTCAAAGCAAGCAAAGGATTTAGTGCATTTGAATATGATTTAACTTTGCTTGGTTCATTAGTTGCTTTAATGCTACTTGGTTCGGGTAAGTATGCTCTTGAAAGCAAACTAAAAAAAAGCAAAAAGCACTAAGTCTAAATAATCTAAATTTTTATTTTTTTATTTTTGATATTAAGTGTTAAATTAAAGGTTGATGATTTTTTAATTTAGAATTTTTTTCTGAAAAGTCCTTTAATTGTAAAATTCCAAAAGCTTGATAATTTTTTTGTGCATGTAAAAAATTCAAAAGAGTAGATAGTTCTTTTGATTAACCAAACCATTTTACCAGAATATAATTTATTATTTATTGTGCCTAAGGCATTTGCCTGCCCAAGTGAAATTAAAAACCCTTTAAGTTTAAATGAAAAAGGTGTTTGTTTTTTTCCTTTAATTTTATTGACCACATTTTCCGCTGCACTTTTGCCAGATGCTTTTGCACTTTGTGCTAACATAGGAATAAGATTATTGGTTATTGGATCAATTATTTTTGCAATATCTCCTGCTGCCCAGACATTCTCTAAATTTTTTACTTGTAAAAATTCATCAACTTCAAAATAATCTTTGTCGGTTTTTATATTAAGAGTATTTGATCCATTTTCATATTCTATTTTAGATGGAATTACACCTGCTGCTAAAAAAAGCATAGAAACTCCAAGTTTTTTATTTTCACCGTGCATTTCTATCTCAGCTTTACCCATCTCAAAATTAATAAATTTAGAATTATAAATTATTTCAATATTTTTTTCTAAAAGTTTAGTGGTCACAGCTTGTCTTACTTCTTCAGTTGTATTTGGTAAAATTTTATCTGATTTTTCAAGCAATTGTATTTTAATATGTTCCATTGCATTTTTATCGCCAAAGCTTGTAAAATAATTATTAAAAAAATCACTAACTTCGCATGCAACTTCTATTGCTGTAGCTCCTGCACCAATGAAAAGAATATGTATCTCTTTTTTAGCATTTTTTGATTCAACATATTTTGCAGCAAGCTCATTTAACCTTGTTTTAACTTCAATTGAATCTTCAAGTGTTTTGACACTGTAAAATTTCTCTTTTTTTGATATTTTATTGCATGGCGCTAAATTAGTCATACTGCCCATTGCAATAAGAAGATAATCGTAAGAAACTTCGCCAATACTAGTATGCACTGATTTTTTTTCAAAATCTATTTTAATAATATCACCTTGTGCAAATTCAAAATTTTTTCTTTTGATTATTTTATTTATTGGTTGGATAATTTCATTTTCATTTAGAAAACCTGCTGCTACTTCGTGCAAAAGAGGTGAAAAAATAAAATTGCTATTTTTAGAGATTAATGAAACTGCATGTTCATTTTTATCTAATTTTTTTGCCAATATTTTGACCGCATTAACTCCTGCAAATCCTCCACCCAGAACTACAATTTTTGCCATGTATAAATGATGTTAATAAGTTGTATAAAAAGCTATTGTTAATATTAAAAAGTAAAGTATATTTGAAAATAATACCTATTGAAAATGAGTTATTTTTCAAAGTGTGTTATTTTTCAAAATTTAACTACCTTTGCCTTTATATCTACCCCTACTTTCCACAACATCCAATCTATTAATTGTTTCTTTGGCTCTTTTTGCAATTTCTTTATAGCCTTCTAAACATAAAGCATAAGCTTTTTCCCAAACTTTACAGTGTTTTGATTCTAAGGCTTGCCTTAAAAGATGCAAATCAACTGCTTTATCTTCTACTCTTTTTGAAAAATAACTTAATCCGAAATCAATAAGATAAACTTGTTTATTGTGATAAATCATATTAGATGTTGTAAGATCACCATGAATAATATTTTCATTATGCAAAGTTGCTATTCTTTTACCTATCTCTTTGCAAATAACAACTCCATTTTTAGACCCATTAAGATTAGTATCTAAAATGTCTCTTACTTTTGGACCAGATAAAAATTCAATTTCGAGTTTACCTTGTTTTGAATTTTCGAATAATATTTTTGGAGAAGGAAAATTTATTTCTGCTAATTTTTTTAGAATAGTTGATTCTCTTTTTGTTCGTGTTGTTCTTAACTTGTCATCTATTTCTGCTATACGATAACTTTTTTTCTGGCGATATTTTAATATACCTTTTTCACTTTTTAGAATTATTGCTTCAGCTCCACTTGCTATTATTTTTAGTTTATTGTTTGAGCAGTTTAATTGTGCCATAAAAATACTAAATAGGGATGAATATAAAAAAGTTAAGAAAAATAAAAAAAATACAAATAAAAAAATACCTTTCTAAATTTTGATAAACTTGCTACCCCCACTTGTGTCTCGTGGGACATTTTTATTTAACACTTGCCTAACAAATGGCTTTTCTTTCCACTTCAATTTTGCTAATTGGTCGTGGATTAACCTTAGTTGTCTATGTTCTGGTGGAGGAACAGTGTTTATAATCTCGGTTAAGGGTTGCCCAACAATTGGTACTCTAACATCTTTTACTAAAGGTTGTTCAACAGGTACTTTTTTTATTACAATTTCAACAGCATCTAAACCCCCAACAAATTTAAATTTCACGTGTGCATCTACTCTTCTAGCTGAACCCATTGTGTCAATTAAAAGTTTGTAAAATTTTGGAAATCTAAGTTGTAAGCTTCTAATCCCCAAAGTAAATCTATGATTTTCATCAACATCTCCTTTAGTTAATTTAGATAAATTTACTGGCACCCAGTTAGTATCAATATTTTTTTCTTTTTCATATAATCTTTTGATTATTCGATTGTAAATATTTGCAGCTTTAATAACACAATCTTCATTGTAAATAATTTTTGTTTTGGTAACTTGTGGATTCCAAATAACTTTAATTTTCCCATTACCAAATAAATCATTAATTACTTGACTAAATGCAATTTCCATCTCTTTATTATATTGATGTCCCCGTTTTTGGCCTAAATTACTGTTGTCCTTTTCTGTTCCTTCACAGCTAGTTGTTGGAATGATATCGCCCCTAACAATAATTGTCCCTCCAAAAGTGTAGAACCATTTTGCAAAATCTTCTTTTGTTTTGAAAATGTGTTTAAATGAAGAATCAAGTGAGCTGTAAGATTCATCAATCGCTTTAAGTAATGCATGTTGTGTTAATTGTTTAGTATAGTCTTGAATTTGATTTTCAGATACTGCCATTCCTTCCTTGTTATCAAATTTATAACTCCAGTTGAATGGTGCAATATGTGGCATTCTAAAGTTTACATTTACTGGAACAACTTTTGAAATATGACTAGCTTCAAAACGAGGTAACCTAGAAGGATTTTGTGCTAGATATTTTTCAATTTGTTCGGGAGTTCCTGCAATAATTTCTGACTCATTATTTTTTTCATCCAAAAAAATAGATGCGTGATTTAAAATTGTTGCACTCAAAGGAATTAACATGATTTTTCCAGTTTTATTCAAAAACCAATCAAAAACTGACATTTTTTCACCTCATGCCTACTACGGATAAGTTTTACTTAACAAATTGCAACTATAAATATTTTTCTTAAAAACAAATCAGCTTAAAAATTGTACAAAAATCCCTTAAAAAAAAATTTGAGTCCCTCTTAAAAAATTTCAAACCAATAAAATTTAAATACTAGTCCGAATGCACTGTTTTGAATAAAAAATTAATAAAAAAATAAAATAAAGGATTTATTAATTTATTAAATTAAAATATCAAAACTAAATATCGAAGTTATATAATAGGAGGTAATTAAAGTGAGTGATATTATTCCAACAAAGATGTGGTTTACAAAAGGAGTTGGGGTGCATAAAGATAGATTAGCATCCTTTGAGATGGCATTAAGGCAAGCTGGAATTGCTATTACAAATCTTGTTACAGTATCCAGTATTTTTCCGCCAAATTGCAAAATTATACCAAAAGAAGAAGGAATTAAATTAATTAAACCTGGCCAAATACTTTTTTGTGTTATGGCAAGATCAGAAACCAATGAGCCAAATAGATTAATTAGTGCAGCAATTGGACTTGCAACACCAAAAGAGCCAGAACAACATGGTTATCTTTCAGAACACCACGGCCACGGAGAAAAAGCAGAAAAAAGCGGAGAATACGCTGAAGATTTAGCTGCAACAATGCTTGCAACAACATTAGGATTAGAATTTGATTCAAATCTTGCATGGGAAGAAAGAGAACAAGTTTACAAATCATCTGGAAAAATTTTCAAAACAACAAATATTGTGCAAAGCGCTGAAGGAAATAAAGATGGCCTTTGGACAAGTGTTATTTCAGTTGCTGTACTTGTAACTAGTGATGATAATTGTCACCACATACCTTCACCAAGGGCAGCTGAGCAAACAACAATTGCTCCAAGATGATAATTTTATTTTTTTAATTTATTTTTATAAAATTTATTTGTTTAATGTTTCGAAAAAAATAATATTTTTTGAATAAGATTTTTAACTAGAGAATATATTTCAAATAAAATGACAGAGAACGTGCCTTTCAATTATTGTGGCTTGCCACCTGAATTTTCTAACTATAAAAAAAGCAAAGTAGTTGTAGTGCCAATACCATTTGATGGGACAAGCAGCTGGGGAAAAGGCGCAAATTTTGGACCAAAAGCACTTATCGATGCATCAAGAAATATGGAATTTTATGATATTGAAACAAACAGTGAGCCTTACAAAGTTGGAATTTTCACTGATAAAAATATTGTTGCAAAAACACCCGAAGAGATGGCACAAAAAGGATATGAAAAAGTAAAAAAGTTATTAGATGATGGTAAGTTTGTTGTAACAATTGGCGGAGAGCATTCTATTTCTACTGGACCAATAAAAGCTTATGCTGAAAAATTTAATGGTAAAATTAGTGTTTTGCATTTTGATGCACATACTGATATGAGAGAAGAATACGAAGGAACAAAATATAACCATGCATGTGCAATGGCAAGAGCAATGGATGATTGTTTAGGAGTTGTAAGTGTGGGAATTAGAAGCATGGATATTAGTGAATGGGATAATATCAATGCTAAAAAAATGAAAGGAAAAAAACATGATATTTTCTTTGCAGAAAAAATATATGATAATGAAAAATGGATGGATAAAGCTATAAAATTGCTTAGTAATAAAATTTATATTTCAATTGATTTGGATGTTTTTGATCCGAGTATTTTACCATCAACTGGAACGCCTGAACCTGGCGGCTTAGGATGGTATACTATGCTAAAATTTCTAAAAAAAGTTGCAAGCAAAAAAAATATAGTTGGCTTTGATGTTGTTGAACTTGCACCAAATCCGAAAGATAAAGCATCTGATTTTATTGCTGCAAAACTTATCTATAAAATTCTTGCATATAAATACCAAATGTGAATTGTGTGCTATGTAAATTTGATATTTTGATTTAATATAACGTTGAGATATAATCTTAAAAATACAATTCTCTTTATTTTTGTTACTTAATAGAGAAGATTTATATTTGACTAGAATGCCCCCATAGTTTAGGTCATTTAAATGTACGAAAAAAACTATAAACCGAAAATTGTTAATTCATTATTAACGGATAAGTATAATGATTATATTTTAAATGTAGTTTTTGCTAACAAGCATGGACCAACTGAAAGAGTTGAAATAAAAGGTTTTGGGAGAGAAGAAAATCTGACAATAACGCAGTTTAATTTGTTAGATTACAAACTAAATTCAATTATAGAAATTGACACAGTAAAAAATCAAGTTAAAATTAATGATTCAACTTTTGAACCTATTTATAACAAAACCCAAAAAAGCTTGGAATTGTTATACCATACTTTGGAATATTTGCCCTTATTAAAAAGCGAAGCTAATAAGATGTACAAATTGTCAACTAAAAAAATATTAAAAGAAAATTCACAAGAACACTTATTGAAAAAAAGTGAGATTTTATCAGGTACCCAATCACTTATTGGAATAATTAAAAATGAGATAGATAAAATAGAAAGAGAAGCAATAGAAAGAATGAAGCAACAAGAAGCATAATACTAAAAAAAAAGTATTTAAAAAAATTAATTATTTATGAGAATAATGATTTATTTGGGAAGCAAATTGTTTAATGTATTTTTCATTTTTTCCACCGCATTTTCTTCCATCTTGGAAACAAAAATATCATAATGTGTTTTGCAATGAAGATCATACTTTTGATTAATCAAAGTTTCATCTTCTGTTGTATAAACAATAACTGGCAAATTGGATTTTTTAATATACACCATTAAATTTTGTAATTCTTGAATATTTTCCCAATTTTTAAAATACACAAAAGGTTCAACTAAAAAAGCAGCATATTTTTCAGGATTATCTATTAATTCTTGGGCAGCTTCTTCAACTGTATCAACTAAATCTATTTCCCTTTTTAATGCTTCACTTTGATAAGGGCTTGATGCCAATGCTCCAAAATCATCCAACATTAATAATGCTTTATTTGCTTTATCCATATGGAATTAGATTTGAAGTGTAGTTTTTAAATTTATGTATTTTATAACTACTATTAAATGAGTAATTTTTCAAAAGTGTCCCTAAAATGATGAGTAACTAAATACCACCTAAACAAGAAATTACCATCAAAATTATTGCAAAACAAAAAAATTTTTAAATAAGTTGTTTCAGAGAAAAGAGTATGGCAAAAGACGAAGATTATGAAGAACAAGAAGAAGTTGTGGATGATGAAGACCCTTACAGTGAAAAAGGTAGGGGAGAAATGCTAGAAGATGACGAAATCTCTTCAGAAGAGCAAGGTTTCTTAGAAGGATACGATAGTGCTAACAAGGAAGAAAAGGAAACCAAGGATAAAGATTCTGAAGAGGAAGAAGAATCCGAAAGTGAGTAATAATTTTTTTATTTCATAATTTTTCTAATCCACTAACTTATAATTTTATAATTTAGCAAAGATTAAATAGAAACAGTTAGTATTTTCTTTGAATATGGCAGATTTTGAATTAGAAATAAAGGATTTGATTAGAAAACAAGTAACTATATCTGATATTGTACTTGAAGTTCCAAAAAATGCAAGTCTTGGTGACTATGCATTTCCTTGTTATCTTCTAGCTAAAGAACAAAAAAAGAACCCAATTCAAATTGCACTGGATCTTGCAACAAAAATAAAACCAATTGGTAGCATTACTAAAATTGAAGCAGCTGGACCTTATCTTAATTTTTTTGTTGATAAAAGTGCAGTTGTTGCAAAAGTTATTGATGAAATATTAAAAGAAAAAAATCATTTTGGATCAACACATATTGGAAAAAACAAGCATGCTTTAATTGAACATACAAGTGTTAATCCTAATGCATCACCTCATTTAGGCAGAGCAAGAAATGCAATGATTGGTGATAGCCTTGCAAGAATGTTAAGATTCCATGGATTTAAAACTGAAGTTCATTATTTTGTCAATGATATTGGCAAACAAATTGCAATGCTTGTTATTGGCTGTGAAAATAAAAAAGATGTTACTTTTGATGATCTTCTTTCAATATATATGGATATAAGTAAGCAAACTGAAGAGAATTTGGAAATAGAAAAGCAAATTTTTGAATTATTGCATAAATTAGAAGAAGGCGATGAAAAAACAAAGACAAAATTCGAACATGTTGTTAAAATATGCATTGATGGACAAAAAAGAATATTGCATGAATTTGGAATTGATTATGATTTTTTTGATCATGAGAGCAAATATCTTTTTAGTAAAAAAACAAATGATATACTTGCAAAATTCGAAAAAATGGGAAAACTATTTGTTGATGAACAAAACAGAAAAGTTTTGGATCTCAAAGGATTTGATATCCCAATAGACAATCCCATTTTTGTCTTGACGAGAGCAGATGGAACTTCACTTTACCAATTAAGAGATATTACTTACCACATTGAAAAAATAGAAAAAGCAGAAAATAATTATTTAGTTTTAGGTGAAGACCATAAATTATATTTTTCACAATTAACTGCTGCATTAAAATTATTAGGGTACGATGCACCAAAAGTTATACATTATTCTTTTGTACTTTTAAATGAAGGTAAAATGTCAACTAGAAAAGGAAATGTGGTTTTGCTCGAAGGATTCATGAATGAAGCAAAAGAAAAAGCATTATCTGAAATTAAAAAAAGGCATGGTGATGTACCTGAAGCTGAAAAACTTGCAAAAATGATAGGATATGGTGCTGTTAAATTTGCAATATTAAAAGTTAGTGCTGAAAAAAATGTAATGTTTGACTGGGAAGCTGCACTTAATTTTGAAGGTGAATCTGGTCCATATATACAATATAGCCATGCGAGAATTGCATCATTAATAACTAAATTTGAGGATAAATTTTCACAAATTCCAAAAGAAGCGAATTTATCACTTTTAAGACAAGAACCTGAAATAAAGCTTGCTGTAAAACTTGCTGATTTTGAAAATGTAGCAAAAAAAGCATTTGAAGATTTAAGACCGCACATAATTGCAAATTATGCAAATGAACTAGCTCAAAAATTCAATGAGTTTTACCATGACTGCCAGGTTATAGTTGAAGAGGATGAAGAATTATCTAAAGCAAGAGTATTACTTAGTATTGCAACAAAACAAGTTTTAAGAAATTCTTTGGAACTTCTTGGGATTGATGCACCAGAAAGAATGTAGATAATTTGAATTAAAAATTATAAAAATATCATTTTCTAATTTATTTTTCGATTATGTTACAATTATACCTACTTTGCAATGATAAATTTGGACAAGATTTATATATAACTAGTTGTGTTTTAAAATTATACTTAATTTTTTTATGAAATGAGACCATGATAAAAGAAATTATAATTTTGTAATAGATTGAGGGATTTAAATGAAGAATATAAACAACCATGCAAAAATACAAACTATAGAAGATACTACAAAAACAAATAGACATATCCATATAACAAAAGAACAAATGCTCCAAATAATTGCTGAGGCTAATGAACTTATCCCATTTTATAGAAAAGCAAATAAAGAAAACCCAAAAAATTTTTATGATTTTAGAAATGCTGATACTGTCGCATTAAGAAAATTAGAATCTATGGTTGGCGGAATATTTACTGGTGTAAAACTTGCAGGAGAAAATATAAATGTGCATTATCAAAATGGGATTTTAGGAGATAATGGTAAAGTTGAAATTTATAAGGGTACAAATAATATAGTGTTAGATGGATTTAAAGAATCAGGCACTATTGCAAAATTTGCCATAAATTTAGCAGATACTTTAGATGAGAGAGTAGATAAAGGATCATCTGACTTAAAGGGAATAATGATGCCCAATCTTAAAGCTTATACAGCTACATTAAGAAAAAACATTAACCTTTATCATGGTTGGGTATAAAAAATAAAAGCAGCATACCAAAAGTTTAGCAATGGTAGTATACCAAAAGCTTTTATAATAAACAGTTTTGTTTTATTTTTATCATCTAAGATAAGTTAGAAATTTAAAAATTGCAAAAACTTGTTTTTGTTTCTTGCTTGTTTAAATGATGATTATAATTTAAGGAGAGGATTTTATGCCAGTTAAACAGGGAGATAGGATTAAAGTTGATTATGTTGGAACACTCGAAGATGGATTTGAATTTGATAATTCTGAAAAACACGGCGCACCATTGGAATTTACAGTTGGTGAAGGAGAAGTCATCAAAGGATTTGATGAAGCAATAATTGGAATGGAAATTGGCGAAGAAAAAACAATTAATCTAAAGCCAAGTGAAGCTTATGGTGAAGCAGATCCGCATTTAGTTATCAAAGTACCAAAGGACAAATTGCCAACAGATATGAAACTTGAAAAAGGAATGATGCTTGGTGTAAGCTTACCAACAGGACAGCAAATGCCAGCAACAATTGTTGATATTGCCGAAACTGAAGTTACAATTGATTTTAATCCTCCACTTGCTGGAAAAACATTAAACTTCAAGCTAAAGATTATTGAAATAATGGTTTAGAAAATTTAAGATAATATCTTGATTTTTTTATTTTTCTATTTTATTTGCTTGTCATTTATTTTTTGAATATAATTATTAAAGAGTTTATTTAATCATAAGAGTAGATGTAATGATTTTTGACACTAGAATTATTTGTAAATATTTTTTCTATGCCCTAATTCCACAACAAAAATAATGAACTTATCTTCATTGATATCTATAATAATTCTGTAATCACCCACACGAAGCCGAAAATAATTACAACCAACAATTCTTTTTATGTATGCTTGAGGACGTATTCTGCATCTTTCAATAGAATTAAGTATTCTTTGCTGCAATTCTTTGTCCAATTTCTTAAGCTGTTTTACTGCAAGTTCTGAATAAATAAGAGAATACATCAAAACCCAAGCTCCTTTTTTACTTGCTCATGTGTATAAAATTTGCCTTTAGCAATCTGTTTTTTAGCTTCCGTGACATTTCGTTTAGTTTCTTCTGAAAGTTCCATGTGATCCTCAACTAAATCCCAAATAATATCCTCATAACTTTCTTTATCTGACATTTTCATTGTCTTTAACCTATCCATTAGTTGGTTGCTTATTTGTATTGTTGTTGCCATAGCAACTATATAATGTGATATAGTATATAAACTTTTCTGAAAAAAATAACTCAATTAAAAATTTTATGAAATGTTTTACTAGAATTTTTATAAATTTATTATTGCAATTAAATTTTATATATTGATCAAAAGAAAATCTAAAATCTATAGTTATAATTTTTTGATTTATGCAAGTACTGCAATAACGCTAACTAAAAGTAAACCTGCCAATATGGCTGTAAATTTAATCATTTTCATTCTTATCCCCCTAAATACTTTTCTTTAGAATTTATAAGGGATTTATAAAGTTGATGAAAAATAATTTTTTACTAGCGACAAAAAATTTATAAACTAATTAATTATAAAATTAAAATAATAACCCTTATACAGTAGTACAGGGGAGGTGGAAAAATGTGTTTAACAAAACAATTTGAGAAAATGACTAAAAAAATGAAATGGTATGACATTTCACTTGTAAAATTAACAGTATTTTTTGCCACACTTTTTTTAATAACTGTCTGGAGTGGATTTAGAAATTTCGTTTTAGGAGTTGAATGGTATTGGTATCTTGCTATAACAGTTGTTTTGATGATACCTCTTTTCAAAAAAATGTTTTTTTGATTAAAGAATAAAGATTATTTACTTTATTTTTTATTTTGATTTTTTATTGTTTAATAAGTTTTGTTTAAGACATAACTACTATTAGGTAATCAATTTAGAAAGATTTAAATTAGATTATTATATTCTTGAATGCATGAATGAAAACTATGCATTAAAGAGCCATTCTCAGCTTAAAGAATTTAGAGCAGATCCGCAAAAATTATTTGATAAGAGAGTTGGACACAAAGATGAAAATTTACAAGGTGGTGAAACTCCAATTGGACATACTTATTCAGTTATTCTCGAAGAGTTGGCAAATGAAAAGTTGGATTCGTATCCTGATGCTAAAGGATTTCTTGAGTTTTTAAATAAAAACAAACCATATTGCCAAAGAGAATACACACTCCAATACCCCACTTGGGTCAGTGATGTCTTTTGGCTAGTTGTAAAGTATATGGAACAAAAAGGACTCTCTTCAGAAAGACAAAAAAGAGTTATTAA
Source organism: uncultured Methanosarcinales archaeon (assembly GCA_964604995.1). Taxonomy (GTDB): domain Archaea; phylum Nanobdellota; class Nanobdellia; order Woesearchaeales; family JABMPP01; genus JAGVYD01. Next base: position 35,061 of record CAZSAD010000012.1, read on the forward strand.
CGAAATAGTTGGGCCAAATTGCGTTTATTAAATAAAAAACATTAAATAAAAAATCTTGACAAGGTTTTTTTCGCTAACATTTATAAACCCCTTATTTCTCCTTATTCTTACCAGTGACTGATGACGGCAAAATTGCCCGAACGAGGACAAGTGTTCTGATTTTGTCCTAATATCAAATAAAAGACAGTTACGGAAAAAAATCTGATAGAAAGATTAAAGGTGAATAAAATGGCAGAAGAATTACCAAAAGAAATACAAGAAAGAGTTTTTGAAGCAATAGAGACAGCAAAGGCAACAGGCAAACTTAAGAAAGGCACAAATGAAGTAACAAAAGCAATTGAAAAAGGCCAAGCAAAATTGGTTGCAATTGCAAAAGATGTAACTCCAGCCGAAATAGTTATGCACATACCACTTCTAGCTGAAGAAAAAAGTATAGTTTGTGCAGTTGTTGGCAGCAAGGAAGAACTTGGAGCAGCAGCTGGACTTGATAGACCAACATCAAGCATTGCAATTGTAGTCGAAGGAGATGCTAAAGCAATCATCTTAGAATTAAATAGCAAATTGTTAAAACAATAAATTTGTATTTAATAATCTAAACAACAATAAGAAATTAAAGATTATAACTAAAAATCAAAATTGCAAAGGTGTGAAAAATGGGTCAAATCAACAAAGAGATAAGAAAGAAAAACGAAGGCAAGGAAGTTGCCGCTGAAGGAGAAAAGAAAGGCGAAGCCCAATTTACTTTTGGATATCCTTCAAGAGTTGAAGAACTTATAGGCAGAACTGGAATGAGGGGCGAAGTTAGTCAAGTTCGATGCAAAGTTCTCGAAGGCAGAGATGCTAATAAAATTATTAGAAGAAACGTTAAAGGACCAGTTCAAGTTGGGGATATTTTAATGTTAAGAGAAACTGAATTTGAAGCAAGACAACTTTCCAAAGGCGGAAGGGGCAATAACTAAGTGATACAAATGGTGAAATGTAACTTTTGTCAAAAAACCTTAGAACAAGGTACTGGAAAAATGTATGTCAAAAAAGACGGAACTATTTTTTATTTTTGCTCAAGTAAATGTGAGAAAAATCTCATAAAAATGAGAAGAAATCCAAGAACCGTAACATGGACTGGAGAGTATGCTCGTGTTAAAAAAACAACCTTAGAAGAAAAAGCAAAGAAGCAATAAGCTTTTTTTATTTTTCTTTTTGTATGTTTTTTTAAAAATAGTTTTTGAACAAAATTCAAAAATAAATTAAAAAAATTAGGGAGATAATTAAAATCAAGAAGGTGGGAACATGATCGAAAGAACATTCGTACTCATTAAACCGGACGGAGTTGCAAGAAGTTTAATTGGTGAGATTTTAAAGAGATTTGAAACAGCTGGTCTAAAACTTGTTGCACTAAAGATGGTTTGGGTGGATGAGAAATTCGCAAGTGAACATTACAAAGCACATGCAGAAAAGAAATTTTTTGCTCCAACTGTTAAATATGTAACAGAAGGACCTGTTGTTGCAATGGTAATTGAAGGAGTTGCAGCTGTACATAATGTAAGAAAACTTGTTGGCTCAACTTCACCACATGAAGCATTACCTGGAACAATCAGAGGAGACTTTGCACATACGAGCATGGCTTATGCTGATCTAAGAAATTGCGGCGGAAAAAATCTTATCCATGCTTCTGATAAATTAGAAACAGCAAAGCAAGAAATTGCTTTATGGTTTAATAATAAAGAGATACATACTTACAAGAACGCAACAGAAATGCACACGTTCTGATAAGATAAAACCTCATAAAAGTGGGGAATTTATTTAATTGAAAAAATATATTTAATTAAATAAAAATAAATGAATTGAAAGGTGATCAAGATCGCTAGCGAAAAAATGGTAGATAAAGTACTTAGGCTTGCAAATAAGCCAATACAAATTAGAAATATTTGCACAAGTGCGCATATCCATCACGGAAAAACTGCATTTACAGATAATCTTTTGGCAGCAGCTGGATTGATGTCTGAAAAAAATGCTGGAGATTTGGAATCAGGCATGGCAACATGGCAGCATGCAGATGAGCAAGAAAGATTAATGACAGTTGATTCAGCAAATGTATCTATGGTTCACAATTATGGTGGAATGGAATATCTAATTAATTTGATTGATACACCAGGACACATTGATTTTGGCGGAAACGTTACAAGAGCAATGAGAGCTGTTGATGGAACTATTGTTCTTGTCTGTGCAGTTGAAGGAATTATGCCACAAACTGAAACAGTGCTAAAACAAGCAATCAGAGAAAGAGTAAAACCAGTTTTATTCATCAATAAAACTGATAGATTAATCAAAGAGCTAAAATTAACTCCTGAAAAAATCCAGCAAAGATTTTTGGATTTGATTAAAAAATTTAATATTTTAATTGAACAATTAGCAGAACCACAATTCAAACAATCATGGAAAGTCGATATTGTAAATGGAAGCGTTGCATTTGGTTCAGCAAGAGACAATTGGGCTTTATCATTTAGCTTCATGCAAAAAAAAGGAATCAAATTTGCAGATATTGAAAGAATTTATGCAATGAGTGAAGAAGAAAGAAAAAAATGGACATGGGATAATGCACCATTATTCGAAGTTATTTTAGATATGGTAATTAAGCACCACCCAACACCAGTTGAAGCTCAAAAATATAGAATTCCAAAAATTTGGCATGGTGAAACTGATTCTGAATTTGGACAAGATTTGATTAATTGCAATCAAGAAGGAAAGCTTGCATTTGTCATCACAAGAATTGTAATTGATCCAAGAAGCGGTAAAGAACTTGCAGCTGGAAGATTATTTTCAGGAACAATTAGACAAGGACAAGAAGTTTATTTGAATCTTGCAAAAACAAGACAAAGAATTCAAACAGTCTATGTATATAATGGTATTAAACCTGAAATTATAGAAGCTGTTCCTGCTGGAAACGTTTTAGCTGTTGGTGGACTTACAGGTTCAGCAGGCGAAACAGTTACATTTGAGCCAGAACAAACATTCGAAGAGCTAAAACACATCTTTGAACCAGTAATTACCAAAGCAGTTGAACCAGCAAGACCTGGTGATCTGCCTAAAGTAGTTGAAGTTTTAAGAAAAGTTTCCAAAGAAGATCCTAGCATTAAAATCCAAATTAATGAAGAAACTGGAGAAAATTTAATGTCGGGAATGGGCGAGCTGCACTTAGAAATTGTTGAAAATAGAATTAAAACAGAAAAGGGTGTCGAAATTAGAACATCTGCACCAATTGTTGTGTATAGAGAATCTATTACTAAGCCATCGCAAGAAGCTGAAGGAAAATCTCCAAACAAACACAACAAGTTTTATTTTAGAGTTGAACCTGTTTCTGAAGCATTTGCAAATTCATACAGGGAAGGTATGATTACAGATGGAAGAATCAAGAAAAGGAATTTGGATTTAAGAGAAAAATTCATGGAAACTGGAATGGATACCAAAACAGCTGATTCAGTAAAAGATGTTTTTAGGGGAAATCTTTTGATTGATGGAACCAAAGGAAAAATTCACATGATTGAAGTAATTGAAATGATACTTGACATGTTTGAAGATGTTATGGAAAAAGGACCACAAGCAAGAGAACCTTGCATAAATGTGAAAGTAACTTTAACCGATATGTCATTGCATGAAGATGCAATTCATCGTGGACCAGCACAGGTTTATCCTGCAGTAAGAGAAGGTATTAGAGGCGCAATGATGACAGCTAATGCAGTTATGTACGAACCATTGCAAACACACCTTATTGAAGCTCCAACTGAATATATGGGCCAAGTATCAAAACTTGTTTCATCAAAAAGAGGCCAACTTTTAGATGTTGTAATGGATGACCACGGTGTAACCATAAAAGGAAAACTTCCGGTTATGGAAATGCTTGGATGGGCATCTGAATTAAGATCAGCAACAGAAGGTAAAGGCGTTTCATCACTTGTTGATCAGGTTTTTGAAAGATTGCCTGGTGAAAAATCAGTTGATGTTATTAAAAGAATAAGGGATAGAAAAGGCCTTGGCCCTAATGAATAAAAACTTCAATATTTTGAAGTTTATTTTTTAATTTATTTTTTTATTGGATTTATATTTTATAAGTTTAGTTTATAATTTAGTTTTGATTAGAAAGATTATAAATTTTAAAAATTCAAAATTATTTTTTTAAATTCTGAAATTTCTCGAGACATTCATTGCAATATAATCTATCTTCAGATATTTTGAAATAACAATTTAAACATTCATTAGCCATTTTCTCACCTAAAATATAACATAAAAATGATATTTAATCTTATAATCAAGATTGTAGGTTCTGTACTATATAAATACCACTATAATTTAAGGGATATTACTAAAATAAAAAATTAAGTTAGTTATTATTTGAATAGAATTGCAGTTAAAATATTAAAAAATAAAAGTGGCGAATAAAGAAAAATGTTATAAATCCGGATTAATAATTGGATATATTATGAAAAATTTTGAAAATAGATTACAGTTAATTGAACAAAGAAATAAGAAAGTTGAGTTAGATAAAGCTTGGGAAACAAGCTTATCTAGAAAAATGATTATTGCAGTTTTAACTTATGTTACAATTGTATTATTTTTCTTTGTTGCGAAATTGCCAAAACCATTTATTAATTCAATTATTCCAACGGCAGGTTTTGTTCTTTCAACTTTATCTTTGCCATTTTTTAAAAAATTATGGATTAAATTTAAAAATAAAAAATAATTTCTGAATTTTTTCTATGTTTTACCATAGAGGGTATGAATATGGATAAGATAAAAAATAAATTGAACGATCCTTTGAATAAATGGTTAGAGCAACGAGCAATTTACAGTTCTTTAAATTACATTAAAAAGGATAAGGGAAGTTTTAGTGAGAAATTAAATAATTATTTTACAATATTTAAATCAAAATTTCACAAAAAAAATACAATTGAACAAATTCCACAAAAAAGTTCAGTTTATGACCATGATTCTGAGACTTTTCACATTTTTTTGGAATATATGAAAAATGGGCAAGAAGTTTCTACTAGAATAAAATCACTGGAATATGTTAATAAAAATTTAGACAAACTTGGATTTGATGCAAAGCTTCATTGCATATCTAAAATTCCACAAAAGATTGTGAGTTATGGAGAAGAAGAACTAAAAAAAGAAATGAAGGAAATATCAGATTGGGTTGAATTAGATAAATACATTGCTAATAAGATGGTATTTATTAGTAAATTGGATGATATTTTAGATATTGCTTATGGAATCATAGCTTTTTCAAACAAATATGAACTGCAATTAAATAAAAAAGAGATTGATAACTTTGTTTTTGATGTATTGATTGATAAAATTAGCAAATTAGAAAATAAAAATAATTATTTATTTTCAATTATTAATTCAATACAAAATTTAAAGAGTCATTAAAATCTAGATGGCAATTCTTTTTTACCTTCCACTAAATTTATATAATTTACTTAATTAATGTTGTTATGAACCAATTTAACAATAAAAAAAGACTTAATAAAAAATATAAATTTAATAAAATAAATTTAATTTCTATTCTTTTGATATTGACAACAGTTTTGATTCTTAGCAGTTGTTCTAATAGCATTCCAAAAACAAAGAGCGAACAAAGCAAACAAGTGTGTTTTGAAAAGAATTGTTTTGATGTAACAATAGCAAATAATGAATCAAGTAGGGAGAGTGGACTCATGTTTCAAGAAAGATTAGATGAAAACAAAGGAATGCTTTTTGTATTTGAAAAAGAAGGAGTTTATCCATTTTGGATGAAAAATACTTTGATTCCACTTGATATTATATGGATTGATAATAATTACAATATAATTTACATTGAAAAAAATGCATTGCCGTGTAAGGATTCAACTAATTGCCAAGTTTATGGTCCAGCCAAAAACGCAAAATATGTTCTTGAGGTTAATTCTGGAATTGTAGATAAAATAAATTTAAGCGTTAATGACAATGTTAAAATTTCCATCAATTCATAAATCACAAATTTCAAAATAAGACTGCAAACTAAGACTGTAAATTTTAAATTAGTTTTGCTAACAAAAACTGCGCAAAATTTAATAACTTAGCCATACTAATCTTTTTTATGGGTTCAGAAATAGCTTTAAAATTTATTTTTTTCGGATTAATTGCATTAGCTGTTGCGTTGGAAGTTGTTGGAGATGTTTTATTCAAAAAATGGGCAATGCAGAGCAAAAATATTTTACTTTATGGTGGACTATTGATTTATTTTGTTGGAACTATTGTCTGGGCGATTTCATTAAAGTACGAATACTTATCAAAAGCAATTTCGATTTTTACTGTATTAAATTTGGTTATTGTTGTTCTTGTTGGAGTTTTGTATTTTAATGAGGATTTATCTTTAATAAATAAAGTTGGAATAGGACTTGGAATTTTAAGCGTAATTCTAATTGAAATTTAAAATTTGCAAAAATTTGATTTCATAAAATTTAATTTAAGGGAAAATGAATATAAAACAATAAGACTTTAAAATACTCAATTTTTCTTTAAGTTTATGGATGAATTAGTAATACTTGTTGATGAAAAAGATAATGAACTTGCTTATGGGGAAAAGCATGCAGTACATAAAGCTGGCAAATTACATAGGTGCTTTTCAATTTTTATATTTGATTCTCATGGAAAAATGTTAATACAACAAAGAGCAATGAAAAAATACCATTCACCAGGCCTTTGGACAAATACTTGCTGTGGGCATCCAAGGCCAAAAGAGAATACCAAAAAAGCAGCACATAGAAGAATGGGTGAAGAAATGGGGTTTGATTGCAAATTTGAAGAAGCTTTTACTTTTACATATCAAGCCAAATTAGACCACGGTATGACTGAGCATGAATTTGATCACGTTTTTATTGGAAAATTTGATGGTGCACCAATAAGAAATCCAGATGAAGTTATGGCTTGGAAATACATAAATGTCAAAGAATTAAAATTAGATGTCAAAAAAAGGCCAAATCATTATACAATTTGGTTTAAAATTGCACTTGAAAGAGTTCTTGCATGGAAAAAATTGTAATCTCACTTAAAATCACTTATAATGTCATTTCTAAACTTATTTAATAAATAAATTTCTTAAAATTTTTGATAAAATAGGTTTCTAGAGAAATAAGAATAGCTTTTTAATATCATAACAACTACCTGACCCGCTGAGGTGAAAGCATGGAATGTAATATTGGGGGAATCGATAGAATAATTCGTGCGATAGTTGGATTAATCATTATAGGTTTAGGTTTAGAATTTCATAATTGGTTTGGACTTATAGGAATTGTACTAATAGCAACATCTGTATTTGGTATTTGTGTATTGTATTATCCATTCAAAATAAATACTTGCAAAATAAAATCAAAATAAATTTTTTTAAAGTTTTTAATAAAGACAATTAAAAAATTCTTAAAATTAGCAAATTATACAAAATATTTATATTCTTGAGGTATTAT
>CAZSAD010000013.1:0-15856 GCA_964604995.1 uncultured Methanosarcinales archaeon
AATAAATAATATGCCCTATTTAATTGCTATTTGTGGAGGAACTGGAAGTGGAAAATCGACTTTATTTAGTGGTAAAAATGGAACTGGCATATTAGGTTTGGCACACCTATTTACTAAAAAAGGGTTTCCAGTTATACAAATAAGCACTGATGATTATTATAAATCCATGGGAAATCTTCCAATTTCTGAATTAAAAAAAATAAATTATGATAATCCTAACACCATAAATTCTAAATTATTTAAAGAACAATTAAAGCAAAGTAAGCCAATTGATCTTCCGCAATATAATTTCAAAACTTTTGCACCAAAAAATGAAACGAAAAAAATAGTTCCCTTCGAAAATTCAATTATAGGTATTGATGGTATGTTTTCACTTTGCTACAAAGATTCAAATGAGTTATATAATCTAAAAGTTTTTTATGATGTTCCTGAAAAAGAAAGATTAAGACGTAGATTGGCAAGAGATGTTGTTGAAAGAGGAAGAACAGAAAAGCAGATTTTAGAGATGTGGGAAAGAAGTGTCAAACCAATGCACGATAAATATATTGAACCTTGCAAATATATTGCAGATATTATAATCACAGATGAAAATAGAGAACAAAGTTTAAATGAAATAGTAAATATTGCAATTAAAGAGATGAATTAAAAATTTAGATAAATAGAAGGTTATTGTTTTGTTTGTAAATAATTTTTTTTGTATGTCCAAGGATTAAAACCTGTTTTTATTAAATTTTCAATTGGTAAAAAAAGAGGTTTTGGAATTTCTTCCCAACTAATCCATTCCCAAGAATCCAATTTATTTGGCTCCAATGTTTTCGGTTCGCCCCCGTTATAATCACATACAACAAAAAGTGTAATATAATGTTTTTTTTGTTCCATAAATATATCATTAGTGAAAGGTCCAGAAATTATATTTTTTATTTTAACACCACATTCTTCTAAAGTTTCCCTCTTAGCACATTTTTCAATAGATTCTCCAAATTCTAAGTGCCCACTAGGAAAAAGCCATGTTCCTTCACCATGAGAGGATTTTCTTTTCCCAATCAAAACTTTACCATCTTTTAGAATTATTACACCAACACCTATTTTAGGTCTATCTTCCTCCATAATCAATTTAATTATACAAAGTTTAAATAACTTCGCAAAATTTTATTAATTAAGTTAAATATAAGATTTATTATCTAACTTAATTATTGGGTTTTATTAAAAAAATTAACAAAACTTAAGGTGATAATATGAACCAAGAAGATTGTATTTTTTGCAAAATAATTTCTGGAAAGATTTCATCAACGAAAGTTTACGAAGATGAAAAATTTATTTCGTTTATGGATATAATGCCTGCAAATAAAGGTCATTTGCTAATTGTTCCAAAAAAACACTGTACAACATTTGCAGATTTGCCAGATGATATAATTAAAGAAATTAATATTTTAACTCAAAAAATTGCAAAAGCAATGTATACTTCATTAAAACCTGATGGGTACAATTGTTTTCATAATAATCATCCTGCAGCAGGACAAGTTGTTCCTCACTTCCATGTACATGTAGTTCCAAGATATGATAATGATGGAATCATATTTGATTGGCCAAAAAGAAAATATGAGAATAATGAAATGCAAGAAATATCAAAAAAAATAAAAAAATCTCTTGAGATTTAATCTCAAGATGTCTCAAATAGGTTTTAATTTTTTATTCAAGTTCTACAAAAAAATAATAAGGTGTAGTAGTTGGCAAATCTCCATTTGCACCAACTATTAATTCGAAATCGTATTCTCTATAGTCATAACCAAATTTATCATCTTCAAGTAGGGCAGTAAATATAACATTTCCAGTTGTGCTATTGTCAGTTAAAATTGTTTCAACAAAATTGGTGTATTGTTCAGTGTTATTAACAAACATATATGCTGAAGAACAACCGCTAGCTGAATTAATAGTAGTTGCACCAACTCTAAATGATCCTGCAAAAGTATTGTTAAATGTTTCATTTACTCCATCTTTATCAGTAGTTGCAATTCCCAAAGTGCTTTCTAAAATATCTAATGTTACTTGTTGATCAGTTGCACTAGCCGTCATATTAAAACATTTTATAGTTGCCCAAGAAACAGTTGAAGTATTTGAAGCATAAATTTCTCCTTGAGGTCTTGCCAAATACCAATCGAAGAGCACGTTTCCAACTGCGTCTTGAAGTGTGATGCCTCCAGTGATATTACCATAGTAACCTTGCCACCTATGCGTTGTTCTAAGATCGCTAATTATCAAAAGAGTTACATTTCCTGCTTCTGCTTGTAAATCACTTCCCGTTGAAGGATATGTTTTATATGTTGAATTCAAAGTTTGAATACTGTTTGGTCCAATTGGATTAGCAGCTGCATTATATACTGCAAGCAGTGCTATTAGCGTTGAAATCATAAAAATAAAAGTTCGAAGTTTCATACTAACCCCACCTCAGCTTTTGCAGAGTTTGCAAGCTTGCTACTAAGAATTAAATTTTTTCCAAGATGTGTAATTGAATCATGTAAAAATATCAAGCTAGAAAGTTCATCAGCTTGTTTTTTCTTAAAAGACTCAGGCTTTAGACTAGTAATTTTTATACCATTAAGCGTAAGCATTGGATTTGATGCAAGTGCTAAAATTATTTTTGTCACTTCTTTACTGCCATCGGTTACAAAAGTTAGATTCAAACCCGTTGGCATTTTTGAAATATATATTGCATCGAATTCACTAAGTTTGGGCATTGCTTGCATGTAAGCTAGTGTTAAACCTGCGTGCAAAGAGGTATTTTCTATTGACCAAATTTTAAGAATTGCTTTATGATAAGTAGTTGTAATAACTAATTTTTTTGAAGCGAACCCATTAGTCATTGTAACAATATATGCACTTTCATTAGCAAGCGAGAAAAGAATTCTTGGTTTACCTTTATCCCTATTTGATATCTTTTTTTTCTTAACAAGTCCAGCTGCTTCTAAAAGCTTAAGCGCTTGACTAACATTAGATATTGTACTATTCATTTTTTCCGAAAGCTGGAGTGGTGAGTAATCATCTTCTGCAAGTAAAGAAAGTATATTCCACTTCTGTTCCGTGAACAAAGTTTCTAGCTCCATAAATTCCACCTCTAATATATCTGCCTGAATAGACCAACTGCCCCTGAAAACAGTTGATGATTTGTGTATACTGATACACAATTAACAAGTTTAAACTACTAATAGATGCACTAATATATAAATATTTCTATTAGTAATAAAGTATTGTAGTTTTGTAGTATCTTTAGTATATTAATTCACTATTTTAGATATTATTAAAGTAGAAGCAAGTGCTAGAGAGAAAACTAAAAATAAATGCAAAAAGTTCAAAAATAGCTTAAAATCAATAAGATTTTTATAAAGCTATTTTCTCTCAAAATATGTTTTTATAGATAAGCTTAGATTGACCGGTTAAATTAAATTAATCAAAGTTCGTTGGATTGTAGCAAAGCGAAAATCCAACTTAAGTGCCGTGTCAACCGAGGCTCCAGTTGCGGGTATAACTCAGCTTGGTTAGAGTGTCGGTCTCATAAATAGTCGATGAGAATCGATATAATTTGGGCAAGCCGAAAGTCCCGAGTTCAAATCTCGGTACCCGCATATTTATTACTTATTAGTAACAAAAAAAGATAAAGTTTATTAATAGGGTATTCTTCAATGAAGTATGGATGTCAATAAATTCCTTGTAGAACACAAAAAATTCAATGAGATAGGAATAGAAAGTATTAAACAAATTTATAATGGAAATCAGGTATTGGCAAAATCTCTTCTTCCTTCAGAAATTTTTAGCGAAGCTAATAAGGAAGTTTTTATTGAAAATACTTTAAGATACAATCCTAATCAAGTACGTCGAAACAATGCTCCTGAATTTATCCATCCCGCACTTGTAGCATTTGTAAACAAACAAGTTAATCAAACTGATGATCCCAATTACGAGGTAACTACCACTGCTTGTTTAGATCATGATTTAGGTGAAGATGTGTTTGAGTATAATAAAGAAAAATTTCAAGAGTTTGCAAATATGCAACCACCAAATTCTAAAAGGTTACAACGTATTGTTTTATTGACCAGTCCAAATTATGAACAAATAGAAAATGATTTATCTTTTTCATTACTATTCAAAATTGAAAATGCATCATTGGATCCTTATAGATTATCTCAAAAAGTAAGTAGAATAAATCAAATTAAGAAAAGTTATGATATTGTGACAGCAAAGACACTTATTTCTGATGTACTTGAAGTTATGTTAGATGATGAATATTTAATAACTAAGAGAAAAAATGGGGGCATGATAGAAAAATATTGGTTTATACCAACTGCAATGTTAGCTCTAGAAGAAAATAAAGAACTAGTTCCAAATATGATTGAACCAGGCTATGAATTGATACAATACGTAGCAAAAAAACATAATTTAAGTGTAAAAGAGATTGAATCAAAAATTTTGAAAGAATACCAAATTTTTCTAAAAAAATATGAAGATAGATTTGATAAAATTAGTGCTAAACATATAAAGAAATTCTCAAATTGAAGTTTAAGATTTATTTTAGTTATGTAATATTTACTAAATCTACTTGTGATACCCGCACTCTTTACTTTTTAGTAACAACAAAATATAAAGCTTTTTAAATCAACAATTTAGCTGATAAGATATGAAAATTAAAAAAATGGAACATGCATTAAATCTTTATACCCAAATAGCTTGGCATTATACTTGTCTTAAAGGTAAGATGGTTGACCTAAAGAATAATGCAAGTAGAAAAGATGTTTTAAATGCAGTTAATGCTGGTCATTTTACATTGGAAACTGTTTTGGAGAAAAATAAAAAAAATGTGGCAACTCATGGTCCACCATTGATAAAAGCTCTTTATGAACTTGGTTATTTTGACCGGGCAGAAAAAATAGCACGTGAATATGGCTTGCCCCTTTCAATCGATGCCGAAATTGTTCAACCTTAATAAATTATTTTTCAATTCTAGCGAACTAATTTGTCGAATTAAGTTGTGGTACCCGCATATTTATTTTTATTAACTTTAATTTAGAATAACACTTTTTTTACAAACCTTTTTATCTATTAACAAATATTAAGTTTTATGGATATTTTTACAATGATTCTAATTGTCTTAGGACTTGCTTTGTTCGAGATAATAATCTCTGTTGACAATGCGATAATAAACGCAGAAGTCCTTTCAACAATGTCAAAAAAGGCAAGAAGATGGTTTTTGCTTTGGGGAATACTAATTGCTGTTTTTTTAGTTAGAGGTCTTTTGCCATGGATAATACTGTGGGTAAGCAATCCTAGCCTTGGAATGATTGGATCATTCACTGCTTCATTTAGCTCAGACCCGAAAATAGCACATACACTCGAACAATCAGCCCCAATATTATTAATTGGTGGGGGAGTATTTCTTGTATTCTTATTTTTTCACTGGCTTTTTATTGAGCCAAAACATTATGGACTTGTGGGCGAAAAATTTATCGGAAAACAAGGAGCTTGGTTCTTCGCAATTGCTTCAGTTCTTCTTACCCTAATAGTATGGCTCGCCATTAAAAAAAATCCACTTATGGCATTTGGAGCAGTAGTTGGTTCAACTGCATTTTTTATAACTCACGGCTTCAAGTCAAATGCAGAACAAATGGAAAAGGATATGGTAAAAAAAGGAAGTCTTACTGACCTAAGTAAAATACTTTATCTTGAAGTAATTGATCTAACTTTTTCAATTGATGGTATACTTGGTGCATTTGCATTTACATTTATGTTACCCTTAATATTAATAGGAAATGGCATAGGTGCAATATTTGTTAGATGGCTTACAGTAAGCAATATAAAAAATGTTAAAAAATATAAGTACCTCAAAAATGGTGCAATGTATTCAATTCTTGCTCTTGGAACAACAATGATACTCCATAGCTTTGGTATAAAAGTACCCGGATGGTTCTCGCCGGTGCTCACATTTGTAATAATAGGATATTTTTTCTGGAAATCTGTTAAAGAATTAAAATCTTCAATAATCACCAAAGCCTAATTTAAATTTAACACATTTTTTGATTATAGATAACGATTTTTACATTATTTTTTCTATATCCCCTATTCATTACTTATTAGTAACAACAAAATAGAAACATTTATAAAGGGGTAAATTAATAAAATAAGTATGGTAATAAATTGGAACAAAAATTTAGAAGAAACATTAACAGAAATAAAAGGAACAACAAATGATTTACCAGTTTATATTTCTATGCAATTTACAACAAAAGATACCAAAACACTTGATACATTTAGAAACGGGTATATTGAATGTAATAAATTACAAAATAAAATTTTTGAGATGATAAATAGTATATATTGTACAACAGGTAAAAAAAGATTTGAGTACAAACCCTTACAAGAGATTCAAGAAGATGATTATTCATATGATTTAAACATGTTTTTACACGAAGCTTCTGATAATATAATAAGATATAGTGAAAATGAGATCCCAAAAGCATTTCATTTATGGACTGCAGAAAAAGGATTTGTTATTGGAGTTGAACAAGAAGGTAATGGCTTTAACGCTAAAAAGATTAATGAATCAAGAATTTGTGATGAAGATTCTAAAGGTAGAGGATTTGAATTTTTCAGGAATAGTAAACAAGAGATATTATTTGATAATCCAATTGATACAAGAATTGTTTATATGAAATATGTAATATAGTTAAAATTTAAAGTAAATCTTGGTAATTTTCAAAGAAGATTTATTAAGAATGACAAAAGATATTTCTTGTTTAGACCAAGAGAGGATAGTTTTTTGAATAGACTAAAATAAATTTATTTTAAAGAATATTATTAATGGCATTTCCCATCTTCTGCACAAACTCTACCCCATATGCAATCATTATTACTAGAACAAACTTCCCTATTTATAACAGCAATATTACAATAATTGGTACAACTATCTGGAATTGTTTCATCAAATCCATAATTTATAACAATTGCACCATTGGAATTCCCTGTTGAATTTATAAAAAAGGTTATAACTAGGTTTTGTTCACCAGACTTTGTTTTATCCGCATTCAAAGACAAAGGATACACTACCAAATCAGAATTAAGAGTAAAACCATTATTAAAATTATCTTGAAGGCATTGTGGTATAAAATGGTAGATGGATAAGTTAGTAAGTTCTTGTTTATATCCAATAATAATATTCAAATTTTTTGAGTCATTTGTTATTTGGCAACCAACTCCTTCAATTTGATATTTACTATTTTGATATAATTGCGTATAGTAATCAGATTTTAAATTTAATTGTGAAGCAATATTATCAAGCTGTGAATTGTCGGGTTCATTTGCAATCGTTGGGTTACAGCTTTGTGTTTTTCCAGTTGGTTCAAAGCCAACACCTAAAACCATCCCTATTAAATTCATAGAAAAAGTATTGTCATTACCATTAACACAATAATAAGTGGGATATTGACTAGCAATTCTTCCTGCATAAAAACTCCCTACAAATCCATCATTCCCATATAAAAAAACATTATTTTTGCCACCTGTACCTACTGAATTTGAAATTTCTGGATAATCAGTAAACATTTCAGGTAAAGCATTATTAGAATCAATAAAAAACATCCTTTTGGTATTACAAACACTTTTTGTAATTAATGCATCAGTATTTCCAGGTTTACCCGATAATACTTCAACAGAACCTGTAATTTCTTTTTGCATTTTTAAAATACCAGTTTCACAATCTTGTTTTATTAATTTAAAAATTGAGCTTGTGCCAAATGCAAGCAAACCAACTAGAATTATAACAACTAAAGCATATAATAATACACTTTCATTTAATTGCGCTTTTGTAGTTGATTTGCAATTAAAGTTTGTAAAAAAAGCATTTTGTTTATTCATCAGCAAATATAAAAATTAGCCATATTTATGTTTTATGTAATTTTAAGGTAATCTTTTAGTATCTTGTAAATTTATCCTATAAATTTTGACATGTTGTTCAAATATTCTACATATTATAGGTACTTATTAGAACTGTTGAATCGGAAAATATATAAACAGATTTCAAAATCTAAAGGTTATGGATATTTCAATGTTTAGTTTAGCTTTAGTTTTTCAGATTTTTGTACTTTTAAATCCATTATCCTCATTTCCCATTTTAATGGCTGCACATAAGAAAAAAATGAATGTTAGAAATATTGCAATAAAGGCAGTTTTAACTGCATTTATTGTTGCAGTTTTAATGGCATTAATCGGCCCATCTCTCTTTAAAGTATTTGGTGTCACACTTGATTCATTTAGAGTTGCTGGTGGGATTGTGCTTTTGATATTAGGTATCAATACAATTAAACCAAAAAAAAGAGATGACCACATAACAACAATAGATAGTATAACTTCAATTATTGCAACACCAATGCTAACTGGACCAGCTACAATATCATTTATTACAATTAAAACTTATGAACTTGGTTTTATGAATGTATTATTCAATATCATTGGTGCATTTGTTTTAGTAGGCATACTTTTTATCTTATTTGGTTTTGCAGTTGAAAAAATACCAGCTAAAATTGTGGATATTGCATCAAGAATTTTAGGCCTTTTCTTAATTGCAGTTTCAATTGAAATGATTGCCCATGGAATAAAAGGTTTAATTTAAGCATTAGTATAAAATTGTATAAAACTAAAATTGATTTATTAATTTCTTTTTCCAAATGCGTGTTGAAGTGTTTTATCACTAAAACCTTTTGGAACTTTGCCTGAATCCGCATAGACAAATAATGCCGTATTAAAAACATTATTTGCTGCTTGAAATAAAGCAACAATGAAAATGAAATAAATCACTGCAACAAAAATCACAGTTCCAATTGCAATTATACCTGCTGGTAATGCTAATATTAAACATAATATAGTTAAAATAATTCCAACTAATATTGCAATAAACTGCATTAAACCCAAACCAATTGCTTTGATTAAATTTTCTCCCCAGGTTTTCTTTAGTGTTCCAACCGATTTTTTAATAGCATCAATTGGACCTAGATTATAATAAACCATCGAAGGCACCACAAATATGGTAATTATACTCCAAGCTGCTCCAAGAAGGCTTATTACAATTTTCATTATAATCTCGCCAACAGTACCCATTCTTTCTGCAATGCTATCTAGCATTCGAAGTATTAATCCAACTGTTGCAGCAATTAAGCTCCATATAAATATTAAATGTATTCTTGAAAATGCAAATTGTATACTCTGAGAAAATGTTGCATTCTTGCCGCTAAACCTTTCTTTTGCAGTATAAACCATGCAGACATTAAAAAAAGTTGCAATAAAAGCAAGCCCCAAATACAAAATAAAAAATATAGAATACATAAAAGCAGATGCTATTGGTGTTGTTACTATCCCATTTGTAATGCTAGTAATTATCATTGGAAAAAGCATTGCAACAATAAATAGCAATGAAAAAAATCCTCCCAAAATAGGAAACAGCATTAATTCTTTGTCTTCTTTGATAACATTGAAACTAAGTTTAGTTATCTCCCAGCTCCTAGTAAACATATTATCCATAGTTTCACCCTCATATTAATTGAATAAACTTAAAATCCATATCATGAATATAAAAGAGTAAGAAATTACTGTTTTTAAAGATTAGCACATTAAAGATTAATAGATAAAATTAATACATAAAGATTGCAGCAATTCAAAATTATCAAAATTCATTTTTTCATCTTAGATTTGTATTTTTTAGAGGTTATTATTTTTTTAGTAAACAAATCCAAATTTTTATAAACTAAAAATGCAAAAATCAAAGTGATGGAACTTATTATTAAACCAATATAAAATAAAACAGGTTTATACCTTAATGTTATTTGTTTAGTGTTTGCTTTTACTTTTACAGATATAAGATTATCTTTATTTTCAACAATTGCCATATTTGATTTCCAACTTTTTTCATAGTTTTGATTTATAATTAAAATATCATCTATTTTATTATTAACCAAAACAGTCATTTTATTAGGCGACCAATAATCAAACTGCAAAGTTCTATTTTCATAAAGCAAATAAGCTTCGCCTTTGTAATTGTTAAATTTAAATCCTTCAGTTGAAAACATCGGTATTGCGCCAACTGGAACATGCATTTTTTCATAGCAATTAGTAACTCCTGCCCCAGCTAAAATTGTAGGATACATCATATTGAATTTTTTATCTGGCCATAAGAAAATTTGTATAAATGAATTATCAGTTGTTGGTTTTATTATTATCGGCTTTTGTAAAAATATCCCTTTGTAAATAGTGTAACTAATAAAGGACATATCAAACAAAACAACAAATAAAATGAAAAGTACTGCAATTTTTCGAAATTGGATTTTATTGTTATTTTCTATCCAACTAAGAGCTGCTCCTGAAAGTAAAGCTATACAAAATATTAAAATTACATTAAATCTTGTGGGAGCTGTAAGCTGACTAAGAACTGGTAGATGCCTTAATATTGGCCATAAATTGTAAAATGCGTCACTTAGTGTTAAAATGCAAAATACAAACATACTAACAATTAAAGGCCAATGATTTTTCCATAAAAATAAAGATAATAACAAAAGTGCAAATACAACAATTCCGATGTATGAACCATATTCATGCCAATTCCAAGTTTCGTCTCCCACATGATATACTCTAGAGAGAATTCCTTGGTCTCGACTAAATAATGCAGATGCAAACACTCCAAAATTAATTGGTTGTCTATCGATTCTATTCAAAGGATTACTACTTGTCATTTCATAAACTGGTAAAAATTTAACCATTGAAAATAAAAGAGTCAGAATTAACATTGCAATACAAATAATAATTGGCTTTACTGTTTTTCTTTGGATTGAAATTAAAAAAGCATAAAGTGCCAAGAACATAAAAGTAAAGATTATAGGATATGTTGCTGCATAGAAAAACATTAGTGCAAGAAATACTCCCGAAAGTATTGAATACTTCCAATGCTCATCAATTGCTTTTAGGTAAAATAAAAATACATAAGGCAAAAGTGCAAGTGACATATAAAGCAAATGTCCAGCATTCATTCTAAGTGCAAACCAACTACTAAGAAAATAAACAATTGATGGTAAAAATGAAGAGTAAGTTCCAAATTTAAGATATTTTGATAAAAGATATAAACCAAACATTCCTAAAATTAGATGAATAAAAATTTGAAGTTTTAATCCAACAACTGTACCAAACATTAAAACTAAAATAAATCCAGGATAAAAAATTGGACTTTCAGGATGAGCTAATTCAACATTACCGCCACAATAATAGGGGTTCCAAAGTGGAATTTGACCATAATCTATTATAGTTTTTCTTGGTACTTCATTATATACAAAGTGTTGATCCCAATCCCCAACTCCAAAATTGCCAATATTTTTGAAAATTGGTAAAACAACCATCAATGCAATTATTGAAAATATTGCAAAAGCTAGAAGATTCTTATTTAACTTCATATTCAAGAATTATAATTACAATCTTATTTAAGTTTTTGTGAAAAATTATAAAAATAATATAGTAGTTAATATAATGGCTTAAATTTTTATAATATTGCCCAATACATTAAATAAAACATATTATGCCACGATCGCATAACCCGGTATTGCGTCGGTCTCGAAGAAGTGACCTCACTTCACACGGAAAGGGATATTACTTTGTAAGTCCCTTAAAGCTCACAATCTGCAACTAAACAGATCGCGTTGTCTCTGTGTTAAAGAGAATGAATTTCCAGAAAACCGAAGCCGTAAGGCGTTGCAGGTTCAAATCCTGCTCGTGGCGTTATAAAAAAATTAGAGTGATGGAATGAATATTAAAATAGATAAGATTTTAGTAATTTTGATGATTGTGATATGATTCTAAAATTAGTGAAAGTGACTTTTTTTAAGAACATTTAAGAGTAATAACCCCTCATTATAAAATAAAGGTGATATTATGAAACAAATCATAATTTTAACAATTTTCCTAACTTTAATTGTAGGTTGTTCAACAATGTATAATCCTACACCTAAACCAACAATAAATGTAACACATATCCTATCAGGAACTGAAAAGCTAATGCTTAATGAAGAAGATCTTTTGCAACTTGGATTGACAAGCGATTTTAATGAACAAGATCTTTTGCAGCTTGGGATTACAGATAATGGAACTGCTTGCCAAACAGATGAGAATTATACAAATATTATAGATTTATCACAAGGGCAATATAGCATTTGTATCTACAACATTAACGGCTTGAATAATACCCAAGTAATAATTGAATTACAAAAATTTGCAAATTACGAAGCCCTAAATGGCTCATACCAATATAGCTCCTTGCATTTGTATAGTGTCCAAGGACTCATAAGTGAAAATGATTATGGAGATCAGAGCAGATTTCGTGTTAATAATGTAAATGATTATGGGGGAGAGTTTAATGATCCAAATGTATATTATTACCACTTATGGATTTGTAAAAATGAATATCTTATCCATATTACCTCCAAAGGAGATAAAGAAGCTGAAACTTATATTACAAAAATAGGGCAGCAAATATTGTCAAAATTTGAGTAAAATATTTATTTTTAAAATAAATTGAGGTATTTATCCCCTAACATTTGATTCTAGATTATTAGAGGTAGGTTTACCAATTCTTTGTAAAATATTTTTTTTGTATTTTTCGTGACCATTAAAATATTTATCTTCAAGTGTAACATATTCTTGTTTCAAAGAATTAATACTTGTTTCTTTTAATCCTTTAAGCTTTTCAAATATTGCTGGGTTATATATTGCAGCTCTTCCAATCATTACCCCTTTAACGCCCATGTCTTTTACCAAATTAACTTTTTCAATTGAATCTATATCCCCATTTGCAATAATTTCTTTTCCAGTTGCAACACATTCTAAAAAAATTGGATAATCAGGTTTAGTTTTATAATCTTCATTCTTGTGTCTTGCGTGTATCACAAAAAAGTCAGCATCGACACCTTTAATAAGATTCAAATAAACTTTATTTTGCTTTTCTAGAAAATTTTGTCCAAGCCGCATTTTAATTGAACAAGAATGTCCATTTTCTTTTACAATTTCAACCATTCTTTTAACTTTTGAAACTCGTTTTATCATAGCACAACCAAGTCCTTGTCTAACAACATCTTTACTTGGACAACCAATGTTAAAATTAAATCCTTTAAATCCCAAACTTGGTTCAAATTTTTTTAAAAATTTTATTAACTCATCCTCTTTTTGTCCTGCAAGTTGAATTTGTGTTGGAACTAGTGTATCATTTAGTATTGCAATCTTTTTCTCCGTACTTTTATTGTTTCTAACAAGACCAGTTAGTCTTGCCATTTCAGTAAAAGTCAAATCAGCACCATGATTAAAACAAAGCTCCCTAAAAGCACTATCAGTATTATCTTCAAGTGGTGCTAGCATGTATAAAAATGTCATAAAAATATGCTAATTTGATAATGTAATAAATCTTTGGAAAATTTATTAATTAAAAAAGGAGTAATATAAATAAGAAAAGGATAATGTAAAATAATAAAAAATGAAAAATAATTAATGTATTAAATAAATCCAAGCATCAGTTAATATATCAAATCATAGAGCCTGCATCGACTTCAAAAGATGGATCAACTAATGTTCCAGTTTCTAAATTTTGAGATACTGCTTGCTCGTCTTGAGCAGTTACATCCCCAGTGCTTGAAGTAGGAGTTGTGCTACTTGTTGGAACATTCTTTACGCCACTGCATCCTGCGATGATAATAGCTGATATTATCACCATTGCTAATATTAAAGAAGAGATTTTCATTTTAATCATTCCTCCTAGAATTTCCATTTCCTAACTCGGGCTGATTGGAATTGTCTTTTTTATCACCATTCCAAGATTCAGTTTTATTTGAATTATTTTTTCCATTGCCCTGCATCCTATCTTTTAAATCTTTAAGCTCATTTTTTTGCTTTTCAAAATTCATTTTTGCTTTTTCAACATCGTGTCTTTGTTGGGCTAAAACTTTTTGTTTTTGGTCTTGAATTTTACTAAGCCTATCATCAAATCTTTTTTGTTCTTCATTTAAATTTTTTATTTTCATTTTTTGAACTAATTCTTTTTGAAAAACTTGATTTTTTGCAACATCTTCTTTCATTTGCTGAACAAATTCTTTCTTTTTATCTTTTGAAAGGTTGTTAAATGAATTTTTTAATTGTTTAATTGCATCTTGAACAGATATTTCTCCACTTTTAACTTTTGCAACTAAATCTTCGTTTGTAGTTCCTATTTCAATTAGATACTTTTCAACCATTTGAGAATTATATTCTCTAGCTTGCAATTCAATTTGAGCTTTTAATGCTTTAACTTCATCACTATTTTTCACTTTTTCTTGAACTGTTTCTTTAATTTTTGCAAGTTCGCCTGGTGCTAAAAGAGTTCTTGCTCGGTCTCTAAAATTTTTACTAAGTGTATTTGCATCATTTTTAAAATCTACAAACTGTTTAACTAAATCCACACTAGAGTTTGAATTTGTGGTATTTACTGATTGTATCTGTAAATTAAGTGCAGTTAATTCAGCAACAATTGATTTTAAAGAATTGAGTGTTGCACTTTGATTTTCAGTTAAATTGTCTTTGGCCAAAATTGTGTTAATTACTTCATTACCAACAACAATATTAGCAGCAACTGATTTTTGCAATTGTAATAATCTTACTTGTGCACCAAATGGTGTATTCATATGTTCAACTTCTAACTTTGTATTTTCATTTAATTCAACTGACGAATTATCAGTTAAATCATCCTCAATTGTTTGATCCTGTGTTAAATTAGCACTTTCCTGCGCTATTGCAAATGGCAAAAAAGCAACTATAAACAGCGCAGTTAGCATTTGCTTCCAAATTTGTTTCATCTCAATTCACCTCCAATGAATTGTTTATATTATAAATTTAGATTTTATCAAATCATTGATTTAATTTAAAGATTAGTTAGGTGGAACAACACATTAACTTTTCCCGGAACTTAGCGGAACAGTACGGAACAAGTAGTAAAATAACAAGAAATAGTGTATTTAATTAGTATTTTTGGTTAGTATTTAATTAGCATTTATTTTAAGAAGAAAAAGAATTCTTAGGTTCTGGTTTTTTTGGATTTAACATAAGCGCATTAGTCATTCCCTTTTCTTCTTTTATTAAAATCCCTTTCCTCACCAAAGATTCAATGTTTCTAGATAAACTACTTTTTGGAAAGCCAAGCATTAGTTCTAGCTGTCTTTGCGTAAGATGTTTTTTGTTTTTTTCTAGAGCTTCAACAATTGCTAATTGTCTTTCAGTTAATAATTTTTTATTATACCACAAATTAGTCTTTGATTTTTTCTCTTTTTTCAAATAAAAAAAGATAATGTAAATTGCAACTAAAATTACAATAATTAATCCAAAAGAAATCAAAAACCAAGGGGTTGACCAAAATCCCAAACCAGTAAATTCATTTGAAACATCGTAAGAATATTGTATAACAACAAAAACTGTTGAATTTGTACTTACTCCTTTTACAAATATCCTTTCACCTTCATTACCTATTCTAAAACTACCAGAGGATTTTACATAATTAATAACTGTTCCTTCGGGTAGTATTGTTTCGAAAACAAAATCAGAAAAGATTTCATTTGATGTGAAATTAAAAAGCCAATATTCTCCTTTTTTAGATGTAAAATCTTGAGTTAATCTTGAGTTTAGTGCCAAAAGATTAGATATGCTCTTCACATTTACAGTACCATCTGATGCAATATCAAACACAACATCAGCATATCTTTCAGTTTGATTGATTTGTTCTTGATTGTTTTGCGCAAAAGAAATAGAAGATGATACTATTAAAAAA
>CAZSAD010000013.1:15866-39791 GCA_964604995.1 uncultured Methanosarcinales archaeon
TGAGAGTAAATAGTAAGTATGATAATAACCTTTGAAATAGCAACCTTTGAAATTTGCTCATTTGAGGTATTACGATATATTGTTTTAAAAATCTTGTGCTAAATTTACTACAAAAGTATAAGAAAGATTCATAATCAAATTTGTATAATATAACACAAGCTATATAAATAGACCAAACTTCACAATTAATATATAAAATACATAATTGGTTATAAATTTGTATAAGTTATGTGTTGTAATACATCATGTATACATATGTGTTATAATGCATCAAATACAGTATAACACATAAAAAACAGAAGGTTAAATACATGAATGAACATAAAACAACACATAATGAGTCAGATTCTCAAGACTCTACAACAACAGCAAAGATAGTTCTTATACCTGAATTGCAGCAAGCCGCAGATGAATTAGGATACGCTGAATGGACAGATATTCAATTAAAAACTATTCCTTCAATACAAAAAGGATTAGACATAATTGGACAGTCCCAGACAGGTTCTGGAAAAACAGCTGCATTTGGCATGCCAATGCTTGAAAAAGTAATACATGGTGCAGGTCTTCAGGCATTAATTTTAGTTCCAACTAGAGAACTTTGTGAACAAGTTACTAATGAATTAAAAAAATTCTCAAAGCATCGCAGAATGAATATTTTACCAGTTTATGGTGGAGTTTCAATAAATCCTCAAATGGATTATTTACCAAGAACAGATATTGTTGTTGCAACACCTGGAAGAACACTTGATCATTTAAACAGAAACACAATCAATCTAACAAAAGTAAAACTTCTTGTTTTAGATGAAGCTGATAAAATGTTTGAAATGGGTTTTGTAGACGATGTACAAAAAATAATATCTTACATTCCAAAACCAAGACAAACACTCTTATTTAGTGCCACAATATCAGAAGATGTTATGATGATTGTTAAAAAACATATGAATCATCCAACAAAAATCAAAGTACAATCATATATTGATAGTGGAAAATTAGTGCAACATTATTATGATGTTGAACAAAATGACAAGTTTTCACTTTTAATGCACATGATAAAAACTGATGCAACTGGGCTTACAATAATATTTTGCTCGTCTAGAAGAATGGTTGATGTATTACATAAAAATTTACACAAACAAAATATTGAATCCTTAGCTTTACATGGCGGTTTAACACAAGCTAGAAGAAGGCAATCATTAGATATGTTTCACCATGGAAAAGCGAATATTCTTGTTGCAAGTGATGTTGCTGCAAGAGGATTAGATATCAAAAATGTGGGTCATATAATAAATTATGATCTTCCAAAGACAAGCAATGAGTATATTCATAGAGTTGGAAGAACTGCAAGAGCAGGGTCAGAAGGAAAAGTTTTATGCTTGCTTTCAAGAGCAGATTGGGATAATTTCTCAAGAGTTTTGCAAGATCCGAGCATACAAATTGAAAAAATAGCAACTCCAAAATTTGAAAAAGTGCAGTTTACCATGGGGGGAGATAGAAGGCCATTTAGGGGCAATCAACCATCTCAAAGAAGATTTGGCTCTCCAAGAGGCCATTCAGACAGGCCACAGTCTGGTGGACATGGTGGACCTAGAAGATTTGGACATTAAAACCCAACCCACAAAGTTGATATTTCAATTTTATATTTTATTTTAACTTTTTTTGCTTGTATTCTTAATTTATTTAATTGACTTTTTGTTTACATGCACCACAACATTTAATAATTCTTAATTTATTTAACTACCCATGGATTCAAAAATTAAAAATAAGAAATTCATGCAATTTGCAATAAACAAAGCAAAAGCAGGAATTAAAAAAGGTCAAACACCTTTTGGTTCATGTATTGTAAAAAATAATAAAGTTATTTCTTGTGAACATAATGTTGTTTGGAAAACAACAGATATCACTGCGCATGCTGAAATCCATGCAATAAGAACTGCCTGTAAAAAACTGAAGGTAATCGATCTTAAAGGTTGTACTTTGTATTCTACTTGTGAGCCTTGTCCAATGTGTTTTTCTGCAATTCACTGGGCAAATATTGACAAAGTAATTTATGGTGCAAATATTGCTGATGCAAAAAAAGCAGGATTCAATGAACTTGCAATTTCTAATTTTCAAATGAAAAAAATTGGAAAAAGTAGAGTTTTGATTAAAGCAGATTTTATGAAAGAAGAATGCAAAGAATTATTTTCTATCTGGAAAAAAACAAATAAAAGTAAAATTTATTGAAGAATTATAGAGATATTGGAAAATATAAGATATATTACCTTAAAATAATCATCATATAATTTTTTTAGCAACATATTCTTTGACTAATTTTAGATGTTTGCATTCTTGTTTATTGTAATAAAACGAAGGACAATCACACCAATTGGTATTAAGGTCAACAAGATATGCCTTACCTTTTTCAGTTTGTGATAAGACATTAAATTTTTTATCCCCTAATTCAATAATTTCAGGTGTGATATTAATTTTAGAGATTTTTGATTCCTGTTTAAGTTTTTTATCAATATCTGAAAAAATACCTTCGATTAAACCGATTTCTGATTTGGAAAGTCTTGCACCAATTTTTTCAACAACTTTTGCAGCAAGATAAGATCCAAGAAGACCTGATTTTTCTACAGATAGGTTATTTACTATCCCATAAAGTATACCTGCAGCATAAGTGTCTCCGGCGCCAGTTGTATCCATTGCATTTGCTTTGAATCCTTGCACACGAAAAGTTTTATCTTGTGTCCTTATAACTGAACCTTTTTCACCAATTTTAACAACTGCCATTTCACAGTATTTGCCCATTTCAACTGCTGCATCTTCCCCTTCAAAACCTGTAAATGCTTTAGCTTCAGTCTCATTTGCAAATAAGATATTCACATGTTTTTCAACAACATATTTCAAATCGTATAAATTAGATTTTATAACATTAGGATCAGCCAAATCAAGTGCAATTTTAGTCCCGTGTTTTTCTGCAATCTCCATGAATTTTAAGCACGTCTTTCTTAGATGTTCATCAATTAATTCATATGCTGTTAAATAGAGTATTTTACTATTTTTTATATCATCCTCTAAAATATCTTCATATCCGATTTTAGATGCAACACCCAAATGAACTGCAAATGTTCTTTGGGAATCTGGGGTAATTAGTGTCATTGCTCTTCCAGTAATCCCTTCTTTTTTAGCAATTTTTGAAAGTACCCCATATTCATTCATTTTTTTCTCGTAAATTTCCCCATGATTATCTTTTCCAACTGTTCCACAAAATACAACATTGCAACCAAGAAGTGCAAGACATGAAAGTGTATTAGCAGATGCTCCGCCTGGTTCAAGTATCATCTCATGCCCGAGTAGATTATCCTCTATCTTTTTAATAGTAAAACTATCAACCAAACTCATTGTTCCTTTATCAAGTTTAAGTGTTAAAAATTTTTCATCATTAACTTTAACTAAAATATCCATTAATGCATTTCCAATTGTTATAACATCAAATTTCTTGTTGTCTTCAATTTTTAAACTGCTTGAGGGTTCATCTGCCATATTAAGACGATAAAATCAACCCCTAAATAAAAAGATAAGCTTTTTAATAAAAAGAGCGTAACTTAAAACTATGAAAAAGACAGGTGCGAAATTAGGTAAGAGATTAACTAAAAGCAAGGAATTACCTAAGAAATTGGCTAAAAAAAAGAGTAATAACTTTGCATTCTTAGAAGATGTTAAAAAAGATTTAAAGCCCAACACCGAAGTTTATTCTGATGTTAATGAAATGCTTGGAAAAATTAATTTAACAATAAAAAAACTTAAAATAAAAGCAATAGCAGTTACTGGCGGATCAATTGCAAAGGGAAATTACATCAATTACGACCATGACATAGATTTATTTGTAAAGTTCGATAAAAAGTATGATTCAACAAAATTGAGTGATTATCTAAAAAAAATAGTAGATAAGCTAAATCTTAAAGGCAATAAAGCTGAAAGAATACATGGCTCAAGAGATTATTTTAGAATAAAAGGAAGATATAACTTTGAAATTGTCCCGGTTTTGGATATTAAAAAATGGGATGAATCAAAAAATGTAACAGATATGTCCCCATTGCATGTAAAATGGGTTTTAGGAATTACGAAGAAGAATCCTAAATTAAATGATGAAATAAGATTAACAAAACAATTTTGTAAAGCCCAAAATGTTTATGGAGCTGAATCTTATATCAAAGGTTTCTCAGGGCATGTTATTGATATAATTACAATATATCATAAAAGTTTTCTTGGATTGATTAAAAGTGCATCAAAATGGAAAAAAGGTGAGGTAATAGATTATCACAATGCTCACAAAGGAAAAGCACTTTTTAATTTAAACAAGTCAAAAATAGGACCATTAAATGTGATAGATCCAATAATGCCAGATAGAAATGCATCAGCTGCCATTAGCGAAGAAAGATTCTTAAAATTCATTGAAGTTTGTAATAAATTCTTAAAAAAACCATCAAAGGATTTCTTCGTCAAAAAAGAAGTATCCTCTGAAACACTCAAAGTCGAAAACAAAAATAAAAAAGTGATTTGCTTTAAAGTGAATTTAGCTAAAGGAAAAGAAGATATTATTGGTGCAAAATTAGTCCGAGCTTTAGAATATCTTAAAATGAAAGCTCAAAAAGAAGGATTTGACATAATAAATACGGCATGGAGCTGGGATAGAAAATTAGATGCAAAAATATTTTTTGTACTTGAAAAAGACAACTTGCCTACAATTGAAATTTTGCAAGGCCCGCCAATTAAAGCTATTGAACATGTCGCTAGATTTAAAAAAACTCATAAACAAACTTATATTAAATCAGGCAAACTTTTTGCCAAAGAAAAAAGACCTTATCCAAAATTTACGCAATTTATTTTAATGCAGTCGAAGGAAGATTTCTTCAAAGATAAGTTTGAAAGCATAAAAATTGATAATTAAGTTGAATTAGATTTAGTTTTATATAAAATTGAAAATTTATCTTTTTAATAAAAAAATTAATAAACCTATAAGTATATACTTGCATTTAACGTGAAATTAATTCAAAAAGCAATTGTAAAAAAGAATCATCAATTTTTAATCGTTCTAAGATCACCAAATGCAAAATTTTTTCCTGAGCATTGGGATTTCCCCGGTGGGAAACTCGAATCAAATGAGGAACCTTTTGCAGGAGTTGAAAGAGAAGTCAATGAGGAAACAAGTCTCAAAGTAAAAGCACTAAAGGTTGTTGGAACTTATGAAATGGAGCTAGGTTACAAAGGAGAAAAAATACCACATAGGTTCACCATTTATTCTACAGAAGTTATTTCTGGTGATGTCAAATTAAGCAATGAACATTTGGAATATAAATGGGCAACAAAAGAAGAGATATTAAAATTAAAAATTGAACCATATATAAGATCATTTTTTGAAGAACATCCTTGATCATTTTTCCTTGTATTATTTAGAGATTAAAATTCTTAAACAAAAAACATACTTTTGTGAGAATTGATTAATAAAATTTATCAGAATTATAAAAAAATTGGGAGAACAAAAAATAACTCCCTTTAGTCTTAGGTATTTAAACACTAGTTAAAACTTATTTATAAATATTGTGGTTATGAAAAATATACTTTTCCGTTATTCAAATGTGCAACTCCGACGAAGTATTTCCAAATAAGGATTATAAATCCATATTCCTCTATATTTTAAAAATAAGGTATTTATTTTGTCGTCGCATAAAATTTTTCACATTTTTATTGCCATTTTGGCAAACTTTAGTAAACATAACAAAAGATTTAAATTGTGATTATAGTATTGAATAATTATGCAAAATGTTGATTATTTTATGATAATTACGGGTTTAATCACTTTATTAATAAGCTTTTATCTAGACAACTTTTTTTTTGAATTATTCAAAAAAACAAAGAAACAAGAAATTCATAGCAAATTACTAAAATTGTTTTCAGTTATCTCCAATACTTTTTTTATAGCACTAGTTTTTGCAATTGTCTCTTATGTAGTATTTATAGAGAAAAACAATTTTGGATTAGGACAAGATGCTCTTTTATTTTTATGTATAGGGATATCTGGAATTTTAGTGTTAACTTATTTCATTAAAGTAGTTGTTGCAAGATCAAGACCAATAGCTAAAATGTATATCCCCCTCACTCATTTAAATGATTATAGCTTT
The DNA here is from genome assembly GCA_964604995.1 of uncultured Methanosarcinales archaeon. Lineage (GTDB taxonomy): Archaea > Nanobdellota > Nanobdellia > Woesearchaeales > JABMPP01 > JAGVYD01. The sequence goes on from CAZSAD010000013.1 coordinate 22,031, forward strand.
CCGAGTTCACATTCAGCATTTGTTTTTGGGGTATTAGCTTTAATCCATGATGAATTATATATTACCAAAACATTATGGTTAATGTTTGCAATATTAGTTGCAATAAGCAGGATATATTTAGAAAAGCATTATTTAAGTGATGTTGCTGCAGGAGCTTTGCTTGGTTATTTTGCAGGTATGGTTGCATTAAGAACAAAAGATATCAACTTAATAATAATTTCAACAGTGATCATATTTTTTATTATGTTGCTACTTGGTAAAATGTTTAAAAAAAGAGAAACTTACGCTGAAAAAAATAACTCCGAAGTTAAAGAAATTATAAAAAATTGAGAGTATTAAATATTATAAAAAATTAAAAACTTATTAAAAAGAAAAGGCAAAGATGACAACAAAAAACAATTTGGAAATTAGAAGAAAAGCTGTACATATTTTTTGTGGTATTTTTACTGCAATTTTTTATTATTTTGGATTTATAAAATGGAGTTATGTTTTAGCATTAGTAATTGTAGGTGGCATATTTAGTTATTTGATAAAAGTTAGAAACAATCCTGCTAATTACATACACAAAAAATGGTTTTTGATTAATCCTTTTATGCGATGGTGGATTAGAGGCCACCATATACCAATAGTAGACAATATGCTAGATAATTTTGAAAGAGATGAATGCAAAAAAACTTTTCCAGGAAAAGGTGCATTATTCTTGTTTATAGGTATGTTATTATCTATGATTTTATTTGATGTTTGGCTTGGCTACAAAGATATTGCAATTGCATCAATAATGATATTAACTTTAGGAGATTCAGTTTCTGCTTTGCTTGGACCATTTGGTAATATTCCCCACCCACTAAATAAAGTAAAATTAATAGAAGGTACAATAGCTGGAATAATTGCAGGGTATGTTGGTGCCGTTATATTTGTAAGCCCAATAGAAGCCTTGCTTGGTAGCACAGTTGCAATGCTAGTAGAAGCATTAGATTTAAAATTTTCAAAAATAAAACTGGATGATAATATTTTGGTACCATTAATTGCAGGAATTGTGATGCTAATTGTTAGAGGATTTTAAAATGAAAGATAAGAATGATATAATTATTGACAAAAGAAAGATTGATGATAAACTTTTAGATAAATATTTTGATGTGACTAGAAGAGCACTAAAAAAAGTAAAAATTACAAAGTCAGGAAAAATAGACTGGGAAAAATCAGGAGTTGACTTTTTAGATATGGCACAGCGCTACTTTGATGATGCATTATATTTTAGAAAAAAAGAAGATTATACAACTGCTTTTGCTGCATTAAATTATGCACATGGCTGGCTTGATGCTGGCGCAAGATTAGGCTTATTTGATGTTGGTAAAGACAATAAATTGTTTACTGTCGACGATGAATAATACTTAGAGGGATTATGACTGACATAGATGAATTAATACCACTTGTAAATAAAGAGATGATTGATTATTTTGAATATTCTTTTAATGCCCATAATAAAAATATCAAATTAAGAATTTGTTATGATTTATACAAAGAAGATCATTTTTTTAAAGATTTAAGAGAAGTGATGGGGCGACAAGTTGGTTACAAGTCAGAAGAATTAACATCAAAAAAATTAGAAAAAGAATTAACTTTTGATATTATTGCAAAAAAATGGCTAGAGAGAAAAGGGCAAAACACAATAATTAGTTATAATCAATATAAAGAAATAAACAGATCAGTTGTTATTCAAGCATTTGTAAAATTTGTAAATGATGTGCCTGAAAGCATATTACATGCCAAAAAAGAGTATTTACTAAATTTGTGGATAGATAGAGAACCTGGTATGCCTTATGAAGGGGTATTTTTTGAAGAGCATTCATCTAATGAAAAAGCAGTTTTTTCATTAACTGGAACTTGGCTTATTTGGTCTATAATTTTACCAACATTTTACTTTAAATTTTCTTATAAAATTGTAAGCGAAAGATGTTTGTATAAATATTTAATACATGAATTTAGACATGTTATTGACGATGCAAATAGAAAATTTGCTAAACAAGATGAAATAGAAAATGCATTCAAATGGTATGATTCAAGAAACAAATTTGGCATGCTAAAGCAGCAAGCATTATTCTTTGAAACTTTAAGAGCCGAAGCAACAGCAGAATTTACAGATAAAATGGATGCAAATTTTTATGGAATGAAATCCAAAGTGAAAACTCCAACTGAAAAAGGATATGCAATTGAATTTTCAAAAGAAGGTATTTACGATTTTAGAAAAAACATCTATAAATTATCAAAAGCAAAAAATTCAGATGATGCTGAAAAAATATACAGCCAGTACATTGACCCAACTGGATTAGAAGATTCACAACTTAACCGTCTTGAAAAGAAAGGTTATGAATATAAACATTTCATGTATAGAACAGGAGTTTATCCAATGTCAAGACTTATGTGTTATACAATTGCTTTAGCATTTCAATTAGAATCTGACTGGAAAAATTATAACAATTATCAAATGTTTCACAACAAAGAGTCAGCTTATGCATTCAAAGATTTTTCAATTTGTATAAAGGAATCGAAAGATTCAGAATTGATATTTATTAGATCTTTAAACCAAAGTATGCTAAGAAAAGCACTAGATCTTATTTCTCAAAAAAATTGGCAGGATTTTATTAAACTCTATGAGCATGCTTGTGATATTTTAAAAATTGAAGAAAAAGATAGAGTAATAACCTGGAAAATAGTAGAGGAAACTTCTTCTTATGCTCTAAAAATTTGGAACAAAAAATTTAAAGATTTAATCAAAACTGAAAAAATTAAACCTGTGATTTTAAGATTTGATAATAGTAATACCTCAAAAAATACACCAAAACTTCCCAATAATATAATTAATAATCCATTGAATAAAAATATAAAAAATATTGTTGTAATGGGAGGTTGTGTCGGTGGATTTGATGCAATGGAATATGCACTTTTGCATCTAAATTTACAGAAAAGTATTGTCATACTAGTTTCACATCTGGGCCCGCAAGGTTTTATTAGAACAATGAAAGAAAAAAAGATTAATGTGGAGTTTGTAAAAGACTTCAATTCAGTATCTTTTAATGTTCCAAGTAAAATATTTATCGTTGGTGATCCCAATTCTTTGAATGTTCCGGGAAATTATATTGTTGATTTTGTTATGGGTAAAATAGCCAAACAGTATAAGCAACATTCAATTGGAGTAATACTAAGTGGTGGAGGAAAAGATGGTTCATCTGGATTAGTTATTATCCAAAAATTAGGAGGTAAAACATTTATACAAATGGAACCTAATTCTTTATATCAATCTTCAATTCAGCTTAAGGATTGGGACAATCCAAATTTTGAAGTTACTTTTTCATGTGAAATGCCTCTTTTCGCACTAAGGGTTATAAAAAATCCCACATTTTCTGGTCCAATGCCAAAATTAGTTGAAGAACTCAATAAAGTTTTAGAATAATAAGGAGGAGGATATAATAATTACAATAATTATCATTACTTACTTTCTATTTTTTCAATTTTTGGATAAGTGCCTACATTCATAAAAACACTTTCAATTTTAACAGCAAGTCCTTTTTTGTTTTTTTCAATATCTGCGCCTGTTAGAAGTGCTTTTCCAAAAGCAATGAATTCACCTTTTTGAGTCATCATTGCAACTAATGCATCTTTTTCAAAGCCAGTTTCAAATTTAACAATTCCAGGTATTGCCAAATGTGCACCATGACAAAGTGCATCAACTGCAGTATCTAAAACAACAATTTTTGGAAGATGAAATACTCCAACTTCTATTGGTTTGATGCAATGTCTAATAAATTTATCATTCCCTTCATTTTTCCAAAGCCAGTATGCATCTGCTAAATCTTGTAAAGTAACACAATCTAATTCATTAAAATGCCCAACTTTAGTTCTTCTAAGTTCCCACATCTGTGCACCACAACCAAGTGCTTGACCAATATCATGACATAGCTTTCTAATGTAAGTTCCAGCTTGTGTTCCAACTTTAAATAAAATATCTGACCCATTGATTTCTAGAATTTCAAAATAATAAACTCTTCTGTATCTAACTGCTCTTTTAACATTGCTTCTAACAGGAGGCAATTGTTTGATTTTGCCTGTAAAATTTGTAACAACTTCTCTTAATCTTTTTTCATCAACTGTTTTATGCAAATGCATAACTCCAATATACTCTTTTCCTTCAATTAAAAGTGCTTGTACAACTCTTGTTGCTTTTCCAGTAGCTATTGGTAATATACCCGTTACATTTGGATCCAAAGTTCCAGAATGCCCACTTTTTTTTAAACCAAGTACTTTTTGTGCGTAATAGCTAACCTGGTGACTTGTAGGTCCAGCTGGCTTGTCCAAATTAATAATACCATATTCTATTAGCTGTTCAACTGGTCTTAAATTAGGATCCTGCCCGTATTTTGGAGAGGTTGTAGCATTTGGAATTTTGATTATTGTTTCGCGTTTTACCTTTTCAATTGGTAGTAAAGTATCCATAAAAGTGTGAAGTTTATGATTCTTAATAAACTTAACTTGTTTATTGCCTGTTTATTGTAAAAAACAAGGAATTTAAAACAAGAAATTTATTATCCTAAAAAAGCAAAGGGGATAAATTTTTATATCAGTTTTTTTTAATGCTTATTTGAGGTTTATTATTTGGTGTTTATTATGACTGCAAAAATTATTGACGGAAAAGCAATTGCTGATAAAATTCGTGAAGATTTAAAGAAAAAAATAGCTAAATTAAAAGAAAAACCTTCTCTTGCAATAATTCAAGTTGGTAATAATCCTTCTTCTGCTGTATATATTCATAGAAAAATATTAGCTGGTAATGATATAGGCATCAAAATGCAACATATCAAATTACTAGATGATGTTACAATAGAAGATTTGCTGCAAAAGATAGATGAATTAAATCAAGATCAAAAAGTAAATGGAATTATTGTTCAAATGCCAATACCTAATCATCTTGATAATTTTTTAGTTATTGATGCAATTTTACCCTCTAAAGATGTTGATGGTTTTCACCCAATGAATATGGGATCATTAATAATTGGTTCTGCTAGATTTATTCCAGCAACAGCCAAAGGAATACTTAAATTAATTGAATCAACTAATCAAGATCTTTCTGGCAAACATGCTGTGATTGTTGGAAGAAGTAATATTGTTGGAAAACCAATTTCATACCTTTTACTTCAAAAACATTGTACTGTAACTATATGCCATTCTCAAACTAAAAATTTAGCTGATTATACAAAGCAAGCAGATATTTTAGTTGTAGCTGTAGGAAAACCAAGCACGCTTAAAGCAAATATGATTAAAGAAGGTGCAATTGTAATTGATGTTGGAACAACTAAAGTGGGCAATGATTTAATAGGTGATGTTGATTTTGACAATGCAAAAGAAGTTGCTGGATGGATAACTAAAGTCCCAGGTGGTGTTGGACCAATGACTGTAACAATGTTACTTGAAAATACTTATGAAGCTTATGCAAATAATCCTTTAAAACCAATATATAAATAAACATAAGTAAAAATTGACAGTAAAAATTAAAAAAACAAATATGATTAAAATGCAATAAAAATTTCTTAGATTTAATTATAATATTTGGTGAATAACAAATAAACCAAAGTAATTATATAGAAAAATATTTATAACGCCAAGGCTAGATTCATCTAAAAGAGGTATAATATGAGTAAGATGAATAAGACATTTATCTTAGTTTTGTCTATAGTGATAGTTCTAGTTTTTTTAATTGCACCAATAAAGATGGTATCATCGGCTCAGATTACAAGAGATTATCCTAAAATTGTAGAAGCAAATAAAATATTTAAAATGAACGTAACCTTTGGATTTGCTTATTTATTAAAAAATGCAACTTATGTTGAAACATTGCCAAGTGGTTTTACAATTAGAACTTGGGATATGACAGGAATTAAAGAGAATACTGATTCTTTGCAAGTTAAAGTAACTGGATCAGTTTACAGTTGGGCATTCACACCAAATGATACAATAACAACATTAACTTATTTAGTATTAAGTCCTCAAACCGAAGGCAATTATTCTTTTAAAGGTGAAGTAACTGATTGGACAGTTAAATCTCCAATAGAAGGGAATGTAATTGTAAAAAAATTAGGATGTGGAAATGGGATTTGTGAAACAACAGAAAATTACTCTGTTTGCCCTCAAGACTGTCAAGCATCATCAAGCACAACTACTGGAACAAATAGCAATTCTCAACCACCAATAATAACAACTGTAAGAAGAACAACTACTACCACAACTAGTTCTTCTGCAACAACTATCCCGGGAAGTGAGATATTTGCAAATAAAAAAAGCAGTAATACTGGAATATTATTATTAATTGGTGGATTAATAATTGTGGGTGTTGTTGGTTTTGTTGTATTCAAACAAATTAAAGACAAAAAAATGAAAACAGGGCTTGTAGAAAATAATCCTATTAAGACAACTGAAGAAGTTAAAGAAACATTAGATAGATTAAAAGATAGAGCATTTGATAAATCAATCTTAAGAAAAGAAAAAACTGAAATGGCTTCATCCGAACTTCCAAGTTTTACAGAACAAACAAGTAAATTGGAAATTCCCTCAATGCCATCTGAATTAAGAAAAAATGCAAACATCAAACCAAATGCAACATTATCAATTCCCCCACTTCCAAAAAAACAAATAAATCAAACTCCACAAAGACAATTTCAAAAACATACATTAGGTAATAAAAAAAGTCTTACAAAATTTGCAATTTTAAAAAAACAATCATCTACAGCTACTGCAAATTCAAAAGTAGAAGATGAAGGGAGTATAAAATCAAAAACAGAAGATAATGATAATAATAAAAGTAAAAATACTAATTCTCAACCTCAAAAAAATAGAGAAATGACAGATAGTGATGTTGATGCCATTTTAGATAAAGTAATCAAAAAGTAAATTGAATGAAGTTAAATAAAAATTAATAAAATAATTTAAAATAGAATAAAAGATTAGTTTGCAATGATTATTGTTTGTGTTCTGCTGTTTGTTTCTTGCCAGTATTTGCCAAAGGTTGTGAAAGTACTTCTCTTCCAATTGTTACTTGAATTAAGCCTTTGTCAAATTCCATTTTGGCAATTTCAATAGGATTATATCTTAATTTTTGCAAATCTTCATCTGTAAGAGTTACTAAAAATGGTGCTCCCATTGCTATTTGAAGTGCTCTATTACCAAGTATTCTTGCTTTTTCATACCTTGTATATTTTTCAACTTGTTTTTTTTCGCTCATGCTAATTCACCTGGAAATTAAAGGGGTTTATAATCCTTTCTGGTACTGTTACCAATTTGACCATTTGTTGCCCATTTTGGCAAAATAAACTTAAAATTTAACAAAATAAAAAAATAAAATCGAAAATTAAAAATATTTTCGAAGTTCTGCTGCTTTTTTTGTAGCAAGTCCAATCATTTCATCAACATTTTTTTCAGTCAATGGAAATTGGCCACCTTTTTGAAGAGCACAAATAATATCATCTTCAGTTGTTGCAACTGTAAGTCTTGAGTCAAGTATTTGTTCTTCTTCATTGGTAGGATCCAGCAATAATTTATCACCGATTTTTAAGACAGTAACAGATATTGGTATTTTTTTAATTGGTAATTTTTTATCTGTTCTTTTCTTATAATCTATTTTTGTGCCATCATATTCTGGAAATCTTGTATCCTTTAAAGCAGCTATTGCAGCAAGAGCTGATGCATCAAAAAGATTGCCTTCATCATTAATTGTTACAATATCAATGCTAAGACCCCAAACTTTTTCACCTGGTGTAATTGCAAGTTTTTTCATATCGACAATTTTTGATTCTCTAATTGCCCTATCAACAACTCTTGCAAGCTCAATTGCTTGTATTCCTGGTGGTCCAAGCTCAAAATCTGGATTGGACATAGGTAAAAGTTCTGCACCAACCATAAGCATTCCTTCATCAGGTGTATCAGGGTATGGCTTTTCAATTGCCATTTTAACTCCCGCAATAACTTCAGTGTTTCCAATTTTCACTCTAGCTGAACCTTCAGCGTTTTTTACACAATTTGTTTCAACTACTATTTTTCTGTACTCATCGAGTTTTCTTCCATCATATCTAAGATTTAGATTGAGGGTATTTAGTAGGTGTTTTCTTTCTTCACTCATCATGATTACCACCATTATTGTATTTTTCTTTAAGTGCTTTTTTTTGTATTTCATATATTTGTTTACATGCAATCTTTGCCATACCAAGGCCCCTTGTTAATTCTTCTCTTGTAATTTCCCCATCCATTTGAAGTAAGGTTATTTGACCTGATCTTGGCATCATGGCAACAGGGACATCAGCAACTGGACCGTGTTCATATGCTTCTTCATCATAGTTTAAATCAACTAAAATTTTATCATCGACTCTGCCAACTGAAACTGCAGCAACCATATCTTTCATTACAATTCCTGCATCGGCAAGTGCGATTGAAGCTGCACAAATTCCAGCACATCTTGTGCCTGCATCAGTTTCAGGTAATTCAATAAAAACATCAATTACTGAATTTGGAAATTCTGCAAGATCAAGAACTGGCGATAATGCTTTTTCTATAACCATTGATAATTCTCTTGATCTTCTATTTCCACCTGGCCTTACTCTTTCACCTGAGCCTGAAAAGGGCATCATATTGTAATTAATCCTAAGTATTCCTTTCTCTGGATCCTGTAAAAATTTAGGATACAAATTTCTTGGACCATATACTGCAACATATGCTACAGTATCACCGATTTTGAAGTAAGCTGAGCCATCTGCTCTTTTTATAACTCCTGCTTTTGCTTCAATAGGTCTCATTTCATCGATTTTTCTTCCATCGAATCTTTTAGCGTAACCCATTTTAATTCACCTTTAATCCTATTACTGCTGTTCAAAAGAGCCATTCTCCTCATTATTTTGAGGTTGACTACTTACTGGTCCAGCTAGTTTTTCTAGGTATTCTTTGATTCTTTCTGTTAATCCTGAGACGTGTGATTCCTCTTCAATTTTTCTTATTGTTGAAACTGCAATTTGTTCTTTCTCAGGTGTGCCTTGTATCCAAACAATGCCATTTTGGCCAACTATGATTCTGCTATCAGTATACTGCTTTATCATTGAGACCATACTGCCTTGTTTTCCAATTATTCTTGGCACTTTGTATGGACTAACTTTGATGACTCTTCCGCCAACTAGTTTTCTTAAACCCATTCCTCGCATTGTTACATCAATAAGTTTTTGACTTGTGACATTTGTTATTGTGCAAACTACCCAATCGCCAATGTCATAATATTTAGTTAAATCTGCTCCTCTTTGAATATATTCTGATGTTGCATCCTTTAAAGAAAGCATAGCTGGATATGCTGAATTGGTATCAATTCTCCAACCACTAAATGCTACATCTATAACTTTTCCAATGATTGTATCTCCCTTTTTAGGTGCATATTGACCAGATAAAGGTATAACTTTCAATGCTCGCCCATCAATGTTGAGCAAACCCATTTTTGCAGAGACTATTTTTTCACCATCTCTGTAAGTGCCATTCCCTGGCAGGTAATCTAAACCTGACACAAGCTCTTCGCCTGGAACGACAATTGCCTTGTCTTTCACTAATAACTCACTCATTTTATATCAACTCCGTATTTACATTGTTTTTTCTTGTTTATTGTGCTTGTTTTGTTTATTATTTATTGTACTTTTAATTTTTTATTTTGTTGCAATATTTTTATTTTGTTGCAATAACTTCAGTTTCTACATTTCCATGTGTCATTGTATTTAATTTATCATAAAAATCAATTTCTAAACCTGCAGGTATTTCAACAACTGCTTGCCACGAACCATCATCTAACCAAGTATCTTTCAAAATTTTTCCAAAAGATTTTACAATTGGATAAGATTTTTGTGCATACTGCGAAGTTATTCTAACTTTCATTTGTTTAGTTTCAATTTTTATTGCAAGAATTGGCCTTAATTGTTTTATGATTTCATCAATTTGTTCTTCTGCACTTTTTCTTGCATCTATTTTTACTTTTGCTTCTTCTAAAGCTGCTTCAATTCTGGTTATTGGATGTGGCAAATGTGTTTTAGGATCATCGCCATATCTATGGATCATATCGATTATTTTCTTGCGTTTTTCTTCAACAAGTTTTGCCCTATACTCAGAAGTTTCTTGAATTTCACCTTTTGTAAGAATTACTTTTGCAATTTCTATGGGATCATCAGTGCCAAAAACTTCTTTTAACCTATGTTCTGAAGCTTTTAGTGCTTTTCTTGCATCAGAAAAAATAAATTCATCTTTAAGAACATCATTTAAACTAATATTCTTGCCGGATTTGTATTCTACTGCCAAATCTGGATTAATTACAATTTCAAAAATTTCTCCATATTTTTTCAAGCGGGCAAGATTCAAATGTATTTTTTCTCTATCAAATGAATATCCTTTTCCGGTCATTTTGATCACTCTTTGTTTAGTTTATTTAATGCTTGAATTTTTTGTTTTGATGTTTTTCTTCAATATTTTTTGTCAATATTGATTTATTTTTTTGCTTTTATTTTAGCAATAACTTTGTTAACTTCCTCTTTGGATAGACGTATAAATTTTTTATCTTTTAAAGTTATAAATGCGCAATCAATTCTTTCTGCACTAAAATTTTTATCTAAGAACTTAGCTAATCCATTTATTGCAAGCCTCATTCCATCTTCAATAGTTAAATCATCCTTATATTCTTTATGAAGTATCTCTTCGATAACTGTTTCTCCTTCACCAATTACTGTTGCTTTGTATTGGAAATAAATTCCTGTTGGATCAGTTTCAAAAAGTTTAGCTTGCCCATTATCAATGCCTGCAACTAAAATAGATACACCAAATGGCCTAAGTCCGCCTGATTGAGTGCAGATTTGTTTTAAGTTACAAATATCTTTTACAATTGAAACAGTATCAACTGGACTGTCATATACTACTTTATGTTGTTGTGCTTTTAGCTGTGCTCTTTCAATTAGAACTCTTGCATCCGATAAGATACCTGATGCAGTAGCTGCCATATGATCATCTATTTGAAAAATCTTTTCAACTGCTTCTGGAACAACTAATTCATCAACTATTCTTTTATCAGTTACAAATAATACACCATCTTTGCAAACAATGCCAATTGCAGTTGAACCTTGTTTAACTGTTTTTTTGGCATATTCTACTTGAAGTAGCCTTCCATCAGGACTAAACATTGTAATCGCTCTATCATACCCCATTATTTGATGTGGCATTGGTTGTTGCATAATTTCGCCCTCCTTGTTCAATAATATTTATTTGATATTTATTTGATGTATGTTAAATATATCGTTTATATGAGTTTATTGTTTTAATATAGTTTATATTTTTAATTTATAATATTTTTAATTTGTATTTTTTATGTAAAGATTGTCAGCTTTTGTTAACATTCCACTAACACCCAAACTTTTGATAATAACATTTTCTCGTTCTATAAATTTAACTAATGTCAAAGATGTTTTTATTTGATCGATACTTTTATTGTTAACCTTTAAAATGCCTCTTTGTTTTTTTGAATCCCATTTTTCAGATATTAACCAAAGACCCGCTTTGCCAACTCCTGCTTCTCCTAGAAAAGATAGGCATGCATCCCAAATCGCCCTTGAAACAAAATTGAAAGTTGTAACTGGTTTATTTGATATAACCTCAAATGCTAAGTAGCGTTTTTTTTCTTTTAAGCTAGCTAGCATGGGCTTCATTCTCTGTTTACTAACAGTGTTTTTCACCATACAACTTGAATATGAGAAAAAAGTATATCTTTTTCTCGTCTTTTCTCTCGCATGTCAACGAAAATATCTTAGCTTTAAAAAGGTTATGTTTTGGTAAATTAAATAAGAAACAGGGATTTTGAGCAATAAAATTAGCCCATCTTAATTTAATTATCCCACATTTAATTTTAGTATTTAAGTTTAGTATTTGTTTTACAGTAAACTTTTTCTTCAGTTAAATTCCAAATTTTTTTCCAGCCAGAATCTGTAGAAAGAAAATCAATTGTTTTGGAGTTGTGTTTAAGAGAATTTTTCATATGTTCTATAATCATAAGTTTTCCAATATTTTCAATTTCTAAATTATTGCCACCGAGTAAAACATAATAAATGCTGTTGTATAAAACAGCAACTTCCACTGCTTCAACTTTTCCATTTACTTCAATACTAATCATTTGCAACTCATTTCTATCTAATGCCAAATTAATTAATTTCTTAAAACCATCGATAAAAAACTTCTCACCAAAAAAACTATTTTGTTCCCACCGATGTTTATTCAACTTAACAAGAACATCAAAGTCTTCTATTCGATTGAATATTATTTTTGGATTTTTATTTTCAATTTGTCTAAGATCATATTTAAGATTTTTCCGGTGTTTTCTTCCAAATGAATTGAAATATTGTTCCAAAGAATGATTATAATCATTAAAATGTAAAACATACCTTATATCCATCTCATCTAAAGTTGCATACATCAATTCGCTTTCATCAATATACTCAAGATATGTTTCATTCGGTAAATTATTTAACAACAAATTAAGATTTTCTTTTTCCATTGAAAAAAATTTATTTCTTTCACAAAATTCACCACCAAAAAATTCAAAATAATTTTTGTCTAAATTGTACCATAATGGCAAAACTCCTAGAATTTTTTTTTCATTTTTTAAAACAATAAAATGGGGTTTAAAATGTATTTTGTTAAAAAGACATTCTCGATATTCCCAAATGTCAAATAAATGATCGTTAAAACAATATTTTTTCCATAATATTTCACATTCTTTTAAATCCGAAACAATGATTACATCCATCATAAATTAAACAGAATCAAAGAAGTATATAATTTTAAGTATAATTTTGTAATTTGGACTAATATTGATTTAAACTAATATTGAAAAATGATTAAGCTGTTCCAACTAATGCTCTCTTTTTTATCCTCATAAAAGTTTTACCATTTTTAAATTCTATTTGTTTATGAAAATAAGTGTTGTTTTCAATGCAAACATAATTTATAGCATTTTCTTCTATTGTTAAAGTTTTCATTTCCATTTAAATCCCCCGATATAATGACTAAATAAACCTCTAAATTAAGGATTAAATTAACATCTTATAAATAGATTTGTTTCAATCTTACAATAATGTGTAAAAATAGTTAACTATATAAATTTTGCGGTTTTGTAACCATTTTAGAGTGATTACATATTCAAAAAATAGAAAACTTTGCTAAAAAGGACTTTGCTAAAATGATTAGATAAGATGTAAGGAGAACAAAATAATGGAAAACTGGTCAACTGAATATTACAATGTGAATATTAGCCCATTTAGTGTTAAAACTTATGGAGAAATAATGATCTCAAAGAATCTAGAAACTTTTTTAGATGTGCCTTTAACACCCCCTAGTACTTCAGAAGTTTTGATAGATTTAAGTAATTTAGCAATAAATATTTCTATAAAATTAAAACAAGAAAATCCCAAATTAAAATGTTGTTTAAATAATAATTTTCTTGAAACTTATCTTGAAGAAATAATAAAAAATGCAGAATATCATGGTAACCAATTTGATAAAAATAAAAAAATTGAAGTTGAATATGTAATAGAAGAACACATTGAGGGCATAAAAGTTAAACTTACAGTAACTGATCAAGGAGAAGGATTTAATTCATCTAAAATAAAAGAAGGATATAAAAAGATATTTAATGTATTACAAAGTGACTGCTCAATTGATAAAAAAATAGAGAGTTCTTCAGTTTATAATTTTGTTGCAGAAAGTAAAACTGGTTTTGAAGGAAAATTAAAATCAGAAACTTCAGGAATAGGGATTTATCTTATTCAATCAAGCTGCGATGCAATAAGGTGGAATGAAAAAGGAAATGTTGTAACAATTGAAAAAATGTTTAAGTATGATCCTAAAAAATTGATTTAAAATGAACAATGAACTTCAAGAAAGATGGAATCATGTACCTAATATTGATGGATATGAATCAAGTAGGGAAATTTTTAGAGTAGTAAATAAAAAAATTGTAAATGAGATTTTAAAAAAACATACAACTAAAATAGATAGTATGCTTGAAATTGGTAGCGGACTTGGTGAATTAGTTTACAATCTTGCACTAGAATATGAAAATCAAATTCAACAAACTGAGCAAGGAGATAAAATTGTTTTAGAACATAAAACAAGACATCCCAAGTCAAATATTATACAAGCAAATGTGTATAATATTGCAAGTGATCTTGCAAATAAATCTAAACCTAATAAGTTTGAGGTAGTGTTGGGTTATTCTTCATTTGACACAATGTTAGATTTAGAATCAGCCCTAAAAAATGTCAAAGATATAACTAACGAACAAGGATTATTTATTCACTTTCTGGACTTAAAAGCATCGTTTAACACTTTTTTTAATAGCCATCAAAATAATGGCACAGTACTCTTCCCATATTTTGAACAAGATGAACAAAGTCACTTTATGCATAATATTGGTTTACAAGAAGTTGAAAAAAAAGATTTAGACAAACTAAAAGAATTTGCATCAAGATTAAATGTGAATAATAATGAAAGTATGAAAGAGGGAATAATTAAACTTATAGAGTTATATGCTAAAAATCCAGAATATTATTATGTTAAGTTGTATAATCACAAAGATCCTAGTGAAGGAAGAAGAATGCTTAGCATTCTTTCAAATTTGGTGGTATTTTCAAGTGTGAATTCAAAAAGAATTATAGCTAATGATGAATTTAAAAAACACTTAGAAAAAACATTAGAAAGTAATGGCTACCAAATACTTGAATCGAAAGTTAAAGGTAATGAGATTATAATCCCCTCAAATGATGCAACAAATAAATATCCACAGATTAAATACTTTTATAATAATGTTGGATACATAGAAAATGTTCCAAAATTTATGGTATTTAGTAACCATATCAAAGAAGGAGAAGTGGGAATAGCTTCAAGACTTTATGTTGTTGTTGCACAAAAACTTTCCCATGAACAAAGATATTTTAATTGTTCACCAAAATAATAATGTTCAAAATTAAATTAGATATTTAGATTAGATTGAATTATTGCAAAACATCTAAAACATTTTTCTAGGTTATTTCAATAGGATAAAAAAATGAAGTACTTATCACATTTATTAAGTGTTTAGGCACTATGGCATTTTTGTTGAATTTTTTTCATATATTAACAATAGTTTTTTACAATAATTTTCATATATAAATTATATATGAAAAAAAGAAATTGAAAATCTCTTGAATTGTTTTCATATTAGCAACCGAAAGGTTTATAAAGATTGGCATTCGCCGTTATAGTATATACATTAGGGGGATGAGTTAAAACATGGGTTTGTAACATTCTACGTTACGGAATGCTATGTAAACAGGGGTCGATTTAAAATGTACCAGATGAAAGCACTATACAAAGCAGTATGCCCAGAATGCGGCAATACAAAATTATCTCACAACAGAGATAAAGGCGAATTGACATGCCCAGATTGCGGACTAGTCATTGAAGATAAGATGATTGACTTTGGAAAAGAATGGAGAGAATTCGGTGAAGGTGGCGATGGTGAAGAAAATCGCAGAGGAGGATCTCCACTAACTTATACCAAAGAAGATATGGGTCTTGGAACTCAAGTTGGAACAACTTCTGATTTAAGTAAATTCGACAGAAGGACCAAACAAAGATTCTACAGATTCAGAAAATGGCAAAATAGGGTGGGCTCAGGACTTGAGCACAACTTAAGAGAAGCCTTATCTGAAATTAGAAGGATCTCATCAAATTTAAACCTTCCAAAAATGGTTGAAGAAGAAGCTGCAAAGATTTATACTTTAGCTGCCCAAAGAGGACTTGTTAAAGGAAGAAGTCTTGAAGATGTTGCTGCTGGTTCAGTTTATCTTGCATGCAAGATTAATGAACTTCCAAAAACCTTAGACGAGATATCTGAAGTTTCAGGAATTGAGAAAAATGAAGTTATAAAAAACTCAAAATTTGTCTCAAGAGAGCTCGGAATTAGAGTATTACCTATCAACCCAACAAATTACATCAGCAAATTTGCGAGTGCATTAAAACTTTCACCAAAAGTTCAAACAATTGCAAACCAACTAATTGCTAAAGCACAAAAATCTGGTTTAACCAGTGGAAAATCCCCAAAAGGAGTTTCAGCTTCAGCACTTTATACCTCTTGCTTGATGTGTGGTGAAAAGAGAACTCAAAGCCAAGTTGCTGATGTAACAGGTGTTACTGAAGTTACAATAAGAAATGGCTACAAGGAGTTTTTAGACACTTTAAAACTCAAAAAAGAAGTTGAGAAAGGTAAAAAAATCTTCAAAATAGCAAAAGAAGGAAGAGAAACAGCTGAAGCATCAGCATAAAACTTTTCTTTTAATTTTTTATTTTTTGTTGTTTATATTTTTAGAATTTAAAAAGGGGTTCTGATAAATTGATATTAAAAAAATAGACAAAGCTATGATGTGAAACAATGATAAAACTATTACCACTATACTCTGGAATTTATGAAAGAAATATGGATAATAAATATAGGATATCTATTCCTTCAAAACTGTTGAAAACAATGAAGGAAAGAGAGGATATTTTGATTAATAGTGGCATGTTTGAACAAAAAGGCAATCTATTGTTGTACAAAAATAAGATTATAGGTATGTTAGATAAAAGAGAATCAATAAAGAAAGAAAAGAATTCAACAGTTAGTGCAGTATATCTAATCACTCAAAATGAAAATATGCAAATCAAAAGCGAGCTTGAAACATTTATGGATTATAATAAAGATAATTCCTTGTTGGATTTGCTTAGAATAGACAAACAAAAAAGAGTATTAATTCCAAAATCAATGCAAGAGGAGATTTTTAAGAAAGGACAAGATATAATTTTCACTGGAAATTATGGTACAATAAACATTGTTGTAAACAAAGTAGCAAAACAGAACTAATAATAAGAAAATGTTTACTTTTTTCTTTCCCTTATACAAAATGTTGGTGCAAGAATTCTTTCAGAATTGCATTTTGGACATTTAGTTGGCTTTTTGAATTTAGCTTTATCTTGCCTTTCTTTGAATACAAAATGACAGATTTTGCATTCAGCTGGAAGCATTACAAGTTCTCTTTGAGGTTTTATGCTTTTTGCAATATGATGTAAATCTTCAAGTATTTGAAAAGTTTCACAGTGAAAATATGCTGCCATATCAATAAGTGTTTTTTCTTCTTTAGATAAAATTTTCTCAATTTCTATTCGCTGTGTCATTTTATTTTAGAAATTAAAATAGTTTACTCTATTAAAAATCCGCATTTTTTGCAGAATAGTTCTCCATTGACAAATTCCAGTTCCTTATTCCCGCAATCTGGGCACACGCTAATCCTTTCTTCATGTGCTATTGACTGCAATGGAAGTTCATTGACGCTTTGCATATCAAATCCCAACGAAGATTAAATTGATTTTGGACTTTTTAAAGGTTGCTGTTTTTTAAATTTTATAAGAAAGTTTTATAAAAGCCCAATTAATCCAAAGTTACAAACAGCCCTGTAGTGTAGCAGCCCAACTGGTTACGCTCGGTTGACACGCAAAGATGATTTCGCTTTGCTCAATCATCACAAAAAATAATTAGATTAATAATAAAGTTGGATAAAAATATTAATACAGCCCCGTAGTGTAGTGGCCAATCATACCTGCCTTTGGAGCAGGTGACCCAGGTTCGAATCCTGGCGGGGCTATA
>CAZSAD010000014.1:0-39242 GCA_964604995.1 uncultured Methanosarcinales archaeon
TCAAAATAATCATCCCACGGATTTTCCAGTTTCATCATTTGCTTAACTGAAAGTTTCTCAAAATATTTTCGCATTGGTCTAATAGAATTTCCATGTGCTGAAATTGCAACATTGACTTTCTTTTTTTTCATGAGATTAATTAAATCTTTGATAAACGGATTCACTCTTTTTTCAACCATTTTTATACTCTCTCCATTTGGAGGAGGAGTATCATATCCACGATGCCATATTTTATATTGTTTCTCACCATATTTTTTAATAATTGCTTCATGATTAAGCCCTGCCAATTTTCCATAACTTCTTTCTTTTATTCTAGGGTCTGATATAATTTTAATATTCTTTTTATTTTTTTGAAAACTTAAAACATATTTTAGTGTGCTAATTGATCTTTTCATTCCGGAATGAAATGCAATATCAAATTTTTTATCTTTTAACATTTTGCCAACTTTTTTTGCTTGTTTAATTCCAAGAGGAGTAAGGATGGATTCTTTCCATCCAGTAAATTTTTTATCTCTATTAAAAAAAGTTTGTCCATGTCTAAAGATGTAAATATGCAATTTCATTTTAGTCATCACCTTATTTTTCCTTGGTATGTTGCTTTGCTACCAAGTTCTTCTTCAATTCTTAATAATTGATTATATTTTGCTGTTCTTTCTCCACGTGCTGGAGCTCCTGATTTTATTTGTCCAACACCTAAACCAACAACTAAATCAGCAATAAAACTATCTTCAGTTTCACCGCTTCTATGACTAACCATTACTTTCATTTCATTATTTCTTGCAAGATTTGCAGCATTAATAGCTTCAGTTACTGACCCTATTTGATTTACTTTCAAAAGCAATGCATTACATGATTTATGAGCTATTGCTGTTTTTATTCTATCAACATTTGTTACTAATAAATCATCGCCAACAATTTGCACTTTATTTCCTATCTTTTCAGTTAGATTTGAAAAACCATCAAAATCTTCTTCATGAAATGGATCTTCAATTGTTATTATCCCATATTTTTGTGCCATTTGTTCATAAATAAATGTTAATTTTTCTCTGGTTATACTTTTTCCTTCAAAACTATAATTAAAATTTGTGTAGAACTCACTAGCTGCACAATCTAAACCAATTTGAATGGTATCAGCATGTCCTGCTTCACTTAATGCATCTTCAATTAGATTTAATGCTTCTTCTATATTTTTTATTGGAGGTGCAAATCCACCTTCATCACCAACATTAATTGCATTTTTGCCATGTTTTTCTAAAATTACTTTTTTTAGATGATGGTATGTTTCAGCGCAAACTCTTAATCCTTCACTAAAACTTTTTGTGCCTGTTGGAAGAATCATAAATTCTTGAATATCTAAATTATTTCCAGCATGCTTCCCCCCATTTATAATATTCATTGCAGGAGTTGGTATCACAAGTTTTTTTGATTTTGAAATTTGTTGCAAATGTTTGTATAATGGAATACCTTGCTCAAAAGCAGCTGCTCTACAAACTGCCATACTTACACCTAAAATTGCATTAGCACCAAGCTTACTTTTAGTTGGTGTACCATCAAGATTAATCATTATATCATCAATTTCTTTTTGATTAATTGGATCTTTTCCAATTAGTTTTTTTGCAATTATTAAATTAACATTATTAACTGCTTTTAAAACTCCTTTACCTAAATATCTAAAATCATTATCGCGAAGTTCAAGTGCTTCATGGCTTCCTGTACTAGCTCCGCTTGGTACAATTGCTCTTGAAATTCCTTTTATAGTTTCAACTTCAACTTCTATAGTTGGATTTCCTCTAGAATCTAGAATTTCTCTTGCTTTGATTTTTTTTATCTTAGCCATTAAATATCACCTTTTTTTACAATTTTGTTTTTTCTTATACTTAAAAACATTTGCTAATCCAATTTTATGATATTTTCTATAATACTCCTTATAATCTTATTTTAAGTTTTATTTTAACTTATACATTGAACTATATTTTAATATCACAATTCCATGGATAAAAATTTAGTTTATATTCCTTATAAATTTTCATTGTCTCAAAACTTTTTATCACATCTGAAAACTTATTTCTAATCTGTGCAATTATTTCTCGAAGATGAACACTATTTTTTACGATAAGTTCAATCTCAACATCATTTTCACCAATAGATTTACTATAATATAAAATATAAGGGTGCATTCTTGAATATTGGATGAAAAATTTTTCTTTTTGCTCTGTCATATTTTTTGTTTTAATAAATAATTTATATCTTTCAAATCCTACTTTTTCATAATCAATACAAAGACTGTATCCTTCTATAATTTCTTGTTTTCTTAGTTTTTCAATTCTATATGCTACATTTTTTGATGAAGTTTTTACTGCTTTTGCAATTTCAATAATTGGGGTTCTAGAATTATTTGCAAGTTTTTTTAAAATTTTTTTTTCAATTTCATCAAGCTGGATTATTTCTTTTGGTTGACCAGCATAAGTTAATGGAGAAATATCTTTCTTTTTTCCAAGAATGTAGCCTGATCTAAAGTGATGTGCAACAGTAACAAGTGCAATATCTTTTTTCTCTATAAATTTGCCATACTTATTATTTAATTCTGTGCTAAACTTTTGAAATGCAATAAAATCTTTTGGAAACACAACAATAATATAATCCCATAGTCCTTGGCAGCCAACTACCCATGGCACAAGTTCATGATTGATAAGGTAATTTCTAAATTCATTTTCTTCTTCTGGAAGAATATCAATTAATTTAAAATAAATTCTAAATGAAAGATAACCAATTAATGCAGTGTTTAAAATTGCAGGAAATCCTTGTATTACTTCTTTACTGACTAAATTATTTATTTTAAATGTGGAGCCTTGTTTTGAAATTCCAATAGTTCTTGCAAGTTGTGAAGCAGATTGTCTGCTATCAATATCTAACTCATATATTAACTTCTTATCTTTTTGATCTAGTTTTATTGTCATGTTCTTTGATTATCCTATTTTAATTATTTCATTGCTTCTACTAATACTTATTATTAGTCAAAATACTATTTTTAATATAAATTTATTGGTTTTTGACTAATTTTTGTATAAGAAGTTTAATATATTTCTTTAGATTATTTACTATTTAATAGTAAATACAAATCAATGTTTAAGAAAAAATAATAACAATGGGGGCGAATAAAATGAACGCAATTGACGAAAAAACTACAAACGAATTGCTTATGCAAGCAGCTAATTATCTTATTAGTTACATAAAACAATTCGCACATGATGATGGAATTAATATTGGATTAAAAAAGAAAATTTTTGGAGAAAAAACAATAACTGGCAAAGTCAGATTTCCGTCATCTATGTTAACTATAGATAACATTGATCCACTAATTTCAAGAGAGTATAATACTTTATCTCAAAGAACGAGGGTTATTGAACTTGTAAGTGGAATCCTAACTACTGTTAATACTCGTAGCTCTCTTGAAAAATTGGCAGATGCTTATGACTCATTTTCTGGAATGTCAATTATTAGCATTTATGGTACAACAGAATATGGTACAAAAGCTGATTATTCTGGCATTGCAAAACATTATAGGAACGAAGCAAAGAAACTGAAAGAAACAAAAATAAAAGAGTGAGAAATATGACAAATGAAAATCAAAACAATATAATTAATCTTAAGCAACGAGTTTTAGAGCTTTATTTTCCTGAGAAACTTGCAGCAACAAATACTTCGCAGTCTACATCACTTCAAATTTCAAATACTTCATCACAAGTTGCGCATTCTTCTCTTGTTCAGGGAGGGAATGGTGTTGAGGATTTAATTGAAGCTGGCTTTTTTTGTAAAAAAGGTGATTTTTATTCTGAAATTATGGAGTGGGTAAAAAGTGCAGAAGATCCACTATCATCTGTTCGTATTAAATATGGTATAGATTATATGCTCACTAGCGACAACGGGATTGAATTTTTTAAGAATGTTAGCAGTGTAATGGATAGAAATCTTCAGTGGGTTTTCTTTTTTTTGAAAAATAGGAGTTGGGATGAAGATATTGAAAGCTTTAATAGGATTACTACTTCATTTAAGGATACAAAAATTTACGATGTCTGCAACCAATACCAAAATCTCAATGGTGGTGATGAACTTGTTTATTTTATTTTCCAGAATACTTTTTTGACAAATTGTGTAATTGATGACTTATTTGCGCATCGCGGTAATAAAGAAAAGGTATTTTCATCTATTAAACCAAATACAAAAAACCTTAAAGATTATGCTAATTTGCTTTTATCAAATGAAGTTACATTAGCAGCAAGCCTTCTGCAAAAATATTCTAACAGGGTAATGGATGGCATAAGTGCTCAGACTTTTTTGGAAATACTTGGGCACAACAATATTTCAAGAAAAGATCCTGCAGATTTGTTTAGCAAAGTTATTGGATACAAAAGTAAACTTGGGGAGGGTCGTGAAAAATATAGGATGGAAGTTATTGCTGAAAACGATAGTTACAATCCATTAATACTGGACGATTTTATTGACAATATACTTTGGTTAGGTGTTGATTATGTAAAAGCAGATGATGCTAATAAAAAAGAAAAAATTCTTTCATTTACTTTAAATTATAGCAAAAAAATGCAGAAATATGCACTTGAAAATAATAAAAAGGAATTAACTAATCTTAATCTTACAACTAACTGGGTTAGGCATAATATTGAAGAGCCTACCTTATTTGTAGACAAAGAAGAAAATCAAGCACCATTAATAACTTACTCCGATGGAAATAAAGTTTATATCACAGGTGCGGGAAACAATTATATCACAGTAAACTCGAGCAAACTTATCAAATCAAATACGCTTGTAGACAAAGTTGCAGCATTAATTAAGGAATAAAAATGTGAAAACTTTTTTTATCCAATATAACTTGTTTCGCTACTTGGAAGAACATTTTTTAATTTCTTTGAGACTTTTTCTAATTCTCCTCTAATTAAAGAATCACTTTCCATATCTTTAATGTCTTTTTCTAATCTTTTTATATTGATTCCAAGTTTTAATTTTGTATCTAGTACTTTAATTATTTCTTTACTTCCTTTTATTCCAAGATACATTGGATGAGCAATTGTTTCTGCAAGAAGTGCTACTGCATCCATCTTTTTTCTGCGGGATAATCCTAAAAGCAATCCAGATACTCCAACAATTGGTCCAACTACACCATAAAGATTTGGATTTAAAGTTGTTCCTTTAGTGTATTCTGAAACATATTTTTTATTAGTTCCTGTAATATAAATTTTTGGAATTTTTCCAATTTGTTGAAGTCCAATCCCACCAAGTGTAATTATTTCTTTGCATTTCATTTCTTGACAAAAATCTAATACTCTATCACAAAATTCATAAGATGCTTCTTCATTTGTTGGTTGAATATCTCCAGCTAAAAAAAGTAAATCTTGTTTTCCTTTGCCTGTTATTTTATAATAAACTTCAATGCTCGGAAGTTCAACTAAATTTTCATCATTTACAAAAACAGAATTTGGTAGACTATATGAAAAAAATCCACATAATTTTTTAGCTTTAGTGTCAGCAATCATAAAATCAACTGCAACTTTGCCAACATTACCAATTCCTGGAAGTCCCACTACCAAAATTGGATTTTTTAATTTTGGGAATTTCTTTTCAACTTTCTCAATTTTCCAAGTCATGGAATCCTTAGAAATGACATGTATTTAAATAGTTTAACATTGTTTTTTTGTCAATAAAATTATTTACTTTTTAGGGGTAAACTTAGAAAGACTTTTAAAACCATTATCATTCCAATAAACATGGCAGATATATTTATTGATGCAAATCAAGTAGCGCACGATAGTTTTCTTACAGCAGGCAAAGCAATGTTTGAAGATGCATTTATCCCAAATGTAATATATAAACTTGTTCGTGGTGGAGACAATTTTGGAAATGCAGCTTCTGAAATCTTAAAATATGGCGGAATAAAAAATAAATTATCTGAAGTTACAGTTGGTCATTACACACATACTAATACTGAAGAGGATTCTGTTGGAATTTATAATTATGGATTACCTCCTTGGTTAATAAGGAAGGGAAGTAAAATACTTTTGACAGATGATTTACCAGATTCTGGGGATACTGCAGGCGCAGTTGAAGCAGATTTAAAAGATTTGAGAAATTGGATTGGACTAGAAAATTTAAAACTTGCAGTTTTAGTTTATAAAAATTTAGTTAATGAACCAATCAAAGAATCAATAAAATACAGAAGATTTTACAACAACAATCTTTTTACTAAATTACATGATTTTCAACTAAAAAATCATCCTGGAAAAATTATAGAGCTTAAAAATCCTTATACTGGACCAGATTATTACCATCAAGAAATAATTGTTGATAACAAGCATGATCCTAAATATTGGGTAGATTTTGGCACTCACGAACTTGTTGGTATGACACCTCAACAAATAAAAGATAGATATGGTGAAGATGTGTGGCAAGCTTTAAGTAAACCCGATCTTGAAAAAATCTCCGAAGGATATGGTCCAGATTTTGCAGTTACATTGGAATATAATCTTGATGCAAGAAAACAACTGAAAGATGAAAAAATAAAATTAATAAATGTTCCAGGAACAAAACCCGTAACTTTACTCGAAGTGTTAGGAATAACTCATTAATTTTTACAAAATTTAATAATCAAAAAAATTAAACAAATCCTTTTTCTTTCCATTGCTGCATTTTTGCTTTTCTTCTATAATCTGCCCATTGGTCCTCTGGAGAAAACTTTGCAGGTCTTGGATTTGTTGTTTTAGAATTGCAGGTATCGCATATTTCTTTCATAGTGTACTTATTACATTTTTCACATTTAAATAAATGTTCCATATATCTTGATAATTAGAACGAGATTATAAAGCTTTCATTTATTTGATAATAATTTTAATTAAATTAGAATAAATTTTAATTTATTTATTTCTTTTTATCAATTCTATCAAATTCACCAAAACCTTCTTTTTTATTTATAGAACTAATGGCAGTATTTACAGCATTATCTAAAACTCTCTCTGCAGTTTTATAATCGGCTGCTTTAACAGAAAGTCCATATTTGCCACCGCCTACATATGCAAGAGTTATTCTATCTACATCAGTGCTTCTTGCAGCAATTAACGCATTTCTGACGATATCTACTCCATTTGGTGCATAACTAGTAAGGCCAAGTTTTCCTCCTATTTCTACCTCAGTTGGCTTTATTCGTGTTTTAACAGTTTCAATTAATACCAATTTAATATCATCGGTTAAATTTAATTGATTAACTTTTGTCTCATCTTGCGAGACTTCCTCGAAGAATACATAAATATTTTGATATTTGTCTTTAACAGAAGTTGTAATCGCATTGTATAAAGTCGAAACATCTTTACCTAATTTTTTTGCAATAAATTCAACAATTTTTTCTGCTTTTTGCAATTGTTTTATTTCATTTATTTTAGCTCTTTTTTGTCCTTCAGTAACTCTTCTTAATGATAAATCAATATTTCCTCTCTCATTAATATTTAGAACTTTACAAACAATAACTTTTCCTTCTTTGACAAAATCTCTGATATTTCTAATTCTACCTGGAGAAACTTCTGAAATGTGAATCATTCCAGTTTTGCCATATTCATCTAGAGATGCAAATACTGAATGATGTTGAACATTGGTTACGGTACAAAGAACTAGTTCATCGTCTTCTGGAAAGCCTTGCTTTTTGTAGAGCATTTATTCAAGGACCTCCAAAATTCTTGCTTCGAAAGATGATTTGCCGCCTGTTGGTCTTGCTAATATTTTACCACATACAAGGCATTTTACTTCCATTGAAACTTTGCCGAATGTTATTTGTTCATTCTTGCATTTTGGACATCTTATCTTGATATATTTTGAATTGTGTTCTTTTATTTTCATGGTAAACCCCTTCAATTATTAATCAGTTAATATCGGATTAACTATTTATTTGAATTCGATTCTCTTTGCTCTGATGCCATATTTTTGATTATGCATTTTATTGCATTTTGTGCAAAGATATCTAAGATCAGTTTTCTTTGTAGTTTTTCTACCAGTCATTTTCCAGCTTGTAACTGCTGGTTTAGAGTATCTTCCTAAATTTCCAAGTCCTCTGGCTTTTCCTCTCTTTCTGGCTCTTACTTTAGAACCATAGCTAGTGCTCCTTGGGCTCTTCTTTTTTGTTTGAGAAATCTTGTGCTCAGTATGCATTTTACAATATGGGCAGTATTTCTTTCTTGTCTTTGGTAGTTTCATGACGAGAAGGAAAATTAAGGGATTTAAAAGCCTTTCGCTAATAATTAGTTTAATAACGAGCATTAATCAAAATTTTGAAATAAATGTCAACTTTAAATTAATGATTTTTTTTTATCAATTTTGCTTTATTTCTATTGCTTTTCCTTTTCTTATTAGAATCTCAGCTATCTGTCTTGACAGATTAGCAATATCTTCTGGTTCAAATGGTCCATATATCTCAAGTTCTTTTCCAACAAATTTTGGTACATAACTAATAAACCTAACCATAAGGGAAGTATCCAATTTTGGTTTTTCAATTTCTTGCATATCTGTTTTTGAATCAATATTTTTATTTTCAGTATTAGCTTGATCGACTGTACTTTTTTTAATATCTAAAAAAGGTTCATTTGCTGAAATTATTTTCATTAAAACGCCTGTTCTTGAGCGATTCAAATCCTCGACTAAAGATTCAAAAAGTATTTTTTCTTCTTTGAGAAGATTTGTTGTATTAATTATGCTGGAGTTGGTTCTTGATTTGAATGTTGCCATCTCCATTATTTTTCTTTCTCGTTTTTCATATAATTCTTTAATTATTTTTCTAACATTATCAAGCTGTGTTTTTGTCTTGTCTTTTTCTTCTGCTAAAAATAAATTATCATCGTCACTTTTTTTTAATATTGCTTCTTTTTCTCTTAAATAACTAACAACATCTAAGAAAAAGCTTTCTTGCATTGGTTGCAAATCTTCTCTTTTCTTTTCTCTACCTAATAGCTCAAATAAGGTATCATAAGTTATATTAACGTCTTTTTCTGCCATTTTTCTTATTGATTAACTAATTTAGGATATTATTTAAATCTTATCTTAACATTTATTAATGTAACTTATTATGTTGTATTTATTTTACAAAGCTTTTTTATTTGTGCAATTAATCTTCTTTTTATGGCAAAATTATCATTCCAAACATTAAATTTTTCAGTAATTGATACTAAATTAGTTGTCACTTATCTTAAACTATTTTACTTTGAGATTGAAAATTCGAAGCTTGAAAAAATAGGGAATTATAATATTATTAATAACAACACAATAGAATTCATTGATGCAAAACAAGATTTTGCAGAGAAGAAATTTTCACAAATACTTGCAGAAGGATTTAACAATTTAAAAAATAAGTTAAATGGCAAACCTACAATTTACATTCATCGCAATAGTGCAATTCCACTTTTAGGTACACTTTTTATTGGCATTGCAGATAAAAATGTAACAACAATTGAAGTAAAACCTATGACTAGTTGCAATACTGATTGCATATTTTGTTCTGTGGATTTAACAAGAAGATCAACTGATTTTGTTGTTGAAAAAGAATATTTGGTTCAAGAAGTTCAAAAACTAGTTGATTTTAAGCAGAGTAATTATATTGAAATTAATGTAAATCCCCATGGTGAACCAACACTTTATGCAGATCTTGTTGGTTTGGTTTTTGATCTCAAACAAATTCCACAAATAAAAAGTATAACAATGAATACAAATGGTTCTCTTTTAACAAAATCGCTTATGGATAAATTGCTGCAAGCAGGAATGACAAGGGTAAATGTATCACTTCACTCTCTTGATTCCCAAAGAGCTAAAGTGTTATTTAATACTAAAACTTACGATGTAAATCGTGTAAAAGAAAGTTGCAGATATCTTGCAAGTAAAAACGCTCTTTTAATAGCACCTGTTTTAGTAACTGGTTATAATGATGATGATATGGGTGATTTAATAGAATTTGCCAAAGAGATAAATGCACCAATTAGGATTCAAAATTATCAAATACACACTCAAGGTAAAAAGCCAAAAAAGACAGGTGAAACTTCTTGGGATAATTTCTTTGAAAAGTTAAAAGAACTTGAAAAAAAGCACAATGTTACTTTAATTGGGGAATTTCCAGGTTTTATTTTAAAGAAAACAAAAGTGTTTCCACAACCTTTTACAGAGGGTCAATTGATTAATGCAAAGATAATGTCTCCTGGTAGTTTTAATGGTGATGTAATTGCAGTTGCAGAAAATAGGGCAATATCTGTTCAGAAATGCTCAAAAAAATCAGGAATAATCAAATTAAAAATTACCAGAGCAAAGTACAATACTTTCTTTGGGGAAATTATAAATTAAAAATTGAAATGTTTCTTATAAATTCTAAATGCAATTTTATTTGTAATAATCTTAATTCTATTTTTTTATCTTACATGGTAAGAATTATTCTTACATAATAAGACCTTTTTATGTCAAGAACCACTGATAAAAGACAAGTGGAATGAAATGTGGTTCTTGAGCATGATCAGAATTTTCTTGATGCATTAAAATTGATTAGTTTTCTTGCCACCATACTAGTGGAAAATTCTGACATTTTACTGTTTTTTATTCTTATTCTGTGAGACTTACTAAATAAGAACTTACATAGTAAGAAGTTAAATCATAAGTCAGTAATTAGTTTATTTAATTACTAAAAAATTATTAAATTTTAGAAAAGAGAATAAAAAAATAAAAAAAAATAAAGGAATTAATCCTTTATTTATTGAGTACCTGTTGTCTCGTCACCAGTTGTTGTGGTTGTGGTCGTTGTAGTTGTTTCTTCAACTACTGTAGTTGTCTTAGGCATAGGTGCTGCGACAGTTGGTGTGCTTGTTACAGTTGTGACTTCTACTTCAGCGCCATTGAGGCTTGTAGTATAGTCTTTGTAATTTGCAACCACTTGTGCTGCTCTTCTAGTGTCAACTGCATTGAAACCAGCGACAACCATAGCGACTTTACCAGGTGCGTGTTCGTACAATTTGATCATTGCTTTGCCAGCTTCGAATCCTTCAGCGCAATTTGCTTGAGTGACTCCCATAACTTGCCTTGCAACGCTATTTGCACATGGACCGCCAACTAAGATTAAGTTGCTTCCAGCTGAGCTTGTTACTTCTGATGCTAACTTAACTGCACCAACATCAATTTTTTGTACGACTTCAGTTACGAGGCCGCCAGTTGTTGATGAGCTGTCAGTTGTTGCGCCAGATGTGACATAGACCAATGCTTGTGCTTGGTTCTGTGGGACCACTAATGTCAAAGTTGGTTGATCTGAGTTTGTATAATCATATGTTCCGTATACACCATAGTAGGTATATCCGTTATATACATCCTTAGAGTCCATCTTATTCATATCTGCAAAGCTACCAAAATTGCTTTCGACAGAACTTTGTAATTTTGCTTTTAAGTTGGTTGTATCCCATTGTATATCCCAAGCTATTGTCTCTTGTGCATCAGTTGATGGCATGTTTTCATTCTTTGGAGTTTTCAAGTAAGCGTGGGTGGTATTTGTCAAATTGAGATAAGCAAGGTCACCGCTATACTTTGTATAGATGACTGTTGATGTCTCATTATTGTTTGTACCACTTAATGATGCTACTGTACTATCTCCATCTCCATTCAAGTCAACGTGCAATGTAGGTGCATCGCTTGTTCCATCATAGTAAGCCCAGAAGGTTGTTCCGTCCACAGTGAAGGTAGTAGCGTTGTTGCTCTCAATTGTGCCTGCACCAGATGCTAAATCCCTTATCTTAAAGGTTTTATCAACAGTATTCACACTCTTGAATTGGAAGATGTGTGATTTTTGTGTTGCACTTGGGCTTAAGATGAACATATCATCTTTGCTTATTGAGTTATTCTCTAGAGTTACTAGGGTCTTTAATGTTGATCCATCATAATCTCCAAGATATTGTACACTTGCACCTTGTCCCCAAATTGGAACGTTGTATTCGTCACCATTCCTATTTTCGAAGGAAAGTGAATACTTATTGCTTCCATCTGGTTCAACTTTGACAGTTTCAGTATTGCCGGTTGTTAATCCTTTGTATTCGATATCGAATCCGCCGAAAATAACGTTTCCTGCATCCCCTTCCTTGTCATCAGCTATGGTACTTAATTTACCATTTACTGGGACATACAAAGTAGTTGATGGGGAGTATTTGAAATTCAAACCACTGATTTTTGCTATTCCACTACTATAGGAATAAACAATATCAGTCTTGATATTTGCTAAATCATCCTGACCAACTGTTACTGTATTACCAGAGTCATAAGTTGATGTACCTGGGTCGTTGTCAATAATTTTAATCTTTTGTGCGCCTAATGAGAACTGAACTTTGTCGCCACCAGTTGCATCGCCTGCATATTGCTGAGCTAAGACATCTCTAACACCAATTTCAGTACCATCGGTTAATCTGTAGGTTTCTCCTTCCAATAATTTGTCAGTTGTTTGACCATTTACTGTGAACATTGCTTCGCTGCTTGAAATGTAGCTTGCAGTTACAGTGTAGTCTTTACTTTTCAAAGTATAGGATTTTGTTGAACCTTCAGTCAAGATATCAGTCATTGCACCTGAAAATAGGGTCAATGTAATCTTGTTGCTCTCATTCTTGGCTGTTAAGATTGTATAATCTTTTCCAAGAATTGCAATTGGCTTGTCTCTGAAATCTTTCAAGTTGCTACTTGAATCAACTTCACTTTCCATAGCTGGTGTAAATGCCATCTTATATTCATAAGCTGTTTTACTGCTATTGAATTTTAGATAAAGTTCGTAGTTATCAGATAAATCGCTGTCTTTTGCATATTGAACATTTGCTTTTGGCAAGCTAATTGATTGTGTGTACTTATAAGTACCTCTGTTATTTTGGAAATTTCCATCTTTCAAAGCTGTAAGGTCATTTGAATCAACAGTTGTCATTCCAGCTGCGTCCAAATTTTCTCCAAGTTCTAAGAAATTACTTGATGTTCCAATCTTCTTAGCATCGCCTTCAACAGAGACAGTTGTACCGCTTGTTTCGACTACTTGCTTTTTCACTGATGCTGCTTGGAGGCTAGTTGCGATGTTTGTAACACCGATAATATCCTCTGCTGCTGCATTATCACCGACTACCAAAAGACCATCAAAAACACCGTCTTTAATAAACTGTGTTGGGTATTGGTTGAGGTCGGCTGCCATAGCTCCGAACATTGTAGCGCCTAGCATTGCTGCGCCTGTGCTCAAAGCCATAATTCTTTTAATTGCCTTTCTCACTTTCATTTGTATAACACCTCCGTGTTATTTTTTCCTAGGCTATCCTAAACTTTTAGGCTATCTATATACGCAACGAATTTTTATCCATTGCAAAATGTCTGATGTACTCTTCTGTTTCACTGCTCGTGTATCACTGCCATCTATTCGTCGACATAGCTAAATATAGCTATATCAAGGTCATGATTATCTTTCCATTTATAAACTTTTCGCATCAGAATACTTTTTTCATATATTATTAATGTCTACATTGCTTACCTAAGCGCTAACTATGCAGTTTACATAACCTGCTACTATAAAATGATAATTTTAATGATTCTATTTTGATTTATATATTCATAAACTTAGTTTATAACTGAGCAAATAATTTTAAATATTCAATATTTTTTTTACTTTTAATAATATCATTCATACTTCATTTTGACATTCAATTAAAAAAACTTTATCATTTACAAGCTGTTTTTGAAAATAACTTGGAAAACTAAAATCCCAAGATTTGATAAATTCGCAATTAGTATTCAAATAATCTTTAGATACTTCACTTTGAAGCATAAAACTATTGCCTTGCCTAATTATAATGTACACTTTACCGATCTCTTTTAATGTTTTAACAATTTTTTCCTGGGATATTACATTTGTTTGAAACACTAAAGGATTTGTATCAATTATATTACCTGCTATTTCATGTTTTCCAAAGGTAACCTCATTGAAAGCTATTAATGGGGCAAACATATAATCTCCAAATATTATTTCATTTTTTGGGATTTCAAAACCAATAGATTTGATAAGTTCAAACTTATAACTATTATCAATTGTCCAATAATACTGGTTTGCTGCAAAAGCAAGATTAGCTGCCAAAGCCAATCCTAATAGTAAATGAAACAATTTAGATGATTGTAATTGGTAATTATCAATAACCCTAACAATTCCAATAGCACAAAGCAATGCAAGATAAGGAAATAATCCAAAATAATAATAAGGGAAAACTCTACTTAATAATATTAAATAAACACTATATATAATAGCCATCAATATTATAAGAGTTATACTATATTGGGACTTACCAATGTTATAAAATTTACCAGCATTCTTTTTGTGTTCTTTTGGGTTAGGCTTATTTTTTAGTAAAATCAAAAGAACTGGAAGGAATATCAATACATTGTATTTTAACATTTGAATGAAAAGCGAAAATTTCATGCTTGGAAGGGATGACGATGGTTTGTTTAAATGGTATAAGAATACTTGAGAGATGTACCCTTGACCAGTTCCAGCCATTGATGTTAACAAAACAAATACTAAAGTTACAATTCCAAATGATGCTAAAAATCCTAATACTAAAGTTGCTGACTTTTTGAAATGCAATTTAAGTTTGCTATCTTTTAAAGATGCAAAACAGTATATGCAAGATGCTAAAAATAAAGGAGCAGCATGCAAAGTAAACAATAATGCTAAGCCAAATACTAATCCCGATAAGAATATTTTATCTTTAATGAGGAAATATATTGCTAGAACAGAAAGCATAACTGTATAAGCCATACCCAAATTACCAGAAGCTATTCTTATTGTTTCATATGTACAAAGAAAAATAGCATAAGAAAGCATTGCAGTTTTAATACTAAATTGTTCTCTTGCAATAATATAAACTAGTATCGCAGATAATAATACAGCAATTAGAGATGCTATCTTAAATGCTAAAAGAGAAGCTCCAAACACTTTGTAAATAAGCGCATCAATATATAACTCACCAGGCGGATGTGAGAAAAAAAAGTCTTGATATGGCATTTGTCCATTTGCTATTAATTTTCCCATATAATAATAAACATTTTGATCAGAAAATTCTAATCCAAAGCCAAATATGCAAACTGCAGAAAAAATAACACCTAAAATAATTAAATAGAATATTTCCTTATTGCTTAAGCTTCCAATACTTTCTTTTATACTATTTTTTGTTTTTATGATATTAGGAGTATTTTTCATTATCCTAAACAAACTTATTCAAAACTTACCTGTTCTTTGTATTTCGGATTGAGTTTTATTGCAGCAGAAAAGCAAATTCCTGCATCTTTCTTCTTGCCTTGTGCATCCAAACTTAATCCCATATTCATATATGCAGCTGCAAAATCTGATTTTAGTTCAATTGCTTTTAAGAATAATAATACTGCATCATCATGCATTCCCATTTGGCCATAAATAATTCCCAAATTATTAAATGCATCAGGCGATTTGGTATTAAGATTAATTGCTCTTGCAAAACTCTTTTTTGCTTCTTTCATTTTGCCTACTTTCATAAACAATATTCCCATATCAACATATACATCGGTATAATCTGGTTTAGCTATTAATGCTTCTTCAAAGCTTTTTAATGCTTCATTTGCATTACCTATCTCTACAAATTGTTTTCCAAGCTCATAGAATGATTTAGCATCTCCACTTTTGGCCTTTTTCTTTCCAAGTTTTAAGTAAAGCTTATCTTTTTCACTTTTTTTCTCAGTTGGCTTTAACATACCATAGTGATGTATCGGAACTTCAGTTTCCAAAATTTTACCATTGGTTCTTTCTATACTATTTTTTACTGTTTCATGTACTAAACCTTCAAACTTTACCCCTTTGGTATTTTTAAACATTCTAATTACTTTAGCAGGTACCCATCCAGAGAATCCTTTTGTTTCTTTAGTGCTTTTTATAATTGGGGTCCATTCTTTTAACTTAGAATCATTGGTATAGGTTCTTTGTGTGAAAAGATAAGCATTAACATCTTTTGAATCAGCAAGTTTTTTTAGTTTTTTGAGATCGTTTTCACCTATAGATTCATCAGCATCAATAACTAGTATCCAATCTCCTGTTGCATGTTTTATGCTTTCATTCCTTGATTTTGAAAAATCATCACTCCATTTTGACACTATTACTTTAGCTCCCAAATCTTCGGCTAATTGCTTGGTGTTATCTTTTGAACCTGTGTCTACAACAATTACTTCATCAACTATTGGTAAAACTGAAGATATTGCATTTTCAATAAAATCCTCTTCATTTTTCACAATCATACATAATGATATTTTTGCCATAAAATTAAGATTGTGGATTATTTTATAACGTTTTCTATTCATTCAATTTTTTACAATATTTATTTAAGAAAACTCTCAAAACTCTCGGAAAGTTTTTATATTTAGTATTTCTTATGTACTCAATGTATAAATTTAGTTTTAAGGTAAGGCATAAAGGTTGTTTTGAAACTAGATTTAGTGCCATTTTTCCAGATTATCATATTACAGTTGTTGATATTCAATCAACTCATCCACGAAAAAAACAATATTCCTATTATATTACTGGCAACTCTAAAAATTTTGATTCAATTGTAAAATATCTTCAAAAATCAAAAGGTTATATTCTTGTAAAAGAAATAGAACGTTCAAATGAAACTTTGATGTTACTTGTTGTTCTTAATCAATCAAGTTATATTCAAAATATTATACAACAGTACCATGGATTTTTCATAGAATTGCATACAGTTTATGAAGGGTGGGAATATTGGCACATAGGTGTCATTGATAGGGTCGCAATAGATTTGATGCTTAATGAATTTAAAAAAATGGGTGAACTCAAAGTGCTTTATATTGGGGAAGTTGAGTTTGCAAATACTCTTCTTTCAAAACAACAAAAAAGAGTATTCATGTTTGCTTATGAACAAGGATATTATAATCTCCCTAGAAAAATTACAATAGAAAAGATTGCTAGGGCCTTAAAATTAAATCATTCTACCATTGGCGAGCATCTTTTGAAAGCTGAGAATAAAATGATAAATTCATTGGCAAGAAAAATGTAGTTATCTATTTTCTTGATGGTTTTTTTTATATTCCACTGAACAAATATTAGCCAGATATATCTGGCTAAAATTCTTTATATTTGTATTATTCTTTAGTAGTAACAATGAGCTTAGAACAAAAAGTAAAGGAAGTTGTGGATTCGTGGAGTATTATTATTCAAGATAAATGCGAATTTGAACAATCCCTTAAAAATATTTATTACGGGATAGGAATTGCTTTAACAAATAAAGCAATGAAATCTTTGATGCCTATTGACGATTCAGAGAAGATAATTAACACAACATTACTCAATACAAAACTTAAATATCATGAAGCAGTTGATAATTTTAAATTAGAATATATCACTAAAAATTATATTAAATTTGACTTTGATTTTAAAAAAATTAATCAAGAATGTCAAATTGGAATAGATGTAAAAACGGCGTGGAATATTATGGATCGTGAACTTAAAAAACATGGGCTAAAATTTAAAGATATAAAAAATATAAAACCCCTTACTTCTTATAAGTCTCAGTTCAGTAATGAAAAAGAAGTAACTGAAATGATTGAAAAAGAAATAGGAAATTATGAAATAATTGCTGGCAAGTATTCTCTTTTAGCAAGGGGACTAGAAAAAGGAAAAGTGGAAATGTCACAAATATTTGTTGAAGTTGCTAAGAATACGATCACCGCAGAAAATCATCAGATGAATATGCCTGAATTTTATAATTTAGCTTATCACAAAGCAATAAACGAATTTAAGAAAGCGTACCTCATCAAACAATATTTTAACGCAGAAAAAAATGGAAAGCTTGCAGCAAAAAGGGCAGGTATGTCTTACAAATTATATAATGGAGCTTTAACAAGAATAGCAGGATTAGGATTCACCAATCTTAACAAACTAATTTAATTTTTATTCTTGTCAATTTTTTATTTTCATACATTTATAAAACTTAGTTTCTATATTTTTTAACAATAAAAACAATAACTATTTAAGTTATTAATTTAAATATTTAGATATCTATCTTTTAGATACAAAATTAATTTTGAACACAATGGAACAATTAACACTAATCATTTTAAGCACGTTATTGATGTTTGTACTTCTTTACTTTTCACACTGGTTTTCAATTACTGAAACAGCCATTACTAATCTTAGTTCTCTAAAAATTGCAACAATGAAAAAGAGAAAAGAGAAAAATGTCGATTATATAATTGAACTTAAAAAGGATATGGATAGAACACTAATTGCTTTACTTGTTGGAAACAATACTGTAAATATTTTACTATCATCCCTTGCAGCATTAATTGCAAATTATTTTTTTCATGCAATTGGAATATCAATTGTTATTGGTATTATGACTATAATGGTAGTTCTTTTAGGAGAAATAGTTCCAAAATCAAAAGCACTTAGAAATAGCACCAAAATCACATCAAATCATGCAAAAATAGTATACTATCTAAAAATAGGTTTAAAACCTATTATTGAAACTTTTATTTTTCTTTCCAGATTGATTATTAGATTTAAACAAAAAGAAGATAGTGACAAAAATCTTTTAGTAACTGAAGAAAATATCAAGGAGTTAACAACTTTAATTGAATCTGAAGGAGCAATAAAAAAAATAGAGAAAGATATTATTCACCAAGTATTCTTGTTTGGCGATAAAAAAGTAAAAGACATTATGGTTCCAATGAAACATATTTTTTTCTTTCAGGAAAACTATGATGTAAAAAGTGCAAGAAAAATCCTAAGTGAAAAAGGATTTACTCGTGTTCCAATAATGAATGAAAAAGGAAAAGTGATTGGGATACTTTACAGTAAAGATCTTCTAAAACCAAAAAAAGGAAATGTTATGGAAATAATGCGAAAACCTGTTGTTGTATCTGGAAATATGGACATAACCACTGTTTTTTCCAGTATGAAAAAAAGCAGGATACATCTAGCAGTTGTTAGAGATAGTAAATATAAACATGTAGGGATTGTAACACTTGAAGATATTTTAGAAGAATTAGTTGGAGAAATAGAAGATGAATATCACGATGTGAAATATCCTAAAAAAAATTAAATGTTCTTAGTGGGAAATATATTTTAGAATATTTCAGATAATGTTTCTCTTTTTCTAGAAAAAAAATAATGCAAAGAATTGGATTTGGATATATACGAGCAGTAATTTTTTATAGCAAAATATAAATATCTTCAAAACAAATTTTGTTTATGTTGAATCTTATTTCCTCTACAAAGAAAAAAATTCTCAGTACATATCCATTTATTCAAGATTGGAAAAAAATTACTAAAAAGGCATTCTTGGAAAACATGAAACTCTACCAAAATGAATTATTACAAAAGGGAATTGAGTCTATTGAATTAAAAATTATTACTCATTGGTTTTTTTATATGCGTGGATTCGACGACAAAAATGAGATATGTTCCAAGGATTTGAAATGGAAAGTTGAGATTTTAAAAAATCCATTAAATAGTGAAATCTTAACATTTAGAGTAGATTCTGATTATACTATTCCACGTATGTTTTACAATGGCTCTTATAGTGGGGAATGCATTATAGATTATCCATTGAAAGAAAGTATCCGAGATGAAAAGCTTGTTGAAGAAAAATATTCAAAATTAAATCCCGCTATATTATCTTTTATCTTTATGAGAATTATCGATACATGGGGGTTGAAGTTCAGTTGGGAAACACATCATTATCTCACAGTTGCTTTGAAGGATTATCTTAAAGGTAAAAAGGATCAGAAAAAAGCTATACAAGAATATGGTGAGCTATTGCTAAAAATCATAGAAAAACCAGAAGAATATAAAGAATACCAAAAGAAATATTACTTACGTGAAAAATATTGGTTTAAAGATGATGAAATAAAATTTCTTTCTAATCTTCGCAAAAACCCTTCCCAGATTTACTCCTCCCTCAAAAAATTGATATTTATTGTTTCAAATGCCAGTCACCGTGGAGGGGATAATGAATTAGGAACTAGCGAATACAAAAGGATGCATGCCTATAATCTCTTCATCATTTTAAATCCTAATTGTGTTACCTATAGATTCGGGTCTGGAGATTTTGGTAAGGGTAAGGGAGGCAGTACCTGGGGAGAATTTAATACTAAACATTTTAAAGGTGATATTTTTGGAATTGTTTGTATTCTAAATAACAAAGAGTTTTGCAAACATATAGTGGAAGATATGCTCAAAGCAACAGAGGAGCATCCAGAAAGACGACCTCCAATTTACGATTGCAATGGAAATTTAATATGGCCAGGGTAAACTTCATGAATAATATTTTCATTGAAAATGAAGATTTTGTTCCACTATTTTGGATAATAATCTTTTCTAGAAAAAATTAATGCAAAGAATTGGATTCAAAGAGCTGACCTCAGCTCGCACGGAAGCTTGGGAGAGTTAACTTCGTTACTCTCCAGAACTGATAATCAATTTCAAATTAATGCTTAAATAATATTATTCCTGAAAATACTCTTACAAAAACTTACTTCAAAACGCACGCAAGCTGGTACGACATTCGCCAAGTTCAGTCGTACAAACTAAACAAATAAAATTTTCTAGAAAAATAAATTAATGCGGAGGACAGGATTCGAACCTGCGTAAGCACTAAGCTAATGGGTCCTAAGCCCATCCCGTTTGGCCACTCCGGCACCTCCGCAACAATGGTTTCGCCCATTGACGACGACCATAAGTACTATCTCACTATGTTCGATAGTACGATGAAATAACGAACCTACTCGTTATATAAAAAGTTATTTGAAAATTTATAATTAATCAAGAATAATAAAAATAATAAAAAAATAGAATTAAACTAAATTCATTTAATCTATTTTACCACGCTACTCTATGGCCCGTACCTTCCATTATTTCAAATGTTTCATTCATCAAGCTTTCCATTACAAAATTGTAATTTGGTGATAAAAGGATTATATTTTCAACAGCAGTATCTAATGCTTTTTTCATTTTTTGTCCATAATTTGTTCCTGCTAATTCTCCACCATATATTTTGTTAGAAGCATTCACCAATTTTGATATGTGCTCATAATTTCCATTTTTACCTTCTGTT
This sequence comes from uncultured Methanosarcinales archaeon, assembly GCA_964604995.1. GTDB lineage: Archaea > Nanobdellota > Nanobdellia > Woesearchaeales > JABMPP01 > JAGVYD01. The sequence goes on from CAZSAD010000014.1 coordinate 21,177, forward strand.
AAATGACCATTACTTCTTTTTGTAACATCCGAAAGCATTTCTAATCCATCTAAAGTACTATTTACAACTTCATCTGAGTTTGAATGCTCTACAACATTTCTAAAAACATCTGTCAAATCCATCATGGCATTATTAAGATTTTTTCTTGCACTTTTAGTATCGGATGTGTTTTCTTTTTCACAATATTGCATTACCCAAGATATATGATTTCCAAACTTTTGTTCCCATTCAACTGTTCCATTCATTGCCCCTTTGTCATTATATTTCATATTTCCCACCCATATTACTCTTGTACATGTTTTTCTCCTCGTTAATTTTTGTTTATTTTTAGTTTTTTATTTTACTTTTTATTTTATTATAGCAATATCTCAAGTTGTTTTTTTTCCTCTCCTAGAATTTTTAGGAAGAGAGTTTACAAAATAATCAAAACTTCAAAAACAATCAAACTTTTTAGTTCTTTATTTTTATTCATTTCTTTCAACTTTTTTACATTAATAATTTTTGACTTAATCAAAATAGAGTAACTAGTATCATCATATGCTATATAAACCTTGTGGCAGAAATTCATTAAATTTATATATTTCAACACATTTTATGAAAAAATGACACAATTAGGGGATATTGTTAGGGACGAAATAAATACTTCACCTAGTATAAGGGCTGATTTGCAAAAGAAAATAATTAATATCAGAGCTCTTGCAAAGCATATTAAAAAAAAGAATTCTTTAAACTATTCTTTGGATGCAATAATTAGTGCAATAAGAAGATATCAAGAAAATAGCAATCTTCCAAATCTTTACTTTGAACCATCAAAACTAATTAAAGGCGCATCACTTTCGAGCAAAAATCGGATTTCAAGTATTCATCTTGAAAAAAATGAAGAAGTGTTAAAAGTAATTCCTCAAATTTTTGAGAGAATAGAATTAATTAACCATCGTATTCTTAGAGTTGTGCATGCACAAAAAGCAATAAAAATTTTTCTTGATCAGGCTTTTTTGGATCAGGTTGTTTCTTTGTTTCAAAAAAAATATATCAAATCAATAAAGAAAAATATGGCTGAAGTTATAATTGAAGTCGATGAGAATTCATGGGAAACTCCTGGGGTGTTAAGTTTTATGACATCTGAACTTTTTTTGAACAATATAAATATTTATGAAATTCATACATGCATTCCCGAAATAGTTTTTATAATTAAAGAAAGTGATTTGATGAAAGCATACGAAGTACTTTACAAATGCTCAAAAGGAGAATCTAATTAGTTGGTATACATAATTGAAAAAATTAAAATAAAAAATATTAAGAAAATTTATTTGTTTCTACTTCTAATAACAGGGCCAGTTTGCCAGGCATAACTTCTAACTCTGGCAGATTTTCCATAACCGCAGCTTGCACAGACTTTCTTATTTATGTGATAAGCGTGTCTGCCACATCTTCTGCAGCGAATGTGGCTCTTTGAATCGTTATGTTTTCCCTTGGAGGGTGTTCCCTTCATGTTTCATCACTTGATTTGTTTTTTTATTTTATCTTGATTGTTATATTTTTATTCAGTTGAAATTACTGTTATTGTGTCTCCTCTTAAAAATACTGAGTTAAGTTTTCTTTTGACTTCGCCATCAGCTCTTTCTTCAACATCTTCTAAGACGACATTTATGTGAATATCAAATGCTTTGAGTTTACCAACGTATTGTCTGTTGTTTTTTAGTTCAACTAAAACTCTTTTATCTCTTGCCTTGTTTAATGTGTCTAGAGGCCTTGACATTTCCATTACCATTTAAAACACCTCGCATTCAAAAAAATTGAATATTGTTTGGATGATTTACTTTGTTTATAAAGCTTAGCCTTGCAAGCTTTTGTAATCTAAGATAAAGTTTATCATTCAAAACCTTTAAAAAGCCCACATTTTTCCAATACATTATGGTAATCAAACAGACAAAAAGCAAGAGGACGCCAAGCGGCGGACAATATAAAGATTATAGGAAGCTTAGGCAATATGAAATTGGAAGTATGCCTTTGTTAACTAAAGTTGGTTCTCAAAAAATAAGGAAAGACAGAGTCATGGGCGGCAATAGCAAGGTTAGAGTCCTTAGCGCAGAAGTTGCAAATTTGCTTGATCCAAAGACGAAAAAGTTTACAAAAGCTAAAATTCAAACTGTAACTGAAAATCCTGCAAACAGACATTTTGTCAGAAGAAACATTATTACAAAAGGTACAATCATACAAACCGACAAAGGCAAAGCAAGAGTCACATCAAGACCAGCCCAAGACGGAACTGTTAATGCTGTTTTAGTAGAATAAATTATTTAATTCTTATTTTCTTTTTTATATCCTATTTTAATCTCTATTAAATTTACGCGTTTGTAGTTTTATAACTAATACCATTACTGTTTTGACTGTTGATATTACCATTCTGTTTTTTTTGTTTATACTCAAACATTGGAACAGTAAATGTTATCTTTGTTCCTACACCAGGTTCACTTTCTGCCCAAATTTTACCACCATTGTCATATACCATATCTCTACAATTAATAAGTCCTATACCAATCCCGCTTTCTCCAGATGTCCCTCTTTCAGATTTATTAAATATATTGTCTTTGTTAAATAAATTTTCAGCTTTTTCTTTTGACATTCCTTTTCCTTGATCTTGAACAGTTATGTATGCATACAAATTATCATCTTCTAATTTGTCAACATAACTCTCAACACTAATCTTTGTTTTAGGGCTGCTAAATTTTACACTGTTCATTAATAAATTAGACATTATTGATGTTAAGCTTCCTTCGTCAAACCAACCTTTTAAGGCAATTGGTACTTTATTTTCAACAGAAATTTCTTTGCGTTTTGCAGTATCTGAAACATATTTTATTCCATTATTTACTACAAGTTTCATATCACACTCCCTGGGGTTATACTCAACATTACCCATTTGATTTCTGCTCCACTCCAAAATATTTTTCAATATTTCATAATAAGAATGTGAAGCTAATTTAAGTGTATTAGAAACATCAATTAACTCTTGATCATTAGGGTATTTTTCTGTTATTTCATCTTTTAATATTTCAGCATATCCCATTATATGGTTAAGTGGACTTCTTAAATCATGAGATACAATTGAAAAAAATTTATCTTTTTTTTGATTAATAGTCTTTAATAAAATTTCTAGTTCTTTGTTTTTAGTGATATCTATAATAGTTCCAAAATGTTCTTCTGTTTTTTCATTATTATCAATTTCAATATGGGTTTGATCCCTAACCCATATAATCTCTCCATTTTTTTTGATAATCCTGTACTCAGTTACTGGATTGTAATTTTTTGATTCAATTGCAACTTTTATTTCTTCACGTACCCTTTCTTTATCTTCAGGATAAACAATATCCATAAATTTAAGTTTGCCAGAAACAAATTCTTTAAGATTATATCCCCATTCTTTTTCAACATTATGACCATATTTAACTGTTGAGTTTTCATCTCCTTTCCATCTAAAAGATACAATTGGACTTTGACTAATCACTTCTTCAAGTTCTGAGAGTTTTGCAAAGGTGCCAGCTAACATATATTCTGCTTTTCTTTTTTCGGTAATATCTTCACCAGTTAAAAGAATAAAGTGATTGCCATTATTACCACGCATTTCAACTGTATTAAACGTAATTAATTTTTTTTGTCCATCTTTAGTTTTTACACTGTATTCAGTTGTGAAGGTATCTTTATTGTTGTACAATTCAATTTTGTACCTCGGCTTGTCTGATTCTTCTAAAAATGATTCAGCAAAAAGACCTACAATCTCTTCTTTTTTGTAACCTAACACTTGTTCTGTATATTTATTTACTGTTACAATTTCTCCATTTTTAGAAGGGTCTAATATTACAACTAAAGAAGGAATGTTATCTACAATATCTTCATTGTATTGTTTTAATCTATCACTTTCAATATGTTCTTTTTTTAAAGCAGCAACTGTTTTTTTTATTCCCCAACCAGCAAGTGTAAATAAAATTGTCTCTACCAATACTTCGCCTAGATGTTCAGATGGTAAACTAAATGTTCCGTTTTCATAAAAAGTTGTAGCTAACTCAGAGAGCGATGGTAAAGTTGCACCTAAATAAGGCATTGTATTATGCCAATTATCTTTTACTTTTTGTTTACCCGTATTCAATATGTTTGATATTTTTTCGTTGATTGTCATGTTGTTGTGTTATGTCTAAAACATAATTCATAAATATGATTTATAATATGACATAATCTATAATATAACTAAAGATGCTACTATTAAGTAGTTATTATATACTAATTGGGAATTTTAAGCATTTAAAAAGCTTTATGTTTAAATTATAAAAGAACTGAATTTTGTAAGTTTTTAATCATACCTACTTTGAACTCAATTAGTTATAATCTTACTCAACTTATCTTTCATCTGCTCCATTTTTTCTTTAGTTGTTGCTTCAAGATTTAATCTTAAAACTGGTTCAGTATTAGATGCTCTAACATTAAACCACCAATCTTCAAAATCTATTCTTATTCCATCAAGATGGCTGATTTTACCCTCATAAAATAATCTTTCAAGCTCTTGCATTTTTTCATTTTTATCTTTAACTTCAAAATTTATCTCTCCACTATGAAAATATTTTCTTAAAGGATTTACTAATTCTGATAATTTTTTATTAGTTTCACTCATTAGTTCTAAGATTGCAAATGTTGCCATTAGAGGACTTTCAGCAAAATGATTTTCTTTGAAATATAAATGTGCAGATAGTTCTCCAGCAAAAATGGCATCTTCTTTTCTCATTTGTTCTTTAATATAAGAATGTCCAACTCTACACATATTTGCAATGCCTCCTTCTTTTTCAACAATTTCTTGAACAATTCTTGAAGATCTTAAATCATAAAGTATTATACTTTTAGGATTATCCTCAATCAATTTTTTAGCAATTAAAGTAGTTATTAAATCTGCTCCGATAGTATCTCCTTTTTCATCAATAAACATGCATCTATCTGCATCACCATCTAATGCAATTCCTAAATCTGCTTTTTTTGCAATAACTTCTTTTTTAATTGCTTTAAGATTCTCTTCTTTCATTGGATTTGCTTCGTGATTTGGAAAATTACCATCTGGATTTTGATAAAGACAGGTAAAATCACAATTAAGTTTTTCAAATACTTTAGAAAAAGTTATTCCTCCCATTCCATTTGCAGCATCAACTACAATTTTTAGTGGCTTAATTTTTTTTGCTAATTCAAGGTGAAATTCAACAAATTTAGGCATAAAATCTATTTCAACTATTTTTCCAGTTTTGTTTGCTTTTTTTGTAAAATTATTATCCTTAAAATTATTATCTTTATTATTACTTTTTTGCACCATCTCTTCAATTTTATTTAATCCATTATCGTAAGTAATTGGTCTAACATCTAATCCACACATCTTAAAACCATTATATTTTCCAGGATTATGGGACGCAGTAACCATAATTGCAGCTTCAAATTCACGCGCGCAAAAATAAAACATTGGTGTATCAACCATACCAGCATAAACAATATCGCATCCAGCGTCAGTTATTCCTTTTGTTAATGATTTATACAAAGAGGGAGAGCTTTCTCTCATATCCCTTCCTACAAGAATTTTTTTTGGAGAAAATAAAGATACAAATGAAAATCCAATTTTATATGCAATATCTTCATTTATTTCTTGAGGGTAAATTCCTCTTATATCATACGCTTTGAAAATTCCCATAAAACACCACAAGTTAAATTTCTTTATATAACTGCTGTTAATATTATTGTACAATTTAATATTTAAATTAATATTTTAATTTAATATTTAGCAATATTAATATTTAGCAATAATTTTATTACTTGATATCTTTCCATTCTTTGATTGCTTTTTCATATCTTTGGATATTTCCTGTATCAAACCACTGACCAGAAAACGGATATCCAAATAATTTTCCTTGCTTTGCAAGTTTTGGAAAAATATCTTTTTCAAGTAAAGAGAATCCTTTTGGAATCATTTCAATAACTTCTGGTTCGATTATATAAAAGCCAGCATTAATTAAATTGCTTGGAGCATCTTTTCTTTTTGGTTTTTCTACAAATTCTAAAATTTTTGTACCTGATAATCTTGCAACACCATAAAGTGTTGGATCATCAACTGTTGTTAGTGCAATTGTAACAAGTGCATTATTTTCTTTATGCATTTTATACATTTCTTCAATGTTTAAATCTTTCAATTCATCCCCATTAGAAACAATGAAAGTTTCATTTAAACTTCCTTTTGCAAGTTTTAGTGGTCCAGCTGTACCAAGGGGGGAATCTTCTTCAATATAACTTAATTTAATACCATATTTTACACCGTCTCCATAATGTACTTTAATTTTTTCTTTCATATGGCCTACTGCCATTACAATATCTTTAATATCATATTTTTTTAAAAGATCAAAAAGATGTTCTGTTAATGTTTTATTATGAATAGGAATCAAAGCTTTTGGTATTTCATAAGTAATTGGTCTTAGTCTTGTTCCTTGTCCACCTGCTAAAATAACTGCTTTTCTTGGAACATGTGCTTTTAATGCTTTAAGAATTAAAAGTTCAACAGCATGACTTCTATTTTTCATATTAAACCCATCAATTAATGAGTCAACCTGGTGTAAAACATTTTTATCTAAAGTTAATGTTACCCTCTCTTTCATAAACTTGACGAAAACTGATTTAGATATATAAACTTTTGTTTTTATATGATAAAGTGTGATAAAGGTAAAATTTAAATAACTGCATCATATTTTGTATGATGATTATATTTTAACGTCGTAAAAATTAGTTGTTTGTATAATCCTACTTGAATTATACTTTTTTTATTTTACAATTTTAACAATTTTTACGATTTAATAATCTTATAATCTTATAATTTTATAAAGGTGAAATTATGGATAAAAATTTAGCACTTGAATTTGTGAGGGTAACTGAAGAAGCAGCAATTGCAGCTGCAAGGTGGGTCGGAAAAGGAGATAAAGATTCTGCTGATTTGGCTGCTGTTAATTTAATGAGAAAAAGATTTGATTCAATTGACATTGATGGAACTGTTGTTATTGGTGAAGGTGAAAGAGATGAAGCGCCAATGCTTTATATTGGTGAGAAAATTGGATCTGGTAAAGGGCCAAAATATGATATTGCAGTTGATCCATTAGAATGTACTAATAGTGTTGCTTATGGTAGGCCAAATGCAATATCTGTACTTGCTGCAGCGCCATCTGGAAGTCTTCTTGCAGCACCTGATTTATACATGAATAAAATTGCAGTTGGTCCAAAAGCAAAAGGCAAAGTAAATCTTGATGCAAGTGTTTCAGATAATATACATGCAGTTGCAAAAGCAGTTGGAAAATTAGTTGAAGATGTAACAGTTGTTGTTCTTGACAGAGAAAGGCACGAAAATCTTATTAAAGAAATTAGACACACAGGTGCAAGAGTATTTTTAATTACAGATGGTGATATTGCAGGAGGAATTGCACCGAGCCTTGATAACAATGAAGTTGATATGCTTTTAGGAATTGGGGCTGCTCCTGAAGGAGTAATTACAGCTGCAGGTCTAAAATGTCTTGGTGGAGAAATTCAAGGAAGACTAATTTTTAAAACAGAAGAAGATAAAAAAAGAGCAAAAGAAATGGGAATAGAAGATTTTGATAAAAAATATTTTACTGATGATTTGGCAAAAGGTGATAATGTTATTTTTTGTGCAACTGGAATTATAACTGGTCTTCTTTTAGAAGGAATACAATTTACAAGTACGGGCGCAATTACGCATACTTTAGTTATGCGTTCAAAGTCAAAAACAATTCGATTTATTAAGGCAATACATCAAATAGATCATGCTGAGCATAAAAAAATTACACTAATCAAAAATAAAAAATAATAAAAACTATTAATAATTTGACTATTAAGAATTTGAATATTTTATGCACATATATTAATTAGGTGATAACATGGAAAGACCAACAATTGAAAAAAATGAAATTAATGTTCCATTAGATGTTTTACCCTCTATGAAAAAGGAATACATTGAAAATTATTACAATGCTACACATGGAACAGGAAGACTTATGCTTTTTGCAGGAGATCAGAAAATTGAGCATTTAAATGATGATTTTTACGGAATGGCAGATATTGGTCAAATTCCATTGGATGACTCGGATCCTGAACATTTGTTTAGAATTGCATCAAAAGGAACAATTGGAATTTTTGCAGCACAACTTGGTTTAATTGCTAAATACGGACAAAATTATTCTGATATACAATACCTTGTAAAATTAAATTCAAAAAGTCATTTAGTAAAAACAGAACAAAAAGATCCCAACAGTAAAGCGTTATGGTCAGTTAGTCAAGTTGTTGATTTGAAAAAAAATTCAAATCTTAAAATTGTAGGCGTTGGATACACAATTTATTTAGGAAGTGAATTCGAATCTGATATGTTAAAAGAAGCAGCACAAATAATATACGAAGCGCATCAACATGGATTGCTATCAGTTATTTGGATGTACCCACGTGGAAAAGCACTAAAAGATGAAAAAGATGCACATTTAATTGCTGGTGCAACAGGTGTTGCTGCATGCATAGGCGCAGATTTTGTAAAAGTTAATCCTCCAAAAAAAGAAAAACAAGATTCAGCAACTCTTCTAAAAGAAGCAGTATTATCAGCAGGAAATGGAACAAAAGTTATATGCGCAGGTGGAAGCAGTACTGACCCACAAAAATTCCTGGAAACTTTGTACAAGCAAATTCATGTTGGCGAAGTTAAAGGAAATGCAACAGGAAGGAATATTCATCAAAAGCCTCTTTTGGAAGCAATCAGGCTTTGCAATGCAATTTCTTCAATAACTCTTGGGAATTATTCAGTTGAAGAAGCACTTAGTGTTTATGAAGGAAAAGAAGAATTTAAATTGTAAAAATGTGAATTATTTATTTTATATTAATTTTTTATAATCTCTGCTTTTAAAACAAATTTAGATGCATCGACAATTTTAACTTGAATAATATCACCAAACTTTAACTTTTTATTTTTCGACAATAAGATAATTGGTTTATATGCATAATTTCTTCCAATAAACTTACCGTCCTTTAATTTTTCATTAATAATCATTTTTCCTTGCCATCCAATCCATTTTTTGTTTTTTTCAAGTGATATTTCTCTAAATAAAGTTGTTAGTTTAGTTGACCTTTCTTTTTTACTATTTTCTAATATTTGATTTTGCATAGAATAAGCAAAAGTTCCTTCTCTTGGTACAAATCTTGCAATATTTATTACATCAAATTTAATTTCTTTTACAATTTCTAATGTTTTTTCAAAATCTTCCTCACTTTCATTTGGAAAACCAACAATTATATCAGTACTAACTGTAATATCTGGAATTTCTTTTCTAAATTTTTGGACCATCATTTTAAAATCTTCTACTTTATAGCGCCTTGCCATTTTTTTTAGAACAGTATTGCTTCCAGCTTGAATTGGTACATGTATAAATTTGTAAACCTTCTCGCTTTTATATGCTTCAATGAGTTCATCAAGAATAGGCATTATTCCAATCGGGTTCATCATTCCAACTCTTATCCAAAAATCACCTTCTAATTCTGTAATCTTATTGATAAGTCGTGGCAAATGGCATTTTTTATCCCAATCAAATCCATAATCACTATTGTCTTGACTCGTTAGATAAATTTCTTTACAACCTTCATTTACACTTTGTTTTATTTCCAAAATAATTTTTTCTAGCGGATATGAAAATATGTTTCCTTTGATTAACTTAGTAGAACAATAAGTGCAAGCAGATGTGCATCCTTGTGAAATTGGAATTATACTAATAACATCATTGTTTCTAATTCTTGGAAGCATAACTTTAATTTCTTTTTTTCTATCTATTAATCTAATTGGAACATCTGAATTTACAACGTCAATTATTTTTGTTATATTATCAGTATTAATTATGGAAGCATTAGGGATTATTTGTTCAATTTTCAAAATCATCTCTTTTGTAACACATCCACCCACTATAATTTTGCCTTTGGGATTTGCATCATGGAGCTGTTTTATTTCTTTTAGAACTTTTTTATCTCCTTTCACAGTACAAACATTAATTAGCATTACATCAGTTTGTTTCGAGTCTTTTTTATCAACTGAAATATTATTTCCTGATTTATGCAAAAGACCAGCCATTATTTCAGACTCAGCTTGATTTGCTGAGCAGCCAAATGTTTTGATGTAAATAGATTTCATATTTACTGGGTTAATTTTATTTGTTTAAAAATCTTCATAAAATTATTTTATCATTAATCATTTTACCATTAATCAATTAATTAATCAATTATTTATCAATCGATTATTTCATCATTAAAATCTCTTTTACAAAAAATCACAAAAAAGTTTATATAGGGCAAAAGTCTTTTTTTAAATTAAAGAGGTGGAGAATGGAACAGATATTCCTAGAATTAGGTATTGCTATAATTGCAGCAACAATATTAGCTATTCTACTCTACCAAATAAAACAACCAACAATTATTAGCTATCTTTTAGCTGGTATTATAGTTGGTCCATCAGTATTTAATCTTGTAAATCAATCAAGTGCATTTGAAGCTTTTGCTGAAATAGGTATTGCATTTCTTCTTTTTATTGTTGGGTTAAATCTGGATTTTAATACATTAAAAGAAGTAGGGGAAGCATCTCTTATTGTTGGTTTTAGTCAGGTAATATTAATAACATTACTTGGTTTTCTAATTGGTTATTTTGCATTGGGTTTTTCTGTTTTAGCATCTGTTTACATTGGTATAATAATTGCATTTAGCAGTACTATTATCATTGTAAAATTATTGTCTGATAAAAAAGACATTGAAACTTTGTATGGAAAATTATCTATCGGACTTTTGCTTGTGCAAGACATAATTGCAATTTTTGTTTTGATGTTAATTTCAGCAACAAGAAATGAAACGGAACTTGCTCCGCTTATTCTTGGAACAGTTTCTAAACTTATAGGGGTCATGATAGGATTATATTTAATAACACAATATGTTTTACCAAAATTAATTGATCACATTGCAAAATCACAAGAGCTTCTATTTTTATTTAGTATAAGTTGGGCATTCTTTCTTGCTTTTTTGATGTCAGTTACTGGTTTTTCAATTGAAATTGGAGCATTGTTTGCAGGAATAATGTTAGCTTCTAGTGGTTATCATTTTGAAATAAGTAGTAAAATTAGAAGTTTAAGGGATTTTTTTATTGCTCTTTTTTTTATATCTTTAGGCTCAAGACTTGCTTTTACAACTTTTTCCAGTGCTCTTTTTCCAGCAATTTTGCTTTCAATTACAATTTTAATAGCAAAGCCTTTACTGGTAATGGTGTTTTTGGGAATGATAGGATATAAAAAAAGAACTGGTTTTTTAGTTGGCAGTGCAATGGGTCAATTGAGTGAATTTTCACTCATTTTAGTATTGCTTGGTGTTAGTTTTGGTCATGTTCCAGATATACTTCTTTCAATAATGACACTTACAGCAATAATTACAATCTCCTTTTCTACATATCTTATTAATTATAATAACCAAATTTATTCTACTTTTTCACAATATCTTAATTTATTTGAAAAACAATTTCCAGTAAGAGAAGAAAAATACAAATTTAATGATAAATCTTCAACTTATGAAATTGTTTTATTTGGATACAATCGCATTGGGTATAGTCTTCTTAAGACCTTTAACAAACTTAAGAAAAAGATACTTGTTGTTGATTTTAATCCGGACATAACCAAAAAATTAGCAAAACAAAATGTCGAAAGTATTTATGGTGATGCATCAGATACTGAACTTTTGGAAGAACTTAATTTAGATAGGGCTTCTATGGTAATTTCAACTATTCCAGATTTAATGACTAATCTTACAATAATAGAAAAAGCAAGACAAATAAATAAAAAATGTATTATTATTATGACTGCACATCAAATTGATGATGGCATTAGTTTATATGACAAAGGTGCAGATTATGTTATTATGCCACATTTCCTTGGCGGAGAGCACATTTCAACGATAATTGAAGAATTTGGTTTAGATATGGGTAAATTTGTTGAACAAAAACTAAGACATATTACTGATTTAAAATTAAGAAAAGAAGCTGGTCATGATCATCCTACAAGAGAAAGTCATGGTAAATAAAATGAGTTATTTATTCTACAATCAATCACTAATTTAGTTACTAGCATGAATTGTTGCTAGTTAACAATAATTGAAGAGAATAATCGACAAGATTTAAATTAGCATACAAGTTCTTTATTTTTATGTGTGGAATTGTAGGCTTTTTTAATGTAAATAATGCATCTAATAAGGTGTATTTGGCGCTTGAATTAATTAAGCAAAGAGGAGTTGAAGCATATGGGATTGCAACAAAAGATTCTTGCAATATAACTAAAACTTTAAGTGATTTGTCAAATAATTTTAATAATTCGAATGATATAATAACTGATTCTTCAATTGATTTTTCAACAGATTCTTGTGCTTTTGGACATTGTTTACATTCAGTTGTATCATTTGTTCCTCAACCATTAATTGGCAAAGGGAAATTAATTGCAAATTGTGAGATTTATAATTGGGAGGAGCTAAATTTAAAATATTCTTTAGATGCTAAAAATGATGCAGAAGTTCTTTTGAAACTTTTAGATAAATTCGGAATTGATAAAACTTTAAGTTTAATAGACGGAGTTTATGCTTTTTCTTATTGGTTAGAAAACAAAGTATATTTAATAAGGGATATTTTAGGAATCAAACCTCTTTGGTTTTACTATGCTGACGGACTTTGCTTTGCTTCAGAAAAAAAAGCATTGGAAAAATTAGATTTTATAGCACCAGAAGAATTGAATCCAAGAAAAATATTGATTTACAATATAAAAGAAAATAAAATCAGTTTTCAAAACAGAGATTTTTTTGAATTAAATCCATTGACTACAAAAAATGAAACTGAAATAATCCAAAAAATAAAAGGGTTTTTAATTAATGCAATAACTAAAAGAATTCCCGACAAAAAATTTGGTCTTTTATTTTCTGGAGGAGTTGACTCTTCAACAATAGCTTTGATATTAAAGCAGTTAGATTTAGATTTTACTTGTTATGTTGCAGTTTTGGATGAACCTAATTTAAAGCAGGCTGAAGATTTAGAATGGGCACAAAAAGCAGCACTGGAAATGGATTTAAAATTAAAAATTAGAAAAGTTAGATTAAGTGAAATTGAAAATTATCTTAAAATTATTGTTCCATTAATTGAAGATAGCAATGTGACTAAAGTTGGAGTTGCATTGACTTTTTTTGTAGCATGTGAAATGGCCAAAGAAGATGAGATAAAAGTAATATTTTCTGGTCTTGGCAGTGAAGAAATATTTGCTGGATATGACAGACATAAAAAAAGCTCAGATATCAATAAGGAATGCTATTCTGGACTTCTTAAAATTTATGAAAGGGATACTTATAGGGATGATGTTATTACAATGGCAAATAATTTAGAATTAAGGCTTCCTTTTTTGGATAAAGCTTTAGTTGATTTTGCACTTAAAATTCCTGCTGATTTGAAAATAAATGAAGATAACAATAAATTAGTACTTCGAAAATTAGCATTGGAAATGGGTTTATCACAAGAGATTGCTTCCAGAAAGAAACGTGCTGCTCAGTATGGTAGCAGATTTGATTCTGCTTTAGAAAAATTAGCTAGAAAAAATAATATCAAAACTAAATCTGAATATTTAAAAAAATTTTATCCATCTAAAAATGTGAGACTTGCTGTTTTGTTTTCTTCTGGAAAAGACAGTACTTATGCATTGTATACAATGTTAAAACAAAATTATGAAATCACATGCCTTGTTACTCTTAAAAGTAAAAATCAAGATTCATTTATGTTTCATACACCAAACATAAACATTGCAAAACTTCAAGCTGAGTGCATGGGATATCCTATATTGGAATTTGAGACGCAAGGTGAAAAAGAAGAGGAATTAAATGATTTGAAATTAGCTTTAGAAGAAGCAAAAATAAAATATAAAATTGAAGGAGTTGTAACTGGAGCTTTATATTCAAATTATCAAAGGGAAAGAATAGAAAAAGTTGCAGATTCACTAAGTCTTAAAATATTCTCTCCACTTTGGCACATGAATCAAGAAATGGAGTTTCGAAATATAATCGATTCAGGATTTAAAGTTTTACTTAGTAGTATTGCAGCATATGGTTTAGATAAAACCTGGTTAGGAAAACAAATCACACACCAAGATATTAGTAAATTAGTTGAATTAAACAGGAGATTTGGTGTAAATGTTGCAGGTGAAGGCGGAGAATTTGAAAGTTTAGTTATTGATGGACCAGATTTTCTTTTTAAGAAAAGAATTGTTATTGAAGAAGCAGAAATTATATCTGACAATGAAAATACTGCAAAGTGGATTATAAAAAAAGCAAGAGTTGAAGATAAAACATTATGATATCAATTAGAAATTAAATATTAACAACTTTTTTTTCTTTTCTTAAAACTTTTTTCCCAAGTTCAATTAATTCTTTGCTTTTCTTTTCATTTAAAGAATCTGCAATTATTCTAACAACACTGGATTCTGTTTTGCTTTGTCTAAACCAAAGCCAGCTAGAAGAGTCAAAGTGAACTTTTATTCCCCCCGTACTATCACCAGTTTCTGTTATTTTATGTCCTTTAAAATGTACTTTTACTATTTTTTTAATATTTAATTTGTTTTTCAAATTATTAATTTTAACTTTTGTTGCTATTGTAAAATATCTGGGTAGTTTTGTAATAACATCTGTTAAATTAAGATTTTCTTTTGGATTTGCAAGTTTTTCATCTGAAAGAATATCTAAAAAATATATTGTAGTTAATATTCCATCTCTGCATTTCGAAGGAGGAATAATTGCACCAGCTGATGAGCCTTCACCACCTAAGATTGCTTTGTATTTTTTCATTCCAAAAACAACATTAGCTTCCCCAACTTCAGTATAATACAATTTTCCATTATAACTTTTTACAACATCTTCAACAACTTTACTTGTTGCATCATTAACAACTACAATTCTTTTATCTTTTTGAGTCTTTGGTAAAATATTATCTGCAATAATTGCAATTTGATAGTGTCCAGATAATACAGTTCCATAAATTTTCCCAAATGGTAATACAAATTCTGCTCTATCAGCATCACAATCAAAACCAACTCCAAATGAGGCATTTTCTTCTTCAACAATTTTTGCCATATAAAATAATGATTCTTCGTTTGGTTCAATTTGTCTTCTAAAATCACCTGGACTAGTTACAATCAAATTAGATTTAACTCCAAAATCATTTAGTACTTTTCCAACAATTTCCCAGGCGGCTCCTCCATTATGATCAACAATTATTTTCAAATTTGCTTTTTTTATTTTTTCCAACTTATCTTTCCCTATTAATTTAATAATAAATCCCCTATATTTATCTTGTAAATCTAAATTTTTATTTTCAATTTTACAAACTAAGTTTTTTGTTGTTTTCTTTTTTTTAGTTGGATTTTCATTTTTTTTTGCATTTTTTAATAATTCTTGGATTTGTTTTAATTTTTCTTCTTTGATAACTGACCCATCTTTGTCAAGTAGTTTCCATCCATTAAATTTTGGTTCATTGTGTGAAGCTGTAATAATTATTCCACCATCAGCTTTGTATTCTCTAACAGCAAGTTCAATCATTGGAGTTGTTGCAATGTTTACATCTATTATACAATCACAAAAATTTGAAGAAGTATCAATCATTGATTGTTTGAGTTTTGGTCCAGATTTTCTTGTATCCATCCCAATTACAATTTTTGGTTTTCTTCGAAGAATTTTTGTTAACCATAAAGAGTAGGCAGCTGCATATTTTGATGCAAATTCTTCAGTTATGGACTTGCCAAAAATTCCCCTTATACCTGATACTGATTCAACTAAATCTTCCATAATCAATCATTTGAGCTTTGCTCTTATATTTTTTACTGTTTTTACTAAGTTTTTATCGCTTTCATTACTTTTATCTCTTATAAAATAATATTCTAAGCTTTTATAAATAAATAACAAAGCTTTTTATAGTCGAAATAGAAAAATTAATTATCAAAGTTTAATAATCTGTAGAGGTGATCTCATGGCCCCGGAAGATTCTGTAGTGTTAGGTGGGAATATTGAATTGGTTGGTTTTAAAGACATTGATGGCGCAACTATGATTGTTCTTAAAAAAGTAGTTGGAAGCTATGCCAGAAAATTTTCTGAAATGTGCAAAAATTTTCAAAAATTAACTGTCACTATGAAAAAAGTGCATGAAAGGGAAAAATCAGAAAAATATGAGATACATTCTAAAGTTTTAGATAATGGAAAAGTCTTTGTATCGGAAATAACTGATTTTAACATGTTTTTTGCACTTGATAGTTCACTTAAGAAAATTGAGCATGAAATACACCATCCATAAGGATGGTTTTTTATTTAATAAAATGGATATAAAATTAGAAGGCAATTTCCTAAAAGTTATTGTTAAACCTAATAGTTTAAAAAATGAAGTATTAGGATTTGATTCTAATAAACATGCATATAAAATAGCAATTGCACAAGTTGCAGATAAAGGCAAAGCAAATAGTGAACTTTTAAAATTTCTTTATAAAACAACAAAAACAAGATTTGAAATTAAATCTGGCAAAACTTCTAAAGAAAAGTTATTAAAAATACTTTAAAAATAATTCAAATTTGAGATTGTCAATTACTTTCTTTTAATAATTATTTTTCCTTTTGTTTTTAGAATTCTTGGCTTTTTTATTGCATGCCATTTAAGCATAGCTTTAAACTCAACATAAGATGAAATAACCCACGAAACAAATCTTTGTACAATTTCCCATGCAAAAACAAAAAATTTAGGTACTGTTGCAGTTAATAAATCATAAATACCTGCTATAATCATACCTAACCATTTAACTAAAAATGCAGCAATTTGTCCAAATATTTCAAATACCATACACTTAAGAGTTATTTGAAATTATATAAATCTATTCCCTAACTGTTTGGGTCTAATCTATTTCACAAAGAAACTTTTTTATATTAGAAAAAGTGCAGATACTTAATGGTAGGTTTTGATGGTATTTCAATAAAAAAAGTTATGCTTTATGTGTTTTTAGCACTCTTGATTGGTTTTGTTTCTGGTTTTTTAATGGGTTATTTTCAAAAAGAGCAATGTCCGTCTGTTGTAACAACAGTTGAAACAGCCCCTATATGCCCACGATATGAATGTTTACAAATCACAAGAGATGCAACTTTTGAGGTTTTGAGTCAAGATAAAGAGGTTAGCGGTACAGGTAATTTATTTGGGGGTAATGCTAAAGTTAGTATCCCTATAAAAAATACAGACGCAGAAGGTGCTTCATTTATTGTTGGAATGATATGTGAAACTCTTCAAAGAATACCTACCAATATAACTTCACAAAAACAATACATTGGTCCAAATCAAACAGCAACATTTGATTTGGAATATGAAATTTCAGCAAGAGAAAATTGGAAATGCATGAATTTTACTGTAAATGCACAGGCAGTTAAAGCATGTGATTTGAAAGAAGTAACTAAATAAATAATCATTTTAGAAGATAATCCTAATCTAATCCTACATAATCACACAATATAATTTATAATAAGATGATAAAACAAAAAATTATTGTTAACAAAGGTAAATATGTTATTTGTGTTCTATCAAAAAAACCAAAATCTGCTTTTGCAATTATTGAAGACGGGTTAGAGATAACTGCAATTGTAAATCAAACTGGTTTTGATATTAAAAAAGCAGTCAAGTTCGATAAAAATTGGAAAATATTAACATTTGATTTTGTAATGCCTCTATCTTTGGTTGGCTTTTCTGCTAAAATCTCTTCGGAAATGGCAAAACATAAAATCAATATTTTGTGGATTGGGGCATTTTCAACTGATCATTTACTTATAAAAATTGAAAATTTAACAAAAGCTAAAAAAGTATTAAGGCAGCTTGGATATGTAATTAATGAAATTAAGTGAATAATTTTATAAAGTCGCTTTTTTTCTTCTCGCTAG
>CAZSAD010000015.1:0-24561 GCA_964604995.1 uncultured Methanosarcinales archaeon
ATTGCCTGAATTTTTTGGTTTATATCCAACTTGACAAGTGCAAATTTGAGGATTCAATCCACAATTTTCATTATAATTTCTAACTCTGCATTTATTTGTTGTAGATTCACAAACCTTCTCAGGTTTACCACAAGTTGCACAATCATCGTCTGTTAAACACTCTACGATTGTTATTTGATGTTTTACATTGCCATTACTAACATCACTTTGCTTCCCCCATCCAAATCCATTATAATCCTTAAAATTATAATTACTTCCAATTAAACTCTCAACTCCTATCAAAGTATTGTTCAAAAGAGTCAATGGTAAATCACATTCAAGAAGAATTTCTTTTTTCATTGTTACTTCTTCATTTGGCTGAAGCAATCTTGTTGGTTCAAAATTTAATTGTTTTGTCCACAAATTAGTTGAACTATACGGATCAAAAGGATAAGTGCAATGTTTAACTACATTATTCCCGGCAGGATTTTTTGTTGTCAAATTAAGACACCATAAATGATAAGACCAAGGAATATTATTATTATTATTATTTTTTATTCCATACCTTATTTGCAAAGTGTGTCCTAAAGCAATTTTTGTAGAGCTTAAATTATATTTATCGGTAAAATTAACACCAGTTATAGTTGGATTTAATTGCTCACAACTTCCACTGCTAGGATATGTTGCACTTCCAGAGCAAATAGAAGATTCACCACATCTTGTAAATACATTTGATTGCAAAGAAGTTAAATCAAAATTATAAATATTATTTGTTATAGTATAACTTGAAGTTCCTGTTCTTATTGTTGCACCACCATTTTGAGATGATCCACCACTTTTATTTGTTTCACAAATAGTTTTAAAGATATCTCCATCATTTATATTATCATTGTCATTATCATTTGACCAACTTTGATCAGCACATCCATAAAACTTGGTACCACTTTCAGTTCCAGTGCAAACACCATATTCTGTGCCATTATGTGCAATTGCACCACAAACATCCCCATTTGCACCATTACATGGTCTGCATTCTCCACCTAGATTATTTGCATCTCCTAAACTTCCATCTCCATCTACATCAACACAAAAATCAGTTATACTTTTGCATCCTGAACCAGCATAACATTTACTTCCTGTAATTCTCATATCTTCACAAGAAGATTGCCCGTCTTTACATTCACTTGAACTAGGCAAAGGATTGGAAGCTGAATAACCTTCAGGTGATAAACAAATATTATTTGGGGGGGTTATTCCAGTAGTTGGGGCATAATTACATTTTCCAACTCCATCACAATAACCAAGTGATGGCATTTTAAAATCTGAATTGTTATAACCATCTATACCTCCAATTGAATTCGAGCAAAGATAATCATTATTTCCAGTACATTGAATTAAAGGAGTATTTGGTTTAAAATTACATTCTTTTCCAATTGTTACAGCATCACACGTAACACATTGAGAACTAGTGCCTGGTTGACTATTAGTACAATTATTTATATTACTACAACAAATTTTGCCATTTGGTCCAACTTTACCAAAACAAGCAGGATCTTCACAATCTTGTTTGCCATTACCATCTTCATCTCCAACTACTAAACAATTTTCATTAGGGAGAGAACCACAGTTTGCATTTACTTTACCAGGATTTTGTGTGCACGTGCTTGGGCATTTACATTTTTCTCCAGTGTGATCTCCACAAGTAGTACAATCTGATGCAACAACACAGCCTTCATAAGGTGTTCTATCCCCACCAACACAAATAGAATCCTGTTCACAATTTGTTTGTAAAGGTATAGCTCCGTCACATGTTAATCCTGAACCATCACATCCTCCTGTAGCACATAGCTCGGGATTACGCAGACAACATTTTTGTCGATACTCATCTATACATTCTTGGTTGGTATAACAGTCTCTAGCAGGTTCCATCACTGTACAAGTTCCTTTTACTCCCGTATTACATGAATAAGAATCATAACAATCTGTAATACCCAAACTCTTATCACATTTAGTATTGCTAATTATGGGAGGTGTTGAACTACAAACCCCATTATTACATCCAGCTGAACATATCTCACTTGAACATCCTTCTTCATAGGGGGTGCAGATATCTGAACATACATAACCTGCACCAGTTCCATAATGAAATCCAGTAGCATACATACTTCCTGCACACAAAACGCTAAAACCAGGTTCATTAACAGGTGTTAATCCTTCTATGTTAAATTTTATTACTCCACAAGAATTAGAGAGCTTAGTTGCTAACACTCTTGGCCCATCCAGAAGAGTACATTGTTGGTTAGTTGTTAATCCATAAACAGTTGCATAATATCCATTAGAACAACCACTTGATCGTAAATATTCTGGAAAAACAGCAGCCCCTAAACTTAAATTCACAAAGAAAATAAACATGATAAAATATATACTAAACTTCCACTCTTTTTTTAAATTATTAAACTTCTGTCCCACTTATTCACCCTATAATCCCAGTCGACTTTCTTTGAGTAACTCATGAGTAAGGTATATATAAATATTGCGGTTAAGAATTTAAGTTTTCAATGAATTTAGCAATTAAAAAATTAAGTCATACTTATCATGTTGCTAAATTTTGCAAGATAATTTTTAATGATTAAAATTTTATGATTTCTATTGCAAAATTGATGACATTACTAAAAAAAAGTTTATTTAGCAAATCGCTTATCCAAACAAAAATTGTATCAAAGGTTTAAGACGAATAAACCAACACACCATTGGCAAAATAATTGTTTGATTCAGTGTTAAGGTCCCAAACATTTTCGCCCTTAACTTCACCAATTACTATATTTTTTACAACCTTAACTCCATTTACAGCAGTAATTTTATTGCCAATTTTTAATTTTTCCGCAGATACGATTCCTTCTGGAGTATAATACAAATGATTTGGCGTTGATTCAACAACAGAACCATCAGTGAACTCAATTGCATACTTTGGTAATTTACCATGCCATGTTTTCTGATATATATGTGTTACCCTAACTGGCACTATTTTGCCATCAACAAAACCTGAGACATGTTCACCAGGTTTTACATCTTCAATATTCTTCTGAATGTCATTTGTCATCATAATAAGTGTCCCTTCAATAAGGCATTTATTATGTACTAAGATATCATTGGCATAATAATCATGGGTTGTTGTCATAAGATTATAAACAACTCCTGTTTCAGAATAATCTCTGATTATACTTACAATTGTTTCCTCGTTAATAACTCCATCGTTGAATGATTTTACTTTGTCTCCTGCTTTCAATTCAGCAACAGTTGTCCACCCTTTACCAACAACATAGAATGGGTGGTTACTTGTTGCTTCCAAATATTTTCCATTACTAAATAAAATCTTGTCTAAAACACGGTTTTCTCCATTTTCTGTTCCATGTGCAAAGACTTTTTGTATTACTGCTTCAACATTCTTGCCTGTTTTTTCATCCCAACCAATTATTCTGTCACCAACTACCAAATCCATAATTTGTTTTTGTGATTGGTCTAAAAGCAAGACTTTTGTATTACCTTTAAAACACACTGCATCACAAGGATACACGCTTTTATACACTTTACTATCAGTATCATCAATACACAAATAATAATAGGTGTTCCCGTAGTTTCTATCCTCTAAATTAGTCATTTTAATGATGGAATTTTCAATATTAACAGGTTTTAATAATTTAATTTCATCTGTATGTAACTGTATAATATCATTCGCGTCTCCATCTATACTAAATACCATGGGTTTATTTGAAATGAATTGTGTTATTTCAATACTATCTCTAGAAAATGTGTCTATTGCAAAATTAATTTGATCTCTGCCAATAGCGAATCTATTTCCAGTGTACAAAGTACTTCCAATTTGCAAATCATTTTTAAGACCATTATTTATTCCAATACCCATCCGTGTCGGTGATTGAACATAAATCTCTTTATTTGAAGAAGCATCTTTACCAATCAAATTTGAAACTACCATAGTCTTTGCTGAAAAATCATAGTTATTTCCCCAAATAATTTCACTTAATGGGTGCCCCTGAGGTGCAACAACACCAGAAATATTTATTGTTAAAATTATAAAAAACATTATCACCAATTTTTTTATATTCATTTTTCCAAACTCCCAATGATTATTATTTAAAATAAATTGTTTATGTTGGCAATTCAAGAATTAAAAGTATATATATTTTTCTATATACTTTATTTTACTTTATTTAAATTTATTAATTATAAAATTAGGGATAAGGTTATTATTGTTCCATATTGCGCCACTCTTCAACATTGGTTGCTTTCATTGTGCAGAATTTCTTTCCTTCCCAGAAAACCCAGCACTTATCTCCAAACTTATCATATCTTAAGCATCCAACACAAATAGGTGCGCCTGGTTGTTTTTGCTTTTCAGAAGATTTTTCCTTTTCCTCTTTTTTTACAGTTTTCTTTTCTACCATAACTCTCAACTATCCTTAACTTGTATTTATTCTTTTTGATAAATCATCTAAATAATAATAAATAATTTATCTAACTTTAGCACCATCTTTTACTCTTTCAACTTTTATTTCTTCTTTATCAGTTTTAAAATTCTTGCCATCAAAAAATGGCTTACTTGAAAAAACTTTCATTTCTATTGTTTGAAAATCTTTAAAGCTAACTTCTTTTCCGGAAGCATCAGGTACAATCCCATCAACATAAACTTGATCTCCAGGATTACTTTTTTCTGCAAAAAGAACTCCTACTTTTTCATCGTCCGATCCAGCTAAAAGCATAGCCTCACTTTCAATTCCTCTTAATTTATTCCTTTCAAGATTTGTTACAATGCAAAGTTTTTTTCCAACAAGTTCTTCAGGTGTGTAATGTGCTTTTAGACCACCAACAATTTGTCTTTTTTCAGTTCCTAAATTAATTTTTATAACATAAAGCCTGTCAGCATTTGGATGATTCTCAACTGATAATACTTCTCCAATTTTTACATTTAAATTTCCAAATCCTAATTTACTTTCAGTTGCAATCTCACTTTTTGAAATTTCCTTGTTCTCTTTAGTAGCATTCTCCATTTTCTTCACACCTTTAGTATCCAAACTTTCTTTTTTTACTTTCCCTTCTTCTTTTTCTTCTTCAATTTTTTTAATTATAATTGATGCACTATTTACTTTATGATTTTTTATGTTCTTATCCAAATCAGTCCATTGCATATCACTAAATCCAAATTGCAATTCGAGCTCTTTTGCAAAGTTTGGCATTATTGGTTTAATTAAAATTATCAAATCTTTTGCAATATTAGCAGCGCTACTAACAATTAAATGTGCTTTTTCTAATCCACCATCACTCTCTTTTGCAAGCTTCCAAGGAGCATTGTCCTGCAAATATTTATTTCCAATGCTTGATACTTGCAATATCTTTTTAACAGCTTCTCTAAAATCTAAATTAGAATAACTCTCTTTAATCCCTTCACAATTCACTTTAGCGTTTTTAATAATTTCTAAATCAAGTTCCTCTCCAATTTTTGAGTCGAAAACATTATTGAGCAAGCTTAATACCCTGTAAGTAAAATTTGCAATATTTGCAACTAATTCATTATTCACTCTATCATTAAAATCTTTAAAGCTTAAATCGATATCGGCAAGTTTTCTGCTTAAATTAGATGCAAAATAATATCTTAAATATGCTGCATCATATTTTTGCAAAAAGTCTTTAGCAGTATAAAATGTTCCACGAGATTTAGACATCTTTTCACCATTCACTGTCAAAAATCCATGAACAGCCATGCTTTTTGGCAAATTAAATTCTGCCGTCATCAAAAGAGCTGGCCAGAAAAGAAAATGGAAATAAATAATATCTTTTCCAATAAAATGAATTATATCACAATCTTTGCTTTTCCAATAGTCTTTTTCAAAATCTAAATTATGCAATCTTGAATAATTCAAAGTAGATGCAATATAACCAATTGGCGCATCAAGCCAGACATAATAATATTTATCGGCTTCACCAGGAATATTAAATCCAAAATATGGTCCATCTCTTGATATGTCCCAATCTTTTAATCCTTCATTAATCCAATTAAAAACAAAATTTTTTACTTCATCTTGCAAATTATTATTTTCTTTAAGCCATTTTTCAAGTTTATCTGACATGGCTGATAATTTGAAAAAATAATGTTTGCTAAATTTTTTTGTAGGTTTGCTTCCACAAATTATACATTTTGGATTGATAAGATCAGTTGTATTATAAGCAGAATTGCATTTTTCACAAACATCCCCATATTGGTCTTCTGCTTGGCATTTTGGACAAGTGCCTTTTACAAATCTATCAGGCAAAAATCTTTTATCTTTTTCGCAGTATGTTAATTCAACATCTTTTGTGTAAATCAATCCTTTTTTATTTGCCATTTCAAAAAAATGATCTGCAAGTTTTCTGTTATCTTCTGAATTAGTAGAATAATAAGAATCAAAATTAATTTGGCAATCTCTAAAATCTTTAGTGTGCTCTTCAAAATATTTCGCAATAAGTTCTTCAGGGCTTATTCCTTGTTTAGCTGCATTGATTTGAATTGGTGCGCCATGAGTATCATCGGCACAACAATATATAGCATCTTCTCCGATTAATTTTAGAAATCTTACATAAATATCAGTTTGGATATATTCTACTAAATGTCCAATATGAATTGGACCATTAGCATAAGGCAAAGCAGATGTTACAAGTATTCGTTTATGGTTTTTCTTGGTCATTTTTATTCACAATCTTTTAAAATAAGCTACAGTTTAAAAAATTATCCAGAATTTAGCATTTCATTATTTATCTTGCCTTTAATTATGAGCATTGATTAAGTTCACATGTAAATCCAGGTCTACAATCATCATCAAAATAACATTCTTTGCAAAATTTTACTTGATAATTTGTCTGATTAAAACTACTAGTATATCCAATTACAGCTTCAAGTAATTTTCCACTTTTGCAATTTTCACAACTTTGTGTGCAAGGAGAAGTTGCATATTTAGATGTAATATAATCTTTTAGAGCATCATTTAGTTTTACGCAAAATCCTTCAAAACAAATAGGGTATTCTAATGAATCATCACACATTGAAGAATCAACACACTGATAATTACTTTTGAATTGTGTTACATTAACATTGTTTTTCGAGTTATTCGAAGTATTATTAGCAACTACTTTATTTGGTGTAGTAATATTTTGTTGGTTAATCAATTCAGGATTTATTATTTTTCCGCCATCTGCTACTATTCCCTCAGTTCGATTTGCATCAATTGATTTCCAATACCAAGTAACTGCCAAAAGTAAAATAAAAACAATTCCAATAATTGTTCCCATTAGTAAATAATGGTGTTTTGAAGAATTATTTTCTTGTGAAAAATTTGATTGTTGTGAAGAGGATATTTTTGGGTTTTGAAAATTTATATCGGATGTTGCATTTGTTTGATTAGTTGGTAAGTTTGCATATGTTATTGATTCACTTACTTCTTCTTTATTATAACCCTTAGAAACTAAATAAGAATAAACATCCTTAGAACTATGACCTAAAGATTGCTGTGTTCTAATCCATTCTACTAACTGTGGATTTTTCAAACTAAACCTCTTTTTTTGAATTTATCACAAAATTCTATTAATTTTATTAACATCAATTTTAATTATAAAATAATTAATATCCTATTTACTTTCTTTATCAATAAATATTTTTTCTTTTGATATCAATATTTCTCTTAAAAGCATGAATACTTTTGGATTTTTATTCGGATCTAATGCATCTGTATGCAAGCTTGTTTGTAAATTATCAGTGCACTTACCTTCATATAAATAATTATTAGTGCCTTCTAAATATGCACTTGAATTTGTCACAATGCCATCACCACTTTCTCCATTCATATCACATCCAATGCTCCTAATATTATATACCTGTAAATTTGTGGGAAAATTATTTGCATTTATTCTACTGATAAATATGCTATCATATTTCATATCATCGCATTCTATTTTGGAACCGAGTAAAACGCAACCTTGGTATACTTTGTCATTTATTCCATGATTGGGGGCATTAATCATAATTAATTTATCAATATCCTCTGCTCCAAATAGGTCTATATATTGTCTTGTAACAAGTCCGCCCATTGAATGTGCAACTATTATCACTTTGTTTGATCCTGTCCTATATTTTAATGCTTGAATTATTTCCCTAAGTCTTATTGCATAATTTTCAATTCTTTCTGATTTTAAAGTTGAAACTTGATATTTTCCTAAGCTATAATGTGTGATGTAATAATAACTAGCTCTTGCAGTTACTGGCCTTTTGCTTCTTCCCCACGTGCCCTCAATACTAGAATCGGGCTGTTCGCTTAATTCAAGTTCACCCGAATTTAAATAACCATCTTCTTTTAGAGCTGTTTGTATTTTAGCAAAAGACATCATGGAATATTCAGGTGTATTATCGACATTGAATGCGTGTCCATGAATAAAAAGAATAGGATAGACTTGCTCTTCATTTTTACATGAATTTTCATCGCAACAATTAGTGCATTTTCCATAAGTACAGCATTGTGGCAAGTTATCTGAAATTGATAAGGTATAATCTGCTTCCAATTCATTTGGGGTTTCATTAATTGGTTCAAAAACATAAGATGAAAAATCAAGATTTAGCATTTGTCCTATTTCCAATGCTTTAGGGGTATATTCTGTAATTTTATTTACACCAAATAATATTTCATCTTTACAGTTCTCTTCAGTATATACTTGCCCATTTGAATTCGAAAGCAATGATAATGTCATAAACTCTTTTTTTGTTATAACTACTGTATTATTTATTCCAATGGTAAAAGTATAACTCTCTAAAATTACTAAATTGTCAATTGAACCCCATTTTGCAATTATTGAATTTTTCATATTATTAATTTTATTGTCTAGTAATTCAAGTGCCAAACTTTTCTCATTAGGCATCAAAGATGTACCAGCTAAATTATTTATTAACATCTCCTTAGAATTTAATAATGCATTCCACTGTGTCAAATCATTAGCTTTACTAAATATCTGGTTGAATTCTAAATTACCAAAACTCCAATTATATTGGTTACTAGTAACTTCCAAAGCCAATTTATTTGTCAATTCCATATCTACTATTGATTTTTTTAAATTAGAACAGGTGAATTCATTTTGCAAATCAGCTAAAAGTATATCATTTAATTCTTTAGCTGCATTATAATCCTTATTCTCTTTTGAGGTATTATTTACAAAATTAGTCTCTAAAGAATTGTTGTATCCACTGTTATTTTCATTATTGGTGCTATTATTTAGCAAGCTTGCTTGAATGTTTTCTAGTCTAATTTTTAAAATGTTATTTGCAATTATTTGCTCAACTACTCCTTTCGTTTTTATTGTATCATAATCAGCAAAAGCTTTTTTGGTGTAATTTTCAAATTGCATTAAATCTAAATTAACATTTTTTTCAAAGAGTGAAAAATCCCCCTTAAGGGCATAATAATCATTATTTATTAACTTAGAATTATTATGTAACTCATCTAAAATGTTTGCATTTTTTCTATTCAATTCATTTAAATAATAAGCAGTTATCAAATTAATCTCATTTTTATTTTGTGCTAGATTTTTTATAGTTATCAAATTTAAATTATGCATTGCAATTGTATTTTTAATATTCGCTTTAAGCAAATTGCCATCTTGTGCAATTTTAAAAACCTCTTGGTTGTATTTTTGTAGATTTTGATTTGTTAAATCATATGCAATGCTTTTGTAATCTTGCAAGCTCCAATATGTAATCAATTGATCTCTTGTATTTTTTACTTCTTTTATCTGACTTAAAATATTTTGATTTTGGTTTAAAAAATAACTTTTATCAACTGAATTTATTGGCAATCTACCTGCAAAATTTTGGTTTTCTTCAAAATTTACATCCGCTTTTGCAGTTTCATTAATTAGCATATTGATTGTTTGCTTGGCGAGTTCTTTGGTTATTTTTTCTTCATTAGAAATATCATAATTAATTGTGATTAAAACTGTTTTAAATCTTTGTTCGCCTTCACTTGGACATAAAAATGAATTTATATTGCTGCACTTCGCATCAAAATTATAAACTATTTGTCCAGCTCCTTTAATGGGAGTTTTAATTGTAAAATATTTTGTTGTTTCTTGCAAATGATCTAAATAAATTGTCTCATTTGAAACAATTGCTTTATTATTTATTTCTCTATTTACTTCTCCAATATTTGTTAGTTGCAAATTGCAAACACTTTTACATCTTGCAAAATTATCATTTAATATTGTAAAATTTAAATTTACATCTTCATTATTTCCCAAATTTAATATCATCTCTTTTGGGTCTATTCTCAAATTTAATTCATCTTTTAATATAAATTCTGCTTTTACCCAAATAACTATCAATACAATTAAAAAAATTATAAAAATGATTCCAAGAATTATCCAACTTTTTTTCCTTTTAAAAAATTCATAACTTTTTTTTGAAGAAGATTTACTCTCTTTTTTATCATTACTATTTACTGTTTTATTCTCATTAATTTTAGAATTATCTATTTTGTTATCTAATTCACTCTCGGAAATTTCGTCTGATTTATGGTGGGCGGTATTTACCGCAGATTTGCCCTCTTTTGTTGTTTTGGCATTTTTATGTTTCATTTTAGGCAATATAACCAATTCTAATATATAAATTAATTCTTGATATCTACTAAGTTTACAATACTTATATTTTATAACTTCAAAATTTTACAATTCTTTGAACAATGGCTCTTTAACTTTGCCATAAAATCTAAAAAATATTAGCCATGATAAAAATGTTATACTGCTTGCAATTATAATTGGTAAATTAAGATTAACTGAAACAACAATTCCTGCAATTATAGGTGGAATAGACATAGCAAGTGAATTTATTGATTGAGTTATTCCCATTATCTCTCCTTGGGAATCTTTGCTTGATAATTTTGATACAATTGCAGTATAATTTGGATAAGTTAATCCTTGGAAAATTGCAATAAAAGGTACAATAAAATACAAATACCTTGATTTATCAGGAATTAAAAGTATTGGAAAAATTAATGCAAGAACAATAAGTGAGACTTTCAAAACTTTTTCAGATGTTATTTTTTTACTGACATATCTTGTTACAATTCCTTGGGAAAGTGCAATCCAAATGCCCATAAATGCAAAATAAATTCCAATGTCTGCTTGAGTATAATAAAATTTCTCAATTAAAAAAACTGAAAAAAATTGCGTAAAAAAATTAAAACCTAGTGTTGCTAAAAAAATAACTATAAATATTGTTTTCAAATTTGGTAATCTAAATGCTTTATTTATATTCTTAAAACCTGTAAAAGCACTTATCGGTCTATGAACTCTTGTTGTAGATGTTTCTTTAAACCAGAATATAACAAGCATTAAATTGAAAATTGCAAGTAGTGATGCAAACCAAAATGGTGTTGCAAAATTAAACCAGCTAACCATATTTGAATCAGCCAATTTTCCGCCTAAGAATGGGCCAAGTATAAATCCTAAGCCAAAAGCCATTCCGATTAGTCCAAAATTTTTCACTTTTTCTTTTTCATCTGACAAATCAGAAATTGCAGATTGGACAGTTGAAATATTTCCACCAGTAAAACCATCTAAAATTCTTCCAAAGAACAAAAGCCATAAATTATGTGTTAAAATTCCAATTCCAAATAATAAATATCCTACAACTGTGCCACTAATAGATATTAAAAGAATTTTTTTCCTTCCAGATCTATCAGACCAAGCTCCAAGAATCGGCGCTCCGAAAAATTGTGCAATTGAATACGATGCAATTAATAATCCTAGTATTAAACTTCTTAGGCCAAATGCATAATCATGTGGGAAAATTGTATCTGTGCTAATAAATAATGGAGCAAGAACAGGTATTGCAATTCCAACACCTAACATATCAATAAATATTATTGAAAATACAGTTAACAATAACATCTTTTTGTTAGGTATATTTTTCTTATTTTCCATATTGTTTAAGATTTAAATACTATTTAAAAAGCTCCCCACTAATATTGCACTAAATACCAACAGAATAAATAGAAAAATTGAAAGGAAAATATCATTAAAAACCATTAACTATTATTGCATCAAATATTTTACTCTTTATCATCACTGCTATCTTTTGAACCTTTTTCTTTCATCTTTTTTGTGATATCAATATTTGCTTTGCATTTAGAGCATTGAAATCTTAAAGTATCAATACCTTCAACTTTTTTTCTTTTGAAAGGGACTGTTCCTTCACCAGAAAATTTGCAACTAGGACAAGTATATTGCGATTCAGCGAAAAGACTTTCTTCATAGGCTTTTTTTTCAACAGTGTAATTGCAAGCTGAGCAAACATATTCTTTAGCTCTAATTGAAACTTTTCCAGTTTTACTATCTTTAGGTTTTCCCATTAAAGCTTTTTGGCATTTGGGACATTTTTGTTTATACACCCAAACAATTGCTTTGCCATTTTCACCAAGTGTTCTTCTTGTAAAATAAATTAAATCATTTACGCTTTCTGGAAATTTAACCATTTTCTCACCTTTTTCTTTTTTTCATAAATTTAATTCTTGATAAATCTAAAATTGCATTTGATTTTAAAATTATTTGTTTTTGACTGTTGAATTGGTATTATTTATATTTTCAGTTGGTAGCCAATCTTTATCTGCTGCATATCCTACTACATCTACGCTTGTTTTACCAACTCCTTTTACCCACATCCAAAATTTTCCAAGAAAACTTTCCCTGTCATTTGCATTGGTTAAATCTAAATTATTTATTTGTACAACAAAATATCCACCAACCAAAAGGAAAATTGCAATGATTACAAACAGCTTCATTTTTATCACATCACATTTGTTATTTTAATCTCTTTTTTTATATTTTGTTATTCGAATCAAGTTTTAAATTCGCGTATCATATCACTAACTCCATTTTTTATAAATTCTGCAGCCATGGCAGCTA
Source organism: uncultured Methanosarcinales archaeon (assembly GCA_964604995.1). GTDB lineage: Archaea > Nanobdellota > Nanobdellia > Woesearchaeales > JABMPP01 > JAGVYD01. The sequence continues at coordinate 12,970 of CAZSAD010000015.1, forward strand.
GTACTAATCCTAAAACTCTAGATAACACTTCAATTATTCTTTCTCCTAAAACTCTTTCTACAGCTTCTGAAAAATACATCATCACCCAAGTTATAAAAAGTGCAACAATTGATGCTATAACTGGTGGCCAATATCCATATTTTTGTGAAAGAATAACAACAGTTGTCATAGCACCTGGTCCACTTAATAATGGAGTTCCAATAATAATAGCTGCAATTTTAGTATCTTTATGTTCAGGTTTTGAAAATTCTATTCCCAATACAGTTTGAATTCCCAAAATAAATAGTAATACCCCACCAGCAACAATAAAACTGGAAAATGTAATTCCAAGCAAAGTTAAAATTATAAGTCCTGAAAAAAGAAAAACAAGAAGTAAACCTAATGCTACCAATGTTGCAATTAAAGCTTGGTTTGCTTTTTCTTTTTTGTCCATTCCCTTTGTTAGACCAATAAAAACAGTAGTTGCTAAGAATGGATCTATAATAATAATTAGTGCGATAAAAGATTTTATAGTTGCAGTCCAAAATGATTCATTTAAAACTAGAGCTTCCATGGAATTTAGACCGTATCTTTGCTTTTTATATTTTTCTGTAATAGTAATTAATAATACCAATCAAAACTAAAAATTCGAAAACAAAACAAAACATACCAAAAACCTTATTTACCTCTAAGTTAAATCTAATAATATGGCTGTTGATAAAATCAATAATAAGGTAAGTTACAATAATGAAATAAATTATTATAATCTTATTTCTTCAAGCTACGATTCTTTGCATCAAGAAGAACAGCAAAAAAAATTAGCAATAATAAAAACCCAACTAAATATCAAAAAAGAAAATAATCTGTTAGATGTTGGTTGTGGCAGCGCGTTTTCTGCAAATTATTTCGATTGCAATTTTTTTGGATTAGATCCTTCATTAAATCTTCTTAATCTAAATAAATCCAAACTTAATTTGATAAATGCATTTGCTGAGAGTATTCCTTTCAAAAGTGATTCATTTGAGTTTGTGATAAGTGTTACAGCAATTCATAATTTTCATGACGTAAAAAAAGGTATTTTAGAAATGAAGCGTGTTGGCAAAAATAAATTTGTGTTTTCAATTCTAAAGAAAAGTTCTAAATTGCCATTAATTTTATCAATTATTGAGCAAGAATTTATAATTGAGAAAAAAATTGAAGAAGAGCATGATGTTATATATTTCTGCAAAAAAACAAATAATTTTTCAATATAAATACACATAGTAAAATATATATACCAAATGTGAGTAATTTTATTAAAAAGGGGTAGGATATGCATAGTAAAGAAATAGTTGAATACATTGAATCAGAATTGGAAAAAGGATTTCACATTGATGATATAAGGCGAGCTCTAAAAGCAGTTGGTCATGATGTGCAAATAATTGAAGATTCTATTTTGCATGTTCATAAAAAAAAGCAAAGAAAAGAAAAAATAAGAAAACTTGCTTTAATAATAATCCCTCTCTTAATTGTGTTGGTAATTCTTGCAGTTATGCTCTTGCCTAAATTTTTGAATAATGCTAATAACTCTCAAAATCAAAACATATCGCAGCCAGTTCCAATTGTAATACCTGATAAAACTTTATATGAAGATGCAATTTCAACTGGAAATTTAGATTTATGCAATCAAATCAATTCTTCTTCGCTTAAATCTAGATGCAATCAAATATTATCTTCTTTAAATTCTAACAATAATATTACAATTCCTCCTCAAGTTACACTTGATAGGGATCTTTATGAGGATGCAATTTCAACTGGAAATTTAGATTTATGCAATCAAATCAATTCTTCTTCGCTAAAATCAAGATGCTTGTCTATCTTATCTTCATTAAAAGCGCCTACTCCAACAGTTGAGCAAACAACTTCCAATTCCACAAATACAATTAATCCTAATACACAGCAAGATAGATCTTACTATGAAAATGCAATTTCAACTGGTGACAAAACTTTATGCGATAAAATAGCTAGTTCATCCTTAAAATCAAGATGTTTATCAATTTTAAAATAAATTATTCAAGAGCTAAAAATATTTATATCAGTAAACAAAAGGTGGTATGTATGGTTGAAAAAAAGGTAAATAAAAAATCCAAAGTAATTATCACAATATTATCATTTATATTTTTTATAATTCTATCTTTTCAAAATTATGCAGCGCAACCAAGCTATGGTACACATAATACTGCACAAATAGATGATTTACCAAATGCTCTTGGAAATTGGGGAAGTCCAATAGCTATAACAACTCAAAGCACTGCTCTTTCAGCTTTCGGTGGAGCTCAGGGTGAGGCGGGGATTTATGGCTCAGGAGATTATGGTATAGAAGGTACTGCAGTTACTGCATCTTCTTATGCAGGATATTTTCATGGTAATGTAGTTATAACCCCTGTTGGTAATCCAAGTACCGGTGGCGATTTAACAGTACAGAACTTAGTAAGCTGTCAAGCTATTGCAACAGATGTCAATGGAAAGTTATCTTGTAAAACAAATCAAGTATGGACAGGCTTATGGTCATTTTCAAATTCAGGAAATAATGGTGTGCAAGGAATTGGTTATTGGAGTGGGAAGTCAGTTGTAAATTTATCCCAGGTTAATACCAATGGGAAGTTAGTGTATGGTGTTAACTCGGTTGTAAGTGAAGTGGATAATCCTCAAGCACTAGCAGCTTATGCAGTAAGGGGTGAAGCTACAACAGATGGTGGTACAGCATACGGTGGATATTTTAAAGCTACAAAAACTGGAACAGGTGTTGCAGCTTATGGACTTTATGTTGAAGCAGGTGATGTTTTGTTAGGTGGTACTAATACCAAATCTTGCACTGTTTTGAAAACAGATGTCAATGGTAAAGTTTCTTGTGGAACTATAATTGGAGGGGTAACTTATCCACTTAGTTTGCCAAATGCTGGATTTGATATACAATTTACAAACAATGATTGGAATGGGTTTAATTTAGATGCAAATCTCAAAAGAATTATTCTTGGCGTTAATCATGCCGATGGTGTAAGAAATGTTTTTGATATAGAAGAAGTGGATAATAGTTGGAATCATAAAATGGAACTAAGAACTGATGGTAGTGCAGCTTTTAATGGATATGTTTCAGTTGCGCCCGGAACTAATGGGGGGTACAGAATTTATGATAATACTGGTCACACTGATGGGGTTTATACAACTGGTAGTTGGTTTGAAATAAATTATGATACTGTAAACGGTATTGGTACTTTTCAAAGAACAATAGCTCCAACAGCTAATGACTTTGTTGATTTAGGTCTTACAGATCTAAGATGGCGTACTGCTTACACTAATGGTCTTGATGTCAAAGGCGATGTAATAATTGATTTAACTTAATTAGAAGACTAAAAGATTTAACGGGGGTTAATTCTTAGTCTTAATAAAAAATGAAAAAAAATAGAATTTTTGGATTAATTGTATTAATACTAATTAGTTTAATATTTGTTAGTAATCTAACCCTTGCACAAACTACTGTATGTGGTGCTGATTGGCAGATTCAATTAAATCAATTCAGTTTAGACTCCCTTTTCTCAGTTTCATTTTTCGATGCAAACAATGGTTTAGTTGTTGGGCAAGGCGGATTAATTTTTCGTACAACTGATGGGGGTTCTACATGGATTCAAGTTTCATCAAGTGGTCACACTACTGATTTACATGATCTTTCTTATTTAGATTCAACGCATATTGTTGCAGTTGGTACTGGCGGGTGGACTTTCAATTCTATAAATGGGGGTGTAACTTGGACAGAAGTATCAAATCCTAATTTTGGAGATTTTTTTGGAGTTGCTTTTAGAGACTCCAATTTTGGTGTTGTAGTTGGAACAGATAATCAAAATCTAAAAGGTATAGGAATTACTGTAGATGGGGGTCAAGAATGGCTAAAAGAAGAAACATTACCTCAACCAACAGCAGGAACACTTTTGGATGTTTCATGGGCAGGAAACAATAAACTATTCGCTGTTGGTAAAAGTGGAGAAGTGCTTGTAAATAATGATTTTGACAATGGTGGTATAAATCCTTGGCAATATATCCCTAAAGCAACGCTAACTTTAGATGGATCTCAAGATTTAACAGGGGTTTCTTTTGTTGATGCTAATACTGGTTGGATTGTTGGATGGAATTATTATTCATTGGATGGGATTATTCTAAAAACAATTGATGGGGGCAATTCTTGGACAAAACAAACTTTTCAGAATTATAAACATTTTACACAAGTTCGTTTCAAAGACGCAAATAACGGGGTAATTATAGGTCGAAATGAACAAAATTTAGCACTTATTTTACAAACTACAAACGGAGGCGTTACTTGGGTGGACGTTACTGGAAATATTGGGAATCTTATTAATGGTGTTTCCTATTTGGGAGAGTCCCCTGTAATAGTAGGTCAACCTAATTTTATTGCAAAAAAATTAGTTGGAAAAAAATTCAAAATTAGAAGCAATAATCAAGATGTTTCAATTATCGATGCATCTGGCAATATCCAGTTAACTGGTTCATTATTTGAAAATTCTAATCCAGATACCGTAACTGGAAAAACATTCAAAACAATTTCTTGTATTTCTGATGGATGGATCTCGCAAATTATAGGTACTGAATCTATTGAATCTATCTCTTTTATAGATACTAATTATGGCATGGCAGCATCACGAACTGGTAAAACTTATTATACCTCCGACGGGGGAGTAAATTGGGTACAAAAGACACCGATTGCTTCTTTTGGAGCTGCAAGCGGAGTTTATCCTGGTATATATATGACTAATACTCTAATAGCTCACTTAGGTGGTCCAGACCATATCTATAAAACTGTAGATGGTGGCCAGAGTTGGCAAACAAAATGGACAGCTCCAACTCCTATTATTGATGGGAGAACTTATTACTCAGGTTCACAATATATATCAAGTATTGTTTTTGATGCCGTAGATGGTACTAGAGGAATAGCTGTGGGTTATGATCTATACTCCTCATCTCCTGCTGCTTTTATTTTATACACTGGAAATGGTGGTGAAACTTGGTCAAGAGCTATTAACTACGCTTCGCTTGATGAAGGCAGCTTGTATAGTGTAACATTCACTAAAAATAGCAATAGTGTTGCCATTGCTGTCGGGGGAAATGAACATATTTTCAAAACTATAGACGGCGGGCAAAATTGGTATATGGTCTTGGGTCAGAGTCAATCAGGTCAAGGGTATCACCTCATGAGTGTTGCATTTCCAACTGCTAGTGTTGGATTTGCAGTAGGATATTACGGGGGTGCTCCCTATAATGGGTTTATGCTTAAAACACAAGATGCAGGAGAAACATGGCAAATACTTCCTATCCCTTTCATCATGGAATGGCTTTATGCTGTTTCTTTTTCAGATATCAATAATGGAATAGCCGTCGGGCAGAACGGAGCAATTTATACCACAACTGATTCAGGTTTAAATTGGGTGGCTCAAACAAGTGGCGTATCTGAACATTTAAATTCAGTTGCTGATACGGGAACAACAAAAAATATTGTTGGAAATTCAGGAACTTTTCTAAGGCTTAGGACTTCAACAGAATGTCATGCAAATTCAGCATTCGATTCATTGGGTAATTTGTATCTTCGTGGAACTCTTACTCAAGGTGCATCTGCGATAACACCAACTCTAGACACTAAAAATTTTATCATAAAAGCAAATGGAGAAAACAAATTATTAATTGATAAAAATGGCAATTTAATAACAAAAGGATGTGCAATTTATTCTTTACCTATTGTTCCTCTCCCACCATCTGAACCTACTAATTTACATTCATCATGGGTTATTAAATTATATAATGGTGCAACTAACCATATTATGTGGAGTCCTTCTGCAACTGGTCCAGTAACAAAATATTTATTAGAAAAGAAAATTGATGATGGTAATTGGGTTCAAATTTATGATAGTTCTGATCCTGTTTATGGTATTTCTGACTTTGAATTTTATGATTCTTTTTATAACACTCTTTATGGATATGGAAACACTTATTATTACAGAGTAAGAGCACAAAATGATATTGGCATAGGTCCCTATTCTTCAATTTTAACTGAATTTTTGGATTGCCCAACAACCTGTGCAGACCTTATTGGTTCTTATTATACTTGTGGTACAGTGGGTCTAACAACAGGGTTTTGTCCGACTGTTGATTGTGGAACTTGTTCTTCTCCAAGTAGTTGCAGTAATACTCCTTATTATACCTGTGTAGGTGGAGGAGGCGGTGGAGGCGGTGGTGATTGTCCAGAAGGTTGCGGTGGAAGTTACCAATGCAGTTCAGATTCAGAATGTGTTAGCTTATTTGGTAATTATGCTTGGTGTGCATGTCAAGATTGTAATGGCGATTGGGGGACTGGAAGTATATATAAATGTCAATATGACACTGTACAACCAGGTTCACTATGTTTTGCATGTGGTACATTGCCATGCTTCTCAGCAGACACTTTGGTGTTATTAGCTAATGGTTCATATTCTTCAATACAAACAATCAAAGTAGGCGATAAAATAATTGCTTGGAATGAAAGTGCAAATCAAAAGTCAACAGCATTTATTCAAAAAGTTTTAATTCACAAAAGCAATTCAAACGAAAATTTATACACTTTAAATCAAGTTATATTCTCTTCTGGTGATTCTTTCAAAGTAACTTCTAATCATCCAATTTATGTGGTTGGTAAAGGGTGGGTTGAAGTAAAAGATCTTAAAGTGGGAGATACTGTTTATAAAAGCGTTAATAATGATATGCAAGAAGTGCAAGTTGCAAGTATAATTAAAGATTACACACAAGATTCAGTAGTCTATAATTTACAAACAACAGCACACGATTATTTCGCAAATGATATTTTAGTACATAATAAATGTCTTGATGCAACAACTTTAGTTGATATGCCTAAATCAGAATCCTCATTTAATACACAAATTAAAATTTCAGATGTAAAACCTGGTTCGTTTGTTTTAGGATTAAAAGATAATTCAATTGTTCCAGTTAAAGTATTAAATGTTTATGAAAAAACTTGGTATGGTGAATTAGAAATGTTTAATATTTTACTAGAAGATGGCAGTAAAATAAAAGCAACATCTAACCATATTTTTGTGACTAATGTTCCTGAAGAAAATACTAAAATAACAGCTGCAAAACTTGCAGTGGGTAATAAAATTATGACTTTAAATGGATGGCAAAAAATTTCAGATATTAAAAATTATAAAATCAAAAATTCAAAAGTGTATGATATTAAAACTGAAACTGGAAATTACTTTGCACAAGGTATGCTTTCATTGGATTCTTAAAAAAATACAAAAAATATCTAATCAAAATGTCACAACCAACAAATTCACAACAAGCCCCAGATCCATCGCAAGAGCAAATAAATTCACTTCTTCCTATTCTTAAGCAGACAAATCCTCATTTGTCAAACGAAGAATTAATTGAACTTGCAAAGAAAATTTTAACAGTAAAATTAAGTCCTGATGAATCAGATGAAGAAGAATCATTGTTTACATTATCCGATAAAGAAACAGAAGAAAATTAATTTCATTTTCTAATTCTTTCTTTTTTCCTAAAGCTTTATAAACAAAGCCATCTTTTTATGTTACTAACTAGTAGATACAAATTGAAATTTGTAGTAATTGGGGTAAAATATGCAAAAAAAATTGAACATGCAAAAATCCATTGTACTTTTTTCAATTACAATCTTTCTAGTCTTATTTTCCTTTAGTGCTAATGCATTGCAAATAAATCCATCAAGTATTGATTTAATTGCTAGATTAAATTCTACAACTCAAACAACAATTACTGTTGTAAATGACCAAAATGTTTTTTTACCAAATGTTCAAATAGGATATAGCGGCATAACTGGTCCAACAATAACATTCAATAATTCAATCCTTTCAATGGCCCCAAACAGTAGTCAAAATATCTTAGTTACAGTTTATGCACCAACAACTTTAAAAATACAAAAGTTAGGTGGAATAATTACTGCCAATGGTGGCACAGTTTTTGTTTCAAATCCATTTAATATTGATGTTAGGAGTTATTTATCAATTGATAGATTTGATGCAAAATTTGGAGACACTGATATTTCTAATCTTGGAGATGGAGATACTATTTCTAAAGATGCAGAACCTGATATGCCTCTTGAATTTAAAGTCAGATTACTAAATGAATACTCCTCAAGTATTGATTCAGAAATCAGTCAGTTAAGAAATACTTTTTTCAGAGTAACTTTAAGGGAAGTTGATGATGGAAATGATGTTGAATTAGAATCAAATGATTTTGATTTATCAGCTCAAAACACAAAATCAGGAACTTTAGAATTTAGAGTTCCATTAATTGTCGATGAAGCTACTTATGATGTTGAAATTTATGCAGAAGGCAAAGATGGTAACAGAGTTGTTCAAACAGATACTTGGAATTTGAAAATGATTATTAATAAAAGATTGCATGATATAAGAATACAAAATGAGCAATTAACAAAATCTATTTTAACTTGTGAAAGGACAGTTGAGCTTAAGTTTAATTTAATAAATCTTGGATCTTCAGATGAAAATAGTATATATACCAGAATTGAAAATAAAGATTTAGGCATTAAAATTATTGATGGTCCATTAAGTATTGATGCTAATCAAAATACAGCTGATAGCATTATTGGAAAACAATATACATTGCAACTTCCAGCTCAGATAAAAGAAGGCACTTATAATATAGACATCAGATCTTATTATTTATCAAATATACTCTCCTCTTTAAAATTACTCCCTATACAAATTAAAAATTGTACCAAAACAACTCCAACTACTCCTCCAGCTATTTTGCCAAATACAACTACTAACAATCAAAATAATAACAACAATGACAATACTAACAATGAAGATGATCAAGAAACAATTATTCCTTCATTAATCAATTCAAATCCAACATTACCTGGTGGGAATAAGGCAGATGTTTACGATACCAAATCAAATACAACTTTAATACTAAAAGAACCTTATTTTACTTTAGCATTAATTATTATCAATTTAGTGATTGTACTTATAATATTTGTATTAATTATCAAGTTTTTTGGAAGAAAGTAGGAAAAATCCGTAACTACTACTCAATGCTAAATAATGCAAAGCTTTATATATAATTCAAGCTTTGCTTTCATTATTCGGGGGTGCTATATAGCATGAAACTTAAACCATTTATTGTAAGCATTTTTTCAATAGCACTAGTGCTATTAACAGTTTATTTAGCAGCAGCAGATGTAACAATTCCAGCACAAAGCTGGTCAGGCGATACATCATCAACAATTAATTTATCGCAGTATTTTCCACAAGGATGTACTAATTATCAAGTTTCATTATTTCCAAATAATATAGCAGTTACAATAAATCAGCTAACAACTGTTGCAACTTTAACACCTGCACAATATTTTTCTGGTGTAAGAACAGTTCAATTTTCAGCTCAGAATGCAACTAATGTATCTGAAATATTTTATTCAAATAATGTTACATTAACTGTAACGCCAGTTCCACATTCACCTTATTTTACAAGTAATCCACCTACAACAATTGAACCAAACAGGTTATATCAATACCAAGTTGCAGCATCTGATCCAGATAACAATCCTTTGGTTTATGCTTTAGTTACAGCACCATCAGGAATGACAATGTCAACATCTGGTTTAATCTCATTTACACCAACAACAGAAACAACCTATCCAGTTAATATTTCAGTAACAGATGGAACTTATACTATCTACCAAGCTTATACATTGACTGTCAAAAAAGCAAACAAATTAGTCATTGACAACATCAAAGCAATCATCGATGGTAAATCAGAAAGCAGTTTAACTGATGGTGATAGAATAAGCAAAGAAGCAGTTCCAGGTTCCACTGTCAAATTCGAAATTAAAGTTGCAAATCTTTTCACAAGAGATGAGGATTTAAGAATTAATGATGTTGAAATCCTAGTCACAATCAGTAATATTGATGATGGTGATGATCTTGATGATACTGGCGAAAATTTTGATTTAAGTGCAGATAGAACCAAAACACAATCCTTTTCATTTGATGTTCCAAAACAAGTTGATGAAGGAACTTATGATGTTATTGTTGATGTTGAAGGAAGAGACGAAAATGGTACTTATCATAAAGATAGTGCAACAATAACTTTGGAAGTTCAAAAAGAAAGACACGATCTTAGAATAACAAGAGCAGACATAACTCCTGAAACAGTAACTTGTCAAAAGTCAGCTGCATTAAGAGTTGAAGTTACAAATCAAGGTTCTGAAGATGAAGATAGAGTAGCAGTTGAAGTAATTGGTGGTCAATTCGGTTATCATCAACAAGATACTTTAATTGAGTTATATTCAGGTACAGATAGTGATTCAACTTTTGCAAAAACTTACACAATTAGTACAGCAAACTTGCCTGAAGGAGTTTACACTTTAGAAGTTAGAACTTATTACGATGATACTATTTTAGAAGATGTCAAAACCTTGACACTTACTGTTGATAAATGTACTCTTCCAAGTGGAAGCTCATCTAGTTCATCTGGTGGGTCAAGTTCTTCATCCTCATCTGGTGGAAGCTCATCTGGCTCTGAAGATACAGGATTACAAGTAACTTATATCAACACTCAACCAGGATATACTCCCCAAACAGGAAGTTCATCTGGCGGCGCAGTTGCCAAAGAAGAATCAAGCTTATTTTCAAGTGGAACTTTAATACCTGCTTTGATAATTGTTGGTATAATAATCATTTTGTTGCTTGTGATATATATCATAAAACTTTTAATTGTCAGATAAATATTTTATCTGATTCTTTTTAATTTTTTTATTTTCAAAATTGGTTTTAATAAATATTTTTGGAGTGAACAAAATGTCTGAAAGTCAAGCATTTAAAAGTCAAAGTGGAATTAAATATGTTATAACTCCAATATATCAAAAATCACCTGAAAGTCTTCCAGAGAATGTATCTCAAAGATTTATTGATGCATTATGTTATGAAAAAGATGGTGTAAATTATTTTGATATATCCACTTTAGCTGGAAAGATTAATGCTCAAACTAAATCTTTAAAAAAAGATCCATTAATAGAAGAATTATTAGCATTTCATGTTATATTATATGGGCAAAACAATTCAATTTCATTCCCTGTAAAAGTCATTCCTTCTTATTTTCAGGAAAATTTGTCATCAGGTAATCAATCAGAGAGTAATTTACCAACTTCTGATTCTAAAAATAAAATAGGTCATCAAGAATTTTATACTCTTGAAGTTTATTTGCCAAATAAAGAAAATCTGTCTCTAAAAATAGAAGAAGAACAAAAACCAGATTTAGTATTCAATTTATGTGTTAATAAATAATAAATTTGTTTATCAATTTTTTTATTTAATCTTTTATTCAAATATTTAACATATTTTTTTCGAATTTTTCAATTTTAGCAAAATTTCTTTTCAATTTTTTGTTTGCTTCTAAAATTAATCTTTTCATATAATTTTCAGAAACAAGCATTTTTCCTTTGTCTGCAATAATTGTATCCATTATTTCAGTACTAGTAATTTCTATAACTGCTCTTTTTTCTGTAGCCATAAG
>CAZSAD010000015.1:24571-36189 GCA_964604995.1 uncultured Methanosarcinales archaeon
TCTTTTAAATCCACCAAGTCTTGCTAAATTAAGCATATTTTGTGCATCATTTATTGTTCGTCCACAAACATGTAAAATCATTGGCTCTTCTCTTAACCAAGTGGGATATTTTGGCAAAATTTCAAGCGCTTTTTTTACATCAGAATATTTAACCATGTCATGTGAAACAAAAACCCAGTCAGTATCAAATTTTTTGTCACTTTTTTTAGAATAAATTATTATTCTTCCAGAGCAGCTGCTTGTTGTATAATAATTTTTAAAAGAATTAATTTTTTCACAAAGTTTTACAACTTTTTTATCAATGCTTCCCTTCTTGGAATTATCCTCTCTTGTCAAGACTTGTTTTTTTTGATTATCAAAATCCATAATAAAAAGAAATTATTACCTATTTTAAAATCTTTAGAAAACAAAAATATTCTTCCTTATATCTTGGACATAAAAATTTGGTATGGTGCAATCTTAACGCGTTGTTCCCATAATTTATAACCTTCATTTTTACCAGCTATTTGTTTACATATCTCCTCCAATACTGGTTGATATTTTTGTTTAAAATCATAAAATATTTTAGCAGCTTTTACATAATTTTCATTAGAAAGACATGACTTAATTTTTTCATTTAACCTTTCAGAATTAGGGTATAATTCACCATTTAATTTCATAGGCATTTCATAATCTACACTAATAATTTTTAATTCATCTGTCTTTTCACCATCAATAATAATTGTTCCATATTTAACTTCAAATTTCCCCTTATCATTTTCAATAATCTCTGTAACAGAATCTTTTGGGTCTATCTCAGATTTATGTAATATATCTGTAAGTAGAATATTTTCTTCATTTTTTACCATTTTAAAGTAACTATTTATTCATTATATATAAACCTTATCCAGAATCAAGAGAGGTATTACTTTTAACAAATTACTTTAATCATTACTTTATTTTTTTGGCTTCTCATCAATAAATCTTTTCATTCTGTGCACAAAATCATCAGCATCCCTATAGAATTTTTCATATTCCATACCATGAATTTCTTTTAATTTTCTATGCACTATCATTTTAGAAATCTTATAAAAATTATCCATTATAATTGCATATTTTTTTTCAAGTTTGCCTGTTTTAACTAATTTTTCATTTAATAAATCCCCAACATGGCTAGGTGTTGGTGGAACAATCCCATTTTTCATAAGTACTGCATGTGCTGAATCAATAACTGCCCAATAAAGATCTAATATTGCCTGCAATAAATGCCCTTTAGAGCTCATTAAACTTCTTGGTGCCATTTCATAATAGCTCCAAATAGCTTCTTCGCTTGGTCTTAATCTTCCTTGAAACAATAAAACTTGCATTGGTGTGAAAAAACCAGTGTCAATCAAAGCAACACCTTCGCGCAAAATATTAACTCCAATAGGATCAGCACTTCTCATATACTGCCAAAATGTTGAAAATTTTATTGTGGTAACATGTATTTTTCTTGAAATTTCAACTATTATTCTTTCAACAATTAATCTATAAGCTTCAGAAACATTTTGATCAATTACCATCGATGTATCATCAACAATAACAAGAAGATCTATATCATTGCCATGTTCCATTCTAGCTGTACTTCCAAATAAAACAACAGCTTTTAGAAATGCGCCAAACTCTTTATGTAATTTTTTTGTGAACTCATAAGCAATTGTGATATCTTGTTTATGGTATTTTTCAAGATTAGGATTTACTTTTTTAGTAGTTTTAAATTCCATTTATGCTCCTCTTTTTGTCTATTTAAATTATGGTTAATCTAAATCATAAGTTAATTTAAATCATAATTAAATAGATTAATTAACTCAAATCCCCCTTCTCAACGCTCTTCTCAATAAATAAGTAGGGGCATTTAATAAGTTTGTTCACTCTTTGATAATAGTTAAATTTCAAATTATTTAATAAATTTAAATTGTTCAGATTATTTAAATTGTATTAAAGGCAAATTGTATTTTTTTCCATTTAAAACAAAGCTTTCTTTTCCAAAATTTTCAATTCTTTTTGTCACATTCAATTGTTTGCTAATTGTATTGTTACTAGTTGATAAAACTCCTTCATAGTAAATAGCATTGCCGCTAATTCTTGGATTAATAAGTAAATGTACATTTCCATCATCATAAATTACATAAGAATTTATAAGTTCTAAAATCTGGTTTACCATATTCATATCCGGGGATAATTTTTTAATCATCTCAAATCTGCTTTTAGCAATTTTTAAACTTTGAGCACATTCAAAACTATGTGGGCAATGGCTTATTAGTGCAACATCAAAATATCTCACAAAAATATTAATTTCTTTTGGAAAAAAACTCTCTTTTACATCCCCAATAGTATTTTTAATTGAATTTTTCCAAGCAGGTATTACAAAATCATTATGTAATTTAGATTCTGTTTCAAAGTTTTTCGCAAAAAAATCAATGCAACAATCTGGATAACCAAGAATTTTTCCAAGATTTAAATGATCATTTTGTGATTCAAATTCTTTTGCTTTTAAACATTCATTTAAATCTTTAGAAACATACACAAAATTATGTCCTTCATCTTTGTTTTGTATTCCTTTACTAGAATAATCCCCAGAAAACGCGAGTTTTACTTTAAAATCGCTTAAGGCAATAGATAAACTATTATTTGATACAAATTTTTTTACAGTATCGATTCTATCTTCGTGCAAAGCTATTCTTACAACCTTTTTTTGATTTTCAATAACAGATAATACTTCAATAGTTTTAATCATGCTTTGAAAAGCTTCAAATGCCTCATCAAAAATGCCCATATAAAATGGCAATCAAAGCAGGTTTAAATTTATGATGGTTTGTAGTGTTTATTTTAAGTATTATTTTAAGTATTTACATTAATTGTTTGTATTTTTGGATACTAAATTTTTAGGCCATAATGGAAAATTTTTTATAACAATTAGTTAGTATCTACTGTAAAATGGAAAAAGAAACCTGGATGAAAATAGCAATCATCTTAATTTTTATATTGGCTATTTTATCAACAATCTTTCTAATTAGGCCAGCAATAACGGGTTATTCAATTTACAGTGATATCAAAAAATCTAATCTAAGTGTAGACGATTATTCAAATGATTTGCAGTTGCTTAAAAATCAATTAAGCATAACTAAAACAAATGCTTCAACATGTCAGGCAATAACTAGTCAAGTTCTTAGTGAACTTGTTTTATTGGGAGATAAAAATATACAATGTGCTAAGCAATTAGAAAAAGAATCTTCTCTTTTAGAAACAACAAAAGCAAGTTGCGATTTAAATAAAAAATCAACTGAAGAAAAGTGTGCATTAAACTTAGCATCATCAGAACAAGACAAAAATGTGCAATTAGATGCACTAAGAAAAGAATTAGATTCTATGAATTCTGAACTTTCAAGCTATAAAACTTCTTATCTAACAGTTGTTAAAAACGCAGCACAAAATATATGTTGCAAAGCAAAAGTGGACAATTCAAATATTAACAGTTACACTATAACTAATAACAAAATTGTTTGTGTAATAGACGGTGAAAACATAATTCAATGTTAATAAAATTTTAAGTAACAATAATTTGAGGTGTGCAATGACAAAAACAAAACCAATTAAAAATCCAAAAAAAATATTATTTGTTTACAATTCAAATGATGGCATATATCAAAATTTTTTAGATACACTTTGGAGAATGAGTACACCAATAACTTATCCTTGTAATCTTGGTAGATTAACACACAATCCTATTTTTCTAAAAAGTGAATGGAAAAAATTTCTATCAAAACTAGAGATGAAACCTGAATTCATGCATAAAAATACTTTTAAAAGTAAATATACTCAAATAAAATCAGAATTGCCCTCAATTTTTATCGTGGATGGGTTTGATATCAAACAAATAGTAAAAGCAAATGAAATAAAAGATTGCAATAATTTAGATGATTTGATGGATTTACTTGTCGAAAAACTGCAAAAATAAATTCCCAATCAATATTTTTTATTTACTCATTCTTATTTTTTCATATAAGTTGAAATTGTTGTCCCATCTAATATAAATGAACTTATTTTTTTCATATCATGCGGCTGATATTCAAAGCCATAAACCATTAAAAGTGCTTCATCTCTCATTTCTCTAGTTAGTTTATCTTGCAATCCGCGATGAAAAGGTCTATCGGGATTAACATAAATAAAATCATACTCTTTTAAATGGTGCAAATCAAAATCTCCATGTATAATTTCTGCTTTGTTTAAATGAGAAATATGTGAAAGTTTTGTTTTTATTCTATTTGCATGGTGTACTAAATCTGAATCAATTTCCATTCCTTTTGAATTAGGCCCAAAAAGCGATGCAATTAATACTACTTTACCATCGCCAGCTCCCAAATCAAAGAAATTTTTGAATCTTTCAAGTTTGACTCTTTTAAAAGCATTAAAAACTTCATTAGCAACACTTGGCCCCCAAAATCCTTTCCCAGTATCTCTTAGTGGAAGTTTTCCTTGGGATATCAATTCTTTATAAAAATCATCATAAGCCTTTTTTATTTCCAAGAAATGCTGTTCCATAATATCTTTTTATAATCATTTCTTTAAATTATTAATTTTTTAAATATTGGTTAATTATTTTTAATAAATTTTCAGTTTCATATGGTTTTGTTAAAACATTACTCATTCCCCCATCAATAAACTCTTTTATTTGCTCAGGGAGTGCATAACCAGTTACTGCAATAATTGGAATCTTGTATCCTTTTTCGTGAAGTTTTTTCATTGCTTCAATTCCATTTAATTTTGGCATGTTAATATCCATAAATATCATATCAAATGGTTTACCTTGGGCAGTTGCCTCTTCAACTTTTTTGATTGCATCCACACCATCTTCAGCAAGTCCTATATCATAATTTAATTTTTCAAGTCTTTTTTTATATAGGATACGATTGACTAGTTCATCATCTACACAAAGTATTGAATATTTAGAATTTACATTTAATTTTTGAGTATCTATTTCTTTTATACCCTGGGTTGTTAAAAAGTCAGAGGTATTTACTTTAAGGGGTACTGTAAAATAAAATTTTGAACCTTTGCCATATTCACTCTCTACCTTTATGGTATCTCCCTCCATTAATTTAACAAGATTTTTTGAAATAGAAAGTCCCAACCCTGTCCCTTGGTAAGTTTTTGATTTTGAACTATCAATCTGAGTAAATTGTTCAAATATATATTCCAGCTTATCATTTTTTAGTCCTATTCCCGTGTCGGTTATTGAAACTAGACAATTAAGAATTCCTTTATCATTTTCTTTTCCTAATACTTCAAGTGAGACATATCCTTTATCAGTAAATTTAACTGCATTTCCAACAATATTAGTAATAACTTGTCTTAAATGTTGTTCATCACCAACTACCATATCAATGCTGTTTCCTGCAATATCTCTAATGTTATAAACTGTTTTAATTTCAATTTCTTTCTTTTTTATCATAGGGTGCATTAGTGCCATTACATCCATAGTAAGATTGTATAAATTAAATGGCTGGTTACTTATAGTTACTGCGCCCGCTTCGATTTTTGAAAAGTCTAAAATATCATTTACAATAGTTGTTAATGCTTTGCCTGAATGGTATATCAGTTCGACATTTTCTTTTTGATCTGCATTAAGGCCATCTTTCAATAAGATCTCTGTTAACC
This sequence comes from uncultured Methanosarcinales archaeon, assembly GCA_964604995.1. Lineage (GTDB taxonomy): Archaea > Nanobdellota > Nanobdellia > Woesearchaeales > JABMPP01 > JAGVYD01. Next base: position 30,248 of record CAZSAD010000015.1, read on the forward strand.
CAATTATTCCATTTAATGGATTTCTTAATTCATGGGACATATTTGCCAGGAAAATACTTTTAGCGCTATTTGCAGCAGTAGCAATTTCTTGTGCGAGTTTTATTTTTTCTTCTGCTTTATTATGTGCTGTCAAATCATCAAGTGCATAAAATACATTCATCGGCTTACCATCATCAGAATTAAGTACATGTCCACTAAGTTCGATGTTTCTTAAATCCCCATTTTTGCAAATAATATCTAAACTCACTCCTAAAACTTGACCTTGTTCTTTGATATATTCAAATTGTGTAGGAAATGCTTGTTTATATTTCTCAGGTAATATATCTGTAAATGATTTTCCAATAAGTTCACTACGCAAATATCCTGTTATTGCTAAAAATTGCTCATTAATATTTACAAATTTTCCATCCATATCAAGTGACTGAACAGCTTTTATATCTTGTTTGAAAAGTGCTTCATAATGTTCTCTTTCAGTGCGTTCATAGAACATTGCTTTATGAATAAGTTTAGTATACTCTGATAATGTTGGGGCTTCAGTAATAAGTATATCATTTCTTAAGCGAACATCAATTACTCTTTTTTTATGTATATCAGATGCATGAATATTTTTGACAAGCAAAAGAGAATTATTGTCAGCAGAAAGTACATATGCTGTTTTATGTGTATTTCCCTCTTTGATTAAATCTAATCCGGATACCTCTCCTAAATTTTCACTGATAAATGCAATATCTGGAGCGTGAGTATCAGAATTAAGATATTCACGAGCTTGTGAAGCATCAGAAACAATATTTATTGTAAATTCATTTTTATCCAATCTTTCTGCTATTATATTTGCATCTACTAAATTGCTATCTGCAATAAGAACTTCTAATTTTGATGCAATCATTAAACTCCTCCCTATTACTTTTGTTAGGTTTATTACATACTCTAATTCTTAAGCAATTGTTCTACTCTAACTTTCAAGCAATTATTGTATATTTAGTACCTTAGTAGTTTGGGGATATTGAATATGCTGCTAATAATCTGTTTCTATTTTCGTTATAATTAAGACTTTTAACTAATTAAGTAATAATATCAATAAAATCTTTAAATTATAATAATACTTGGTTGAGAATTTTAACCAATTATCATATCCTAGTGGTTGAAAATTTCAATTAATTACCCTATTTTAGTTAAAAATTTTAACACCAAAAAAGAATCTCCATTTGAATGATCTTTTTTATACTTTTCTTGTCACAGTAAAAACTATAATTAGCATCGCTATATCATTTTATTAACCAACTACAGCAAATTATTTATAATCCCTTTATAACAAAATCCATATGCCATTTATTGAAATACTAAGTGCTGTCGGATTGTATATTTGGGATGCGTTTAAACTATGGCTTCATACAATATTTGTCGCACCCTTTAGTAATTTAGATATGTTTTGGATTCTAGCACCAATATATCTTGGTTGGGTATTCGCAGATTTTTTTCAAGAAAAAAGAGGAACTTCTTTGGGTAATGCCATTTCCAATGGAGTAATTGCTCTTTGGGCAGGAGTGGATTGGCTAAGAAATACTTTTAGATTAGTTCAAGCAGACCCTAAAATTTCATGGACATTTTATATGGGGCACTTTCTTTTATGTTTATTCGTTTTTGCATACGGTCTTTGGATTATTTTTGAAGGAATTCAAGGAAAAATTCTTACAAAATATATAGGTAGGATAAGGGAGGTAACTTATGTATTAATTCTATTCACCCCCGTTGTTTATGGTGTAACAGAATTGACATTTTCTTTAATATTTGCAACAGTTATTTTCTTTCCTTTATTTTACTATGCTGTGGAAGTATTGGACTTTATGATTCCTGATCCAAAATCAATAGCTGAAGATACCGGCGCAACACTTACTGGTTCAAATAAATCTGAAAGCAAATCTTCTTTTGATTCTTCATCTAATAGCGATCCATTTTCATCGTCTACAAATACGTCTAATTCAAAAAATAAAGATCCATTTGCAAGCTCTAATAATAATCCCTTTGGTGGCAAGGATGATTTTAAATTCTAAATTAAAAGTTCGTGAGGCTAAGCAAATGCCTCACTTAACTGGCGTTTCAATCGAGCCTCCAATTGGATGATTTTAAATTCTAAATTAAAATAAGAAGTTCGCTAGGTTGAAGCAAAGCGTAAACCTAGCTTAAATAAGGTGCGAGCTGACTTTTCAGCTCTGCCGTATCAAACGAGGCTCCATTTGTTTTATTCCATTGGTACGCCAGACCAAAGTGTCCAATCATTTGATGGAGCATAAGCGCCAAATGTGAAATAAGGTGAAACAGTTTGTCCCATATAACTTCCTTGTACTTCTGTCCAAGACCTGTTTGGTGCGCCCATTCTCATGCCGCCGCCAAGGCCTGCTGCATAAACACTGCTTCCCATATATCTCCATGTTTGCATAAGTCCATAAAAATCTCCTTCATCAGTTGTTGCAGCAGCGCCAGGTTCAACAGTAATTGCACCCTTATAATGATGTTTTTTCAAAATCTGTAACATTTCTTTTACAGGTGCATTTCCTTGTCCAGGAGATAAATGTTCATCTTCGTATCCTAAATTATCTGATAAATGGATATTACCAATCATTCCTTTTGAAGCTAATTTTTCAACATTGGTTAGTATCCATTTTCTAAATTTTTCATCATTTTGCTCTTCATTTAATTTTGGATCTCTTATGTAAAATTTCTTCCAAACATTAATATGTCCAGTATCAAATGTTGCTTTAAGATGCAAACTTGCAAGTCTTTCAGCTTCTTCTCTTGAAACATTACGATAATGCTCGTTTTCCTTTTTTACAGTTATATATTTTTTATGTTCACTATCCCACTTAACAGTTTCTATTTCTTTTTGAGTAAGTAAATTAACCATCTTTTTTCTTGAGCCTTCAATTAATTCAATTAATTCTTCAGGATGTCCACCAAATCTATCGGGGAATATATTTTCCATAGTAACAGTAACAGGATTTTTTTTATCTTTGGTTTTTTCCATTGCATAAATTCCAGCTTCAGCATAACCTGAATATCCTGCCGAATACATTCTTTTTCTTGACGAAAGCATCCATCTTCTGGTTTCAGCAGTATCCATTGCTTGCTGTTCTTGAGAAGTTGCTGCTTGATATTGGTATTCCATATTATGTCTTGCTTCTTTTATTTGTCTATCAATAAGTTCAACAATATCAATTTCTCCTGGCTGAATTAATCCACGACTGTAAGAAGTTAGTTCAGTATCTTGTTGCATTACTTTCCAAAGTTCTTCTTTTGGCATTTTTGATTTTAATTCTTGATATTTTGTTTTCAAAGTTTCAAGTTTATTTACAACTTGTTGATAAGTTTCAAATCCTCTTGCATATTGCAAAGCCCATCCTCTTGCGTGGCCTTCTTGTGTTTCAAGCGTTGCTTTAATGTAAACTTCCTCGGGATATTCTAATTCTTCAGGTCTTAGCTGTCTTCCAAATTTTTTTTCAAGTGCCCTATTTCTTTCTTCAGCTTCTTTTACAAAATCATCAAAATGTAACATTTCAACTTTGAATCTTCCTTTATCTATATCATATTCAGGAACTCTTCCTTTAGTTGCACTATAAGGATCTATTATTTTGCGATTTTCATAGTCAATATAATCTCCTCTACGGATATGAATTGGTCTTCCTTCTTGATCAGTGCCATCATAATCTTCTTTTGCACGAAGCCAAACTGCTCTAGCTACTAATCTGTCTTTTTGTACAGTTGTTATAACCTGTCCAGTTCTATCATCAATAACTGGAAACTGAGCATCATCAGGTTCAGTAAAATATTTTTTGAACATTAATCTTCCATTTTCATCTCTTGCCCATTTCTGAGCTGAAATTGGTCTTTCGTATTCTCCAGTATGAACAACAACACTTCCACCGCCAGCAGTATCAGCTGCAAACTCAATTGCTTTTTTAACTTCATCAACAGCCATTTTTTGATGCGTCCATGAAAAATTACCATGTCCATCAGCGCCAGTAAGTCCCATTACACCAAATGATGCATGCGTTGTAAATTTAACATCATTTGCTCTTCTAACTTCTTCAAGGGCCCGTCTTTGGTCAACACCATATTGTTCAGGTGTTTGAGAATTTCTGCTTCCATGAACTGCTCCTGGGAATTGGATTTCTAATGCTTGTGTTCCTGATCTAATTTTTGCTTGAATGCCATGCACATTAGCTGCAGCAATTCCCATCGGTACTGACATTCCAATATCTTTAACACCATAGCCAACTTCATCAGGAATGGAAGATTCAGGTGGGATTGCTTGCATATTTTCAGTTTTCAAAGCTATTTCATATCCATCTTCAGCAGTTTCATGATATGCTCTATCCATTGGTGAATAATAATCTGTGTTAAATATCATCTTATCATTTTCCTCTAAAGCCCCATATTTTTTTTCATGTTATACAAAACTGATCTTGTTATAACCAGTTGATTTGCAACATCTTTACTCATATTTGAATAATCCATTTTGCTTGCAATATTATTTATTCTGTCTTGAACTTTATACAATGCATCTTTTAATTTGCCACCATCTTTTTCTTCAGCTATTTTACTAAGTAGTTTATAATCAAGCATTAATTCATATTTTACAGTTTCTTCATCAACTTTAGGAGGAGCTTCCCTTGCTATTACTGCTTCAAGCTCTTGTCCTTTAATTTTAAATAAATCGCTTATTTCAATAGGTTCAGACTCTGGAACCTCTACATTTTCGAATGCTTTTCTTTTTCTATCTTCATCTAAACTTTCTTTTAATAATTTTGATGTTTCATCTAATTCTTTTTTTCTTTTCTCTTCAAGTTCTTTTAGCTTTTCAAGTCTTTCTTTGAGTGGAAGTTTTCTGATTTCATCAAAATTTTCTTCTGCCATTAATCTTACCAATCAATATCATTTATTTTATTTACTAAATATTTAAACTAAATACCCAATCATCTCTATTCCAATTTACCAAGTTAACATTCCTTTATTTTTTTTGTAATCTTTATACATATACCATATATTTGATTTTGCTTCTTTAGCTGCTCGACTTTTTTCTTTTTCTAATGTCCACTTATCAATTTCTTTGCCTGCTTTTTTGTTTTTAGGATTACCCTTAAAAGAAGTAAATATCTCTCCAAATCCTCCAAAAAGTGCAGCAAATGGATTATCTCCACTAAGTTTTGTTTTTCTATATCCATGCTCTTCTGGAAGTTGATTATATCCTTTACTAAAATCTTCTCCAGCTTCTTCAAGGTATTTTTTTAATTCATCACCTAAAGACATCATAGAAACTTTCAAAGATGAATCAATATCACCAATAAGTTCCATATCTTCTTCTTCTCTCATTTTAATATAATTATCAATTTGTTTTTGGCTCCATGCATAAGCTCTAAATGTCATTTCAAGTGCGCCGACATGTATTGGTCCTCTTTGATAATCTTGTTGATAGCTCATTTGTGGCTTTGTTCTAAATTCAAATGTTGCAATCACAACAGAATAGATATGCTTATTTTCTTTTGGTTCATGGTCATGCTCGAAAGATGTTGGGAATTTTTTTGCAAGAAATTCTAATTCAATCATGCTTGTTTCAAAAGCATTAATCATTTCAGGACTTTTTGTGTTATCATGCAATTGCATTCTTTTGATATTTTGCAAATAAGGTTTAACCCACGCAAGATACATATGGATAATATCATAATGCTGTCTTAAATATTTAAGAGTAAAAATTCTTTTTGTATTTAATTCTTTAAATGTTGCATTTTTCCATTCAATATAACTTCTAAGTTTTCTTTTCAAAACTTCTTTTACCTTTCTATTAAAATCTAAATTATCAACAATAATGTCAACATCAGCACTTTTCTGAGGATGATATCTAAAAAATAAATCAGGAAGAACAATAAATTGCAGCTCTCTTGCCATTC
>CAZSAD010000016.1:0-1849 GCA_964604995.1 uncultured Methanosarcinales archaeon
TAATCCTTATCTAGTGTTATAACTAAATTATTTCTTAAATTACTATCCGGATTAAATCCATGCGATAGTGCATTTTTATCATAAACTACTTTTGCGCGTTCAATTGTTAGTCCTGCTTTAGGATCTTCCATATTCTTCTTAACCCACATATTATTTTCGGCAGACTGAATTGCAACTCTTTGCATACCTAACTCTTTACTGATATATTTTCCAAGAGCCACTGCAAATTTTTTGATATCAAAATAATGTAAAGCTAAAGGTGTTCCTGTGTGTTCTAATTCAAGAACTCCTTTTTTTCTGTGTTGATTTACAGGATTTATATATTGATACTGTACAAGCATAAGTGTATCTTTAGTTGGACAATACATGCTTACTACAGCATTTATTTTACCCTCATAAAATATTCCAACTCCACTTGAAGAATCAAGCCAAACTATTTGGGCATTATTTTTTGGCTGTTCATTTGGGGAGAAACCTTGTGCGTAATGTGTAGGTGAATTATATAATGTAAGAAGTTGTTTTGCACTAAATGTTTGATAATCATCAAAACCTACTTTTTTGTTTGATATCTTTGATTCTATTAGCATTTGGGTTAAATCCATATTAGTTAATACTTCATTAAGATTATCTTTTAACATAACATTTGATTCTATTGTTTTAAAATCATAAAAAAAATCAAATGTATTTGGTTCAAGACTAAAATAAAGTAAAGATAATACATTTTCAAGTACTTTAGCTTTCTCTTTTCCAATTATTGAAATAGCAGTATTCTTAACTTCATCTCTTGGGATCCCAACTGTATGCCCCCATTCCCAAATAATTGCATCATTTCCAAAGTTATCAATTACTGATGCTTGGTTTGCACAGTAAAGTAATGTGTAAATTTCAGGTTTGTTAGAATACTTGTCTAATGATTGTATTGAAAAATCTTTAATTGGATTTTCTTCAATAGTTTTTATTAGGTGATTAAACACATCTAAAACATGGATGTTTTGCGATACTCCTAACATATTCTTAAAATAATCTTTATTTTCAGATACAAATTCATCTAAATTTTTAATAGATTTTTCATTTGTTGTATACTCATTAAAAAATTTGTTTGTTGTAATTTCCATTCTTTTGGGAGAAAACGACAATTTAAAAATCTTATCAATGTAACCACTTTTTAGTAATATATAAATTTAGGGTATTTTTAATAATTTCTCTCTTTAATTTTTTAAATTTTACTTATTCATTTATTTTTAAAATGTTGTGAAAATTTAAAAAATTTAACTAGATTATATAGTGTCAAAAGCTTTATTAACTTAAAAACTAAGTTAGTATTATGGTTATAATTGTTCAACCTATTGCAGCATATCTCTCTTTGGTAAATCAAGTTTTATTAGACAAAGATTCAAATAATTTAGAAATTGGGAATCTTGGAATTGAAGAAAAACTCAAACCAAATATTAAATCACACATTATATTTATTGAATACAAACTTCCCGACGGAACAATAAATACCTTTGTAGATAAACATTATCAAGTTGATATTAATACAGATTTCGATATTTCTGCAGCTGTGGAAAAATATATCCTCAAAAAGGATTTGCCAGAAAACTTAGAATTAATGCGATTCTTTGTTAAAATCAATAACAAAAAGAATAAAATTGTTGCCCAATATGGGGATTTTAATATGGAAGAATTTAATAAAATTCTAAACAATAAAAATTACTTTCCAGCTATATAAACAGAAAAAAATATGTGATTTTAGTGTTTGAATAGTCTTATTCCAGAAAATACCATGGCTAGAGCTGACCTAAAGCTCGCACGGAAGATGAAGTGACATTGCTAGTGCAAGTCACCCGAG
>CAZSAD010000016.1:1949-13891 GCA_964604995.1 uncultured Methanosarcinales archaeon
CTGAAGAAATAATTTCAATTTAATGTTTGAATAATCTTATTCCAGAAAATACCATGGCTAGAGCTGGCCTCAGCTCGCACGGAAGATAAGGTGACATTGCTAGTGCAAGTCACCCGAGCTGAAGAAATAATTTCAATTTAATGTTTGAATAATCTTATTCCAGAAAATACCATAGATATTTCATGTTCATTAGCTGCATCAATTACTTCTTGGTCACGAATTGAACCACCAGGTTGAACAATTGAGGCAACGCCTGCCTTTGCTGCTTCATCAACACCATCTCTAAATGGGAAAAAAGCATCAGAACACATTATACTTTCTTTTATTCTATTTTTTCCTTTTTCAGTTGCAATTCTTACTGAGTCAACTCTTGACATTTGACCTGCACCAATGCCAACTGTCGTACCATCTTTTACAAAAACAACACAATTTGACTTAACATGCTTTGCAACTTTTATTGCAAAAATCATATCATTCATTTGTTTATCTGTTGCTTTTTTATTAGTTACTGTTTTGAAATGTTCTTTTTTTAATTCTGGAAAATCGCGAGATTGGGTTAATAAACCACCGACAACACTTCTTACTTCTTTTCCATTATTTGTTTTGATTGTATCATTTGTTTCTATTAATCTTAAATTCTTTTTTTCTTTAAGAAGCAAAAGTGCATCATCATCAAATTTTGGGCAAACAACTACTTCTACAAAATTTGGTTTTAATAGCATTGCAGTTTTTAAATCACAATTTTTATTTAATGCAACAACGCATCCAAATGCAGACAAAGGATCGCAATCCAAAGCTTTTTTGTAAGCATTAGATATTTCATTATCAATTGCAACTCCGCATGGATTGGTATGTTTAATTATTGCACAGCATGGTTCTGTAAATTCTTTAACAAGTTCAAATGCTTCATTTGCATCTAAAATATTATTGTATGATAATTGTTTACCGTGCAAAATTTTCCCATATGCGATGTTTGAATCAATGCAATTTTCTGTTTTGAAGAATGATGCTTTTTGATAGGGGTTTTCACCATATCTTAATTCTTCACCTTTAACAAAAATAGGTCTGTAGATATTCTCGTCTAAAAATTCTTTGCTTAAATATTTGTCAATTGCCGCATCGTAATTAGTAACTCTTCTAAATGCTTTAACACAAAATTCTTTAAGATCTGCTAAACCAATATTATCTTGTTTTATTCTTTCAATCACATTTTTGTAATCATTTGGATCAACAATTACTGCAACACTTTCATAGTTCTTGGCTGCTGCTCTAATAAGCGAAACTCCGCCAATATCTATATCTTCTATCGCATCTTGCAGTTTAGGATTTTTTGAAACAGTTTGTTCAAATGGATATAAATTCACAACAACTAAATCAATTGGTTTGATATTTTTTTCAATTAATTGCTCTATGTGCGATTTATCATTTCTAATTGCAAGTATACCTGCAAATATTTTAGGATGTAATGTTTTTACTCTTCCATTTAGAACTTCTGGAAAATTAGTATAATCTTCAACTTTAGTAACTTTTATTTTATTTTCAATAAGTAGTTTAGAAGTGCCGCCAGTTGCAATAATTTCTATTTCTAATAACTCTAACTCTTTTGCAAATTCAACAATTCCAGTTTTATCTGAGACACTAATCAATGCAACTTTTGGTTTAATCTTTTTCACCTGGTTTATGTTTTATTTATTTTAATAACTAGTTATTATTTTATTAATTAGTTGTTTTATTATTCAGGAGCCATTTTGCAAGTTGTCTAAATGCATCTGATCTATGGCTTATTTTATTTTTTCCTTCTCTTGGTAGGAATGCAATCACTTTATTATTTTCATTAATTTTCTTATTATCATTATCTTTAATGAAAATCCTTTCATAAGGCATTACATCTAAATCCATTCCATCTGGGGTTTTTGAAAGTGTGCCAGTTAATTTACCAACAAAAATTTTAGTTGTTTTATTGTCTGAATAAGCAAGAGCGCTTCTAAATTCAGCCCCTCTATTTTGTTCATTTTCTAATAGTTTCAAAAGTCCTTTGTATCCAAGTAAACTAAACATTAACTTAGGATTAGAGCCTGGAAAATTAGGATATAAATGATAATAAAAACCTGTATCTTCAACAACAATTGGCAAATTTGTTTTTGCTGATAATTTTTCAGCATTTATTTTTGCAACTTCTTCAATTGATTTTTCCTTGTCTTCTTCTTTTTCATAAGGTAGTTGCTCAACATCTATTTTGAATTCAGACATTATAGCTTTAACTTCCTCAACTTTATGCTTGTTTTTTGTTGCAAAATATATTTTCATTTTTATCAGCTATTTTATCAATTATCAATTATTACTTTTTTATTCTCAACTTTAATTTTACCTTCAGTGTAAAGTTTAACTGATTTGATTATTATATCCTGTTCTGCTTTCTGAACTTTTTCTTTTAATGAATCAACAGTTTCATTTTCAGATATATTCACTGATTTTTGCATAATAATGGGTCCACCATCAACTACATCTTCTACAAAATGTAATGTGCAACCAGTTATTTTAACTTTACTTGCTAACACAAGTTCGTGTACATTTTTATCCATTCCTCCTGCAAAATCTGGCAAAAGTGATGGATGAATATTCATAATCTTATTTTTGTACCTATTTACAAACCATGATGAAACTATTCTCATATAACCAATCATTAAAATAAGTTCAACACCATTATGGTCTAATGTTTCTGCAACTTCTTTATCAAATTCTTCCCGCATTTTTTTCTTGGGATTAATAAATATTGCAGGAATATTATGTTTTTTTGCTCTTTCTAGTGCAAATGCATTTTCTTTATCAGAAATTAAAATTGTTATTTTTGCATCCAACTCTTTGTTTTCAATAGCATCTATTAAACCTTGTAGATCAGATGCCTTTGTTGAAGATAGAATCCCTATTTTTAGCATGTATATCTTGTTTATGGATTAAGGGAAGGTATTTAAAATTTTACTTTTCAATTGATAAACCTAAAATTCAAATTTAAAAAAATTGAAAAATATAAGGTAAAAAAAATATAAAAAATTAAAAAATTATTTACTTTTAGAAAATTTTTGAACCATTTCCATAACTTCAACAGGTAAAGCTAGTACAACAGTATTACTAGCTGTTGGTCCTAAACCATCTAAAGTTTGAAGAGTTCTTAGTTGCATTGCACCTTTTGCTGTAGCCATAACTTTAGCAGCTGATGCTAAATTCTTTGCAGCGTCTCTATCGCCTTCACTTTTGATGATAACTGCTCTTTTTTCTCTTTCAGCTGCTGCTTGTCTACTCATTATTCTTTTTAAGTCATCAGGAACTTCGATATCTTGGAGTTTGATAACTTGTATGTCTAAACCCCATTGGTCGGTTTCCTTATCTACAATTTTACCAATTTCATCTCCAATTTTTTGTCTTTCTGCAAGAATTGTATCCAAACTCATTCCACCAATAACATCTCTTAAAGCTGTTTGAGCATATTGTGAGAGAGCATATTCATAATCTTGAACTTTTATTATTGCATCTTCAACTTTTCTAATTTTAAAAAAGACAACACCATTAACATTTACAGGTACGTTATCTTTTGTCATAACTTGTTGTTTTTCAATATCTACAATTCTAACTCTCATATCTACAACAGTCATTCTTTGAATAATTGGAAAAAGATAAGTAAGTCCTGGTTTTCTTGTACTGGTGTATTTACCAAGAGTAAAAACAACACCTTGTTCATATTGGTTAATTATTCTAATTCCTATTAGTATTACCAATACTAATGCAATTATTAAAAAAATTTCATACATATTAAATCACCCAACCACTTATAATAATTGGAAGTATAAAAATCTAAGTGTGTTTTTAGTATTTCATATGCTTTTTAGTATTTCATATGCAAATATGTGCAAATATAATTGTTTTTTCGAAAAAATATGAACTAAAATTCAATCATCTATAAAAAAGCCAAGTTATATATCCAATTTAAATTTTCTGAATGAGGGTAACCATGATAAATACTATAATATTTGATCTCGAAGGAGTAATTATAGACACTGAGAAAATATGGGATATGGAATCTAAACAATTTTTAGGCAGGAGAGGGATAGAATATAATAGGGACAAACTAAAACCTCTTTTGACGGGTCTTAGTATAAGTGATGGTGCCAAAGTTATGAAAGAGAAATATTTCTTAGAAGGAGATATTCCAGAACTGGCTAACGAAAGAACTCAAATAATCACAAATCTTTTCAGTGAAAAAATAGAATTTATTGGCGGTTTTTTAGAATTTTATGAACAAATCAAAGATAATTATAAAATGTGTATAGGGACAGCATTAAAAAAAGATCTTTTAGAATTGGTTGATAAAAAACTCAATCTAAAATCTATGTTCAATAATCAAATATATACAATTGAGGATGTGGGTGGAAAATCCAAGTCAGACCCCTCAATTTTTTTATATGGGGCAAAAATGCTAGGAGCACTCCCAGAAAATTGTGCAGTAATTGAAGATGCACCAAAAGGAATTGAAGGTGCAAAAAATGCTGGAATGTATGCAATTGGCATTACAACAACATATAACAAAGATAAACTTAACAAAGCAAATCTTATTATTAAAAGTTTTAAAGAAATAAATTTGGATGAACTAAAAGCAGCTTAATTATATTGTTTCATTTAGTATTGTTTAATTTAATATTATTTAATTTAGTTCTAGGTGGGATTTTTCATTTCTACTAAGATTTTTAATAAGTATAACATTCTAATTATATATGGCTACACAATGGACTTCGGAACAAATGCAAGAAGAAGCTAAACTATGGGACATGCTAAAAAAAGGTCCTAATCCTGAGAAATATTCTAAGATAGCAACTGAACAAGTTTATTCTGGTGATATGCTTCCATTTGAAGAAGCAAAAAACAGATTACAAAATGTTATAGCTAAGCAAATGCAAGAAGCAGGAAGTCTTGAACATATAGCTTCATCAGCACCGCACACATCAGCTTCTGAAAATTCACATTATAATCAGAAACCTAAAAAAACATATTGGGAATTAACAAAAGCTGCAGGTATTGCTGCATTTTCTTATTTGGGTCTTAGAATGCTATAATTTGTTTAGTAAATATTTGTTTAATAAATTTGTTTAGTAAATATTTATTTGTAAGATCTCTTTGTAAGATAGCTTATTATACTCTGTTTGATTCTAATTATTTATGCCAAGCTTTTGGGGACTTGTAAACAGAGTAATAAGAGAAGCAGATGTACTTTTGCTTTTGTTAGATGCAAGACTTGTAAACGAAACAAGAAATCTTGAAATTGAATCTAAAGTTAGGCAAAAAGGAAAACCTTTGATTTATGTAGTTACTAAATGCGATTTAGTAGGAAAAGCTCATGCTGAAAAATGGAAATCTATTTTGAATCCATGTGTTTTTATTTCAGCAAAAGAAAAAATGGGTACGCTTAAATTAAGAGAAAGAATATTCATGGAAGCAAAAAAAGTGAATCCTTCTATCAATAAAATAATTGTTGGTGTTTTAGGTTATCCAAATGTTGGAAAATCTTCTTTAATCAATGCAATGAAAGGAACAAATTCTGCTCCAACAAGTTCTATGTCGGGATTCACAAGAGGAGTTCAAAGAGTAAAAGCTAGCAATAGAATTATGATGTTAGATACTCCTGGTGTTATTCCTTACGAAGAAAAAGATGCATTAAAGCACAGTTTAATTGGAACAATTGATTTTACTAAAGCTAAAGAGTGCGATCTTATTGTAATGGAACTTATGTTAAAATTTCCAGGAGTAATTGAAGAGCATTTTAATGTTCCAATAAATGAAGATAAAGAGCAAACATTAATGGATATTTGCAAAAAGAAAAATTTCTTGAAGAAAGGTGGAGAATCTGATCTTTTGAGAATGGCAAGAGAAATATTAAAAGATTGGCAGAAAGGTACAATAAAACAAGTTTACAAAAGACCTGATTATAAATTATAATTTTAATATATAAAACTTTTAATCTAAACTATTTCTACTATTTTTTATTATCATTTGTATTATTTTGCAGTAATTTTACTCTTTTTTCTTCTGCTTTGGCCTTTACCCAGTATTCTTCTTCATATTCAATTGGATGTATTTTTCCCTCAAAAATCCAGGGTTTTCTTCTTTTTAGTTTTTCAACTGAATTTTTTAGAACTGAAGTAACTGAACAATATCCTTTTTCTTCAGCTATTAATAATAAAAATAAAGTATCCCATAATACATCGCCTAATTCATCTTCAATTTCTTTGGGGTTATTTGAACTTAAGGCAAGCTTTAATTCTTCAACTTCATCTGCTAACTCATTATATCTTTTTTCAAATGTTTGTTGCGCCGACCAGGTTGAAAATCTTCTGTCTTGTTTTAATATTTCATAAAACTCTTCAAATGTTTTTGCCATAAAAGTATTTTTATGTTAGGATTTATAACTTTAATGGGTTATTAAGGGTTATTCATTTTGTTTATTTAATTCATATATTCCACTTATCATATTAGTTATAAATGGTATGCTAAAATATCCCATTGATTTTAGTCGTGGAAGAAATTCACTGGTTACTTGAAATATATCACTTTCTTGCCCTGATGATTGTATGCAATAAATTATTGCAGAAATCCCAACTAATATCCCTGTCCCTGTCCCTATACCTACCCCAAGGTAATTTGTGACTGGTTTATCATTATTTTCTTGAATTATAGTTTGTGCATTATTCAATTTTCTCCAAATTGTCGGTGCTTTGAAAAATGAAATTGAAACACCATAAGTTGTTCTAATAGAGTCATAAACTAATTCTTTAGTATATTTTATAATACGCTGTTCTAGTGATGAATATTTCATACTTATCTATATCACTAATTAATTAATAAACCAGTTCTTTAAAAAAATTCAAGCAAAAGCTTTAAAAAATAAGGCTTCTTTCAATAATTATGTCCTCTGTTTACTTATTACAATATAATCAAAAAACTACAAAAGATAAAATTATTTGGATACTTCTTAATGGGCCAAAAAGTCTTAAACAAGTACATCATGAATTGTCTTATAGATATAATCAGAATATTACTAATCAAGCAGTGTTTCAAACACTTATAGAATTAAAAGAGTTAAACATTGTCCAAAAAAATAATAGAGAATACTACCTATCTGAATTGTGGGTAAAAGATGTACTTATTTTTTCAGATATTTTACGAAAACAAATTTTAGAGAAAAAAAATATTGTTTTGATTGATAAGTATACAACAGAAATAACAATCAACTCTTATATTGAACTAGGTGATTTTCTTGTGGAGTACTTAACTAATGAAACACCAATTGTTTTAACTCTTAATCATTTATGGTTCCCATATTTAAGAAGAGAAAAAAGAGAATTGATTCAAAAATGTATTACTGATTCTTTAATTTTTGTTTCGTCAAACTCTTTTGTAGATAGGTTATTAGCTATTTTTTACAAAAAATTTGCAAGAGTTAAATTAAATAATAAACATACAGATGGCTTTGAAACAATCCTTACTAATAAAGTTGTAATAAAAATTTTTTTACCACAAGAATTAAAGAATAATCTTGATGCTATTTATCGTGCAAAGAAGCTTTTTTCAATAAATATACTGGATAAATTCTCTGAAATTATACATCAACAACACAAAATAAAAATTTTAATAATAAAAGATAAAGATATTGCGCATGAATTAATAACTAAATACCAAATGTAATAATTCAAGAAAAGTTACTTTCCTTCATTAAATTTGTTAAGTTTATATCCTTTTTTAACAACTGACCAAATTTTACTATCTTTAGAGTATATTAACTTAATTACCTTAAATTTTAATTAGAATAAGAAATTTAAAAAAATAAAAAAAAGAAAAAATAAGCAAAATGCTTACTTCTTCCTAGCCATCTTGGCCATTGAAACGCTGCCCTTTTTGTCAACGTAGTAGAGATAACCTTCTTTTCTTTTAATGCCGCATTTGTGCATTACTTCGGTCTTTTTCTTATATGGTTTGCCTGCTCTTTTCATATTAACTCTTGAGGCATTACCGCTTTTGTCAACGTAGTAAAGCCAACCTGGCTCTCTCTTAATTCCGCATTTACAGACTAATTCTCCCATTTAATCACCTTTTAGGTTTTTTATATTTGATATTTGTAGACGAAACACAGTAAGTTCTTATTTAAATATATTTCGGTTTTACGAGAGGAAAATAGGCTACCAGTAGGTTTTTCGAGGGTAAAACTAAAGAAAAATGATACTTTTTGTGTTATTTTTTTAATAAAATCATAAAGTTACTGAGGAAAGCACTTAATTGCAAATTTTAATAATTAGGGAGGGGGTAATCTATATGGTATATAAAAAATAAAAGAATTAAATTAAAGATAACAAAAATCACAAGATAAACAAAATCAAAAATACTCTTAAAAAATTAAAAAATAATTTTTAATTAAAAGAATAAATCTTCTTTTGAAAATCTAATTTTTGGTTTTTGCTTATCTGCACCATAACCAATTGGACAAACAAGAGTTGGAATTAAATTTTCTGGCAGATTTAAAATTTTAGCATATTCAGCAGAATTGAAGCCTTCCATTGGACATGAATCTAATTCTAATGATTTAGCACCATTTAATGCATTTGCCAAAGCCAAGTAGCATTGTTTTTGTGTCCATATAATTTGTTGCTCTTTTGTTAAATTATTTTTAAATCCAATCATCCAATTAGCATATCCTTCTGCTTTTTCTTTTGGTGTGCCTAATTCAAGCATCATTTTTTTATATTCTTCAATTCTCTTATCAATATCTGTATAAGCACAAAACACAAGCAAATGACTGCATGTTGTTATTTGTACCTGGTTATTAGATGCTACCAGAAGATCTTCTTTTGTTTTCTTATCGCTAATTACTTTTATCTGGTAAGGTTGCAATCCGAATGATGAAGCTGACATTCTTATCATCTCATATAATTTATCCATTGTTTTTTCATCAACTATTTTACCATCAAACTTTTTAGTAGCATATCTTTTTTTTGTTATTTCATAAAAATCCATTAAAATCACCTAATATATAATACTCTATAAGCTATTTATAGCTACTGTTTAACCATTAAAGGAAGATGAGTTAAGAGGCATTATCCATTTTTTTTATCTATAAATTCATATAGGTACTTTCCACTGGACAAATACGGTAGCAATGCTTTTTAAGTCAAAATATCTCCTTTACGAAATGAAGCATTATTAATTGCATAAATCATATTTTAAGAGGTAAATTATGAAATTTAAATTAGTTGCACCATACAAAGCGTCTCCTGGACAAGAAACTGCAATATCTCAAATTGCAAAAGGATTTTCCAATAATGTAAAAAAGACACTTCTTGGAATAACCGGTAGTGGAAAAACTTTTGTTATGGCAAATATCATTGAAAAATTACAAAAACCAACATTAATTATTGCACATAATAAGACACTTGCAGCTCAGCTCTATACGGAATTCAAAGAGCTTTTTCCAAACAATAGAGTTGAATATTTTATTTCTTATTATGATTATTATCAGCCTGAATCTTATTTGCCAACAACAGATACCTACATAGAAAAAGATGCAAGCATTAATATTCAAATAGAAAAAATGAGGCTTCATGCAGTATCTAGCCTTGTTAGCAGGAATGATACAATTGTAGTTGCAAGTATTAGTTGCATTTACGGACTTGGAAATCCTGATGATTACCAAAACTTATCCTTAAA
Organism: uncultured Methanosarcinales archaeon; assembly: GCA_964604995.1. Taxonomy (GTDB): domain Archaea; phylum Nanobdellota; class Nanobdellia; order Woesearchaeales; family JABMPP01; genus JAGVYD01. The sequence continues at coordinate 11,694 of CAZSAD010000016.1, forward strand.
TTTGGAAAAGGGTTTGAAAATTACAAGGCAATCAATAATAAATTCTTTAATTTCAATGCAATATGAAAGAAACGACCAATTTTTAGAGCCTGGAAAATTTAGAATTAGAGGAGATACTATTGATATAATCCCTTCTTATGAAAATGATATTTTTAGAGTTGAATTAGATGGCAATAAAATAAAAAATGTTAAAGAGATTGATGCATTAACTGGAAATTTGAAAATAGAAATTGACCATGTTACAATTTATCCAGCAAGGCAATATGTTGTTCCAGAAGAAAAACAAAAATTAGCTCTTAGTAAAATTAGAGACGAACTTGATTCACATTTGCCAAATTTACCTCCACTTGAAGCTCAAAGATTAAAACAGAGAGTAAATTATGATTTGGAAATGATTGAAGAGATGGGCTATTGTACAGGAATTGAAAATTACAGTAGGCATTTTGATGGAAGAAAAATTGGCGAGCCACCATTTGTACTAGTTGATTATTTTCCAAAAGATTTCTTGCTTATAATTGATGAAAGCCATCAGACAATTCCTCAAAGTAGGGCAATGTATAAAGGAGACTTTGCAAGGAAAAAAAATCTTGTTGATTTTGGATTTAGACTTCCTTGTTCATTTGATAATAGGCCTTTAAAATTTGAAGAATTTGAAGCAAAAATGCCAACTACTCTTTTTGTTTCAGCAACTCCATCTGAATACGAATTAAAAAAAAGTGTAGATAAAGTTGAATTAATAACAAGGCCAACTGGGCTACTTGATCCAGAAGTTGAAATTCATCCAATTGAAGGACAAATAAAACATTTGATGGAGCAGGCACAGAAAAGAATTTCTAGTGGGGAAAGAGTGCTTGTTACAACACTTACCAAAAGAATGGCAGAAGACTTATCTAATTTTTTAGCAAAAGAAGGATTCAAAGTAAGGTACATGCACAGTGATATTGAAAGTCTAGAAAGAATAGAATTAATTAGGCAATTTAGAATTGGCGAATTTGATATTCTTGTTGGCATTAATCTTTTGCGAGAAGGATTGGATTTACCTGAAGTTAGTTTAATTGGGATACTTGATGCAGATAAAGAAGGATTTTTGCGAGATGAAAGAAGTTTAATACAAACAATTGGAAGAGCAGCTAGAAATGTGCATGGCAAAGTAATACTCTATGCAGATGTTATGACTAATTCAATTAAAAATGCAGTAAAAATAACAAATTATCGCAGAGCCTACCAGATTGCATACAATAAAAAATATAAAATTGAGCCAAAAACAATCATAAAAAAAGTTGAACAGAAAAAAAGTTCTATTAAAGGAATAAAACATTTACCAAAAGTAGAAATCGAAAAACAGTTAATTGAACTTGATGCGCAAATGAGGCTTTGCGCTGAAAAGCTCGAGTTTGAAAAAGCAATTGAATTACGAGATAGGCTAGAAGGATTAAAAAAAGCATTGGAGAGTTCAACATCATATTCAAATAGGTCAAAAATATCAAAAATAAACAAGGATGATAAAAAATCCATAAAATTCGAGAATAAATAACAATAAATAATTGGGTGTAAAATAAATGCGAGATAATATTTTTGTAAAAGGAGCAAGGGAACATAATTTAAAAAACATAGATGTAGAATTACCTAGAAACAAATTAATTGTTATAACTGGTCTTTCAGGTTCAGGCAAATCAACACTTGCTTTTGATACAATTTATGCTGAAGGTCAAAGAAGATATGTTGAAAGCTTATCAGCATACGCAAGACAATTTTTGGGATTGATGGATAAACCAGATGTTGATAGTATTGATGGTTTATCTCCTGCAATAAGTATAGAACAAAAAACAACAAGTAAAAATCCAAGATCTACAGTTGGAACTGTAACTGAAATATATGATTATCTTAGATTACTTTTTGCAAGAGTAGGAACACACCATTGTCCTAAATGCAAAAGTTCAATAAAACCACAAAGTGCTGAAAATATTTCTAGTTTAATAATATCAGATAAAGGAAAAACTTTGACATTTCTAGCACCAATTATTAGGGGACAAAAAGGCACACATGAACAAATTTTTGAAGATTTAAAAAAACAAGGTTTTACAAAAATAAGAGTTGATCAAAAAATATACAACTCAGATACAATTTTAGATGAAGTAAAACTTGTCAGATATGAAAAACATTGGATTGAAGCTGTTGTTGATACTATAAAAATTGAT
>CAZSAD010000016.1:13901-17962 GCA_964604995.1 uncultured Methanosarcinales archaeon
AAGATCAAGAATTGCTGAAGCAGTTGAACAAGCACTCATTGTTGGCAAAGGAAGAATGGTTGTCATTGAACAAAATTCTAATCAAACCTTTAGTAAACTCTCCAGTCAAAATTTTAATTATCAAAAAATTAAAGAAAAAAATAACAAAGAAAAATTAAAAGAATTGGATAGAGCAATTGATGAAACTGTTTATAGCACATTTGGTGCATGTTTGAATCATCCTGAAATTGTTTTTGAAAGTTTGGAACCTAGAATGTTTTCTTTTAATAGCCCATATGGCGCATGCAAAAGTTGCCATGGTCTTGGAGAAATAATGCAAATCTCTCCAAGTTTAGTAATCCCTGACAAAACAAAATCCATTATGGATGGTGCACTTGCAATTTATGGAAAAATTGAGCTCGGTTGGAGAGCACAGCAAATTTCAATTGCAGGTAAAAAATATGGATTTGATGTTTGGATGCCAATTGATAAATTCTCAAAAAAACAACTTGATGTTTTGCTTTATGGAACAGATGAGCCACTTAGTGGAAAATGGCATACTGGAGATACCATGCGAATGGAAAAAGGCTTTGAAGGAATAATCCCTCAGACAATGAGACTTTATAAACAAACAGAAAGTGAATGGAGAAAAGAGGACATTGAAAAATTTATGACAGCTGAGCCATGTAAAGAATGCATGGGCAAAAGATTGCAACCTGTTGTTTTGGCAGTTAATATTGACGGAAAAAGTATAATTGATTTAACTGATTTAGCAATAGATACAGCAGTTGAATTTTTTGCAAAACTTTCGGGTAAACTTTCTGAAAAAGATAATATCATTGCAAAACAAGTTTTAAAAGAAATCAATGAAAGATTGGGATTTTTAAAAAATGTTGGTTTGGGTTATCTTTCACTTTCAAGAGCTGCAAGAACACTTTCAGGTGGAGAAGCGCAAAGAATCAGACTTGCAACACAAATTGGTAGCAATCTTATGGGCGTTTTGTATATCTTAGATGAACCAAGTATTGGTTTGCATCAAAGAGATAATGAAAAACTTATAAATACACTTCATAAACTTCGAGATTTAGGAAATACTTTAATTGTTGTTGAACACGATGAAGATACAATAAGAAATGCAGATTACATTGTTGATATGGGACCTGGCGCAGGTATTCATGGTGGACATATTATCGCACAAGGTCTAATTAACGATATTCTTAAAAGCAAAAAAAGTTTAACTGGGAGATATTTATCTGGTGAGCTTTCAATTGAAACGCCGAAGGCAAGAAGAAAACCAATTGATTTTATTAAAATAACTGGAGCAAACGAAAACAATTTAAAAAAATTAGATGTTAATTTACCTTTGGGTGTTTTGTGTGGAATAACTGGTGTTTCTGGTTCTGGCAAAAGTACACTTATGAATCAAACTATAATGCCTCTTTTAAAAAAACATTTTGATTTACAAGTTGATAAAATTGGAGTGCATAAATCAATTTCTATTCCTAAAATTATTCAAAATGTAGTGGTAATAGACCAAGATCCAATTGGAAGAACTCCAAGAAGCAATCCAGCTACTTATACTAAACTATTTGATGAGATAAGAAAATTATTTGCAACAACAAAAGATGCAAGAGCTCGTGGTTACAAGGAAGGAAGATTCTCATTTAATGTGAAAGGCGGAAGGTGCGAGACTTGTCAGGGAGATGGAGTTCTTAAAATTGAAATGAATTTTTTGCCAGATGTTTATGTGCAATGCAGTGATTGCAAAGGCAAACGTTACAATAAAGAAACACTTAGTATTCTTTACAAAGGAAAAAATATTTCTGAAGTTTTGGATATGGAAGTTGAAGAAGCTACTAAATTTTTCCAGAATGTTCCAAAAATATCAAGAAAACTTGAAACATTAATGGATGTGGGTTTAGGTTATATCAAATTAGGACAAAGCTCAACAACACTTTCTGGTGGAGAAAGTCAAAGAATAAAAATTACAAGAGAACTTAGCAAAAATAAACATGGACATACTGTTTATATGTTAGATGAACCAACAACAGGTTTGCATTTTGATGATACTAAAAGATTGATAAAAGTTTTGAATAGACTTGTTGAAAAAGGAAACACTGTTTTTATTATTGAACATAATTTAGATGTTGTAAAAAGTTGTGATTATCTTTTGGATTTAGGTCCTGAAGGAGGCAATGCAGGTGGGGAACTAATTGCAATTGGAACTCCTGAGGAAATTGTAAAAATTCAAAAATCATATACTGGCAAATTCTTAAAAAGAATGCTTGCAAATAAATAATTTAAACTAATAACTAATTCAATTAAATTTGAGGTATATTAAATTTGGTGTAAAATGATTCAAATATCAAAATCTAACCCATTCAATAGTTTAAACTTACCACATGAACCCGGAGTTTATTTATTCAAGGATGAAAAAGAAAATATAATTTATGTTGGTAAAGCAAAAATTCTACGAAGCAGAGTTAAAAGTTATTTTTCAAATGCAATTAATCATTCAATTAAAACTTTACAGCTTGTAAAAAAAATAGTATTTATTGATTGGATTATAGTTGATAATGAAGTTGAAGCTTTACTCTTGGAAAACAAGTTAATAAAACAGCATACCCCTAAATATAATATCAATCTTAAAGATTCTAAAACTTTTGCATATATTGCGATAACAAAAGAGCAGTTTCCAAGAATTTTAACAGCAAGAAAATTAAACAATAAATTAGAAGCATTTGGCCCTTATACTGATGGTACATTAAGATTTGAACTTCAAAGACTTGTTGTAAAAGTTTTCAAACTTCGAACTTGTAAAACAATGCCAAAACGTGCTTGCTTGAATTTTCATATGGGACTTTGTAGTGCACCTTGCATTAAAAATGTAACTTTTGAAGAATATAACTTACAAGTTCAAAAAGCTCGTTTGTTTTTGAATGGAAATACAAATACCACATTGATTAATCTTAATAATGATATGCAAAATTGTTCTAAAGAGCTTAAATTTGAAAGAGCATTAGAAATTAAAAATCAAATAAGTAGTATAAATCTGCTTATGGAAAAACAAAAAGTTGACACTGACAAAAGATTTGATCAAGATGTTATTGCTTTTAGAAGGCATGGGAATGAACTAATTATTATAAGTATGGGGGTTCGTAAGGGAGTGTTACTTAGTAAAAAGGAATTTAAAGTTGATTATTTAGAAAATGTGGAACAAGAATTCTTAAAAGCATTTTATACAACAAACCCAATTCCAAAAATGATTTTACTAAATAAATCGTGCTGGCAAGATGATCTTGAACGTATTGCTCTTGAAAAATTCTTTTCTAGAACTAAAGGATACTTAGTTGAAATAATTGTTCCTCAAAGAGGGGATAACTTGTCTTTAGTTAAATTAGCTGAAAAAAATATTGAGTTAAATCTTAGTGAAGATAGTGCTTTGTTGGATTTACAAACTGAATTAAATTTATCTACACTTCCAAGAATTATTGAATGTTTTGATATTTCTAATCTTGGATCAGAGCATATAGTTTCTGGAATGACTCGTTTTGTTGATATGAAACCTGATAAAAAAGGATATCGTAAATTTAAAATGAGAACTGTTACTATGCAAGATGATTTTGCAAGTATGTATGAAACAATTACAAGAAGATATAAAAGATTGTCTGATGAAAATTTACAAATGCCAGATTTAATTGTGGTAGATGGTGGAATGGGTCAAGTCAATGCAGCAATGAATGCTCTAAAAGAATTAGGTTTGCAACTGCCTTTAATAGGACTTGCTAAAAAACTCGAAGAAATTTATGTACCAGGTAATGGGACTTCTTTATTATTTAATAAAAATTCAAGAATGATGCTTCTTTTGAGAAAAATAAGAGATGCAACACATGATTTCGCAATCGGATACAATAAAAAAAGAAGACAGATGAAATTAAGGGATGAATTTAAAAGCATAAACTAAAAAATATTAATTATTAAAAAATAAAAGCTATCTTATTATTTATTCAATTATATCTAAGAAACCCTATTCACTTCTAAGAGCTGACCTCAGTTCGCACGCAAGCTGGTACGACATTCGC
>CAZSAD010000016.1:18062-32074 GCA_964604995.1 uncultured Methanosarcinales archaeon
TTTTGCTCAGTCGTACAAACTACAATAAAATCTAAGAAACCCTATTCACTTCTAAGAGCTGACCTCAGCTCGCACGTAAGCTGGTACGACATTCGCTTTTGCTCAGTCGTACAAACTACAATAAAATCTAAGAAACCCTATTCACTTCTAATATCTTTTTTAAGTTTATATTTCCACAATTTATACAAACTGCAAATGCTCCAAACTTCCCAGTTCTAATATCAATATAATCCCCGCATAAACATTTAAGATTCGTAAGTAGTTTATCTTTATGTGCAAGACATACAGCAACTCCTTGTTCATTTATTGCTAAAGATTGCCTTTCGCAAAAAGGGCAAGGTTCGCTTTTGCTTTGACCATATCTTTTTGGGATGTACATATGTTGAAGCTTTCTTCAACTCTTTATATGTTTTTTGTATGGTGTAAATTTGTATGACATATATCAATCTAATTTTTGATTTTATTCTTTATTATTTTATCAAATGAGAAATCAATGTTTTTAGACCAATTCCTATCAGAACTAACCCCCCAATAATCTCGGCATATCGAAATTTCATTTCATATATTTTTTCCCCTATTAAAAGACCAATTGATGTTATTAACAGTGCAAAAAAACCAATTATTAATGCGGGAGCTAATATTGTTGTTTCGCTAAATCCAAATGTTACTCCAATAATTAACGCATCAATACTTACAGCTAAAGAAAGTAATAATAATTCAGTTTCATTTTTGAAATGAACTTCTTTTTTTTGTCCTGATTTTTTGAAGAATCCAACTATCATCTTAATACCAATATAAGATAATAATACAAAAGCTATCCAATGGTCATAATTTGTTATAATCGTGTCAAAATATTTTCCAATGTAAAATCCAATTATTGGCATAATAACATGGAATGCACCAAAATGTCCACTTACCAAAAAATAATCTGAAAATTTAACTTTTCTAATTGCACTTATACAAACTGCTATTGCAAAACAGTCCATAGCTAAACTTGCACCAATAAGTGAGGTAGTTAATAAGTTCATCATCTTAAAATTTCAAGAATGATATATAAGCTTTTTGATTGTTTAATGCTTTACTTAAATTATCAATCTTCTCAACTCATATTTACTCTCAACTCATATTTATTTGAATTAATTTAAATAAATTTAAATACTAGTGTGCCTAATCTATTTTTATGGTACAACTTAAAATAAATAAAATTAATTTAACATGTTGCTGTTTCTGTTAATAGTTATACCACTTTAATCTAACATTATTTAAGATTTAAATTATCTAAACCACATTTTTTATTTTAATATAATAACTATCTGGAGGTCATAAAATGAGCACACAATGTGTTGATTATCGGTGTTGAGGAAACTAAAAATAACATTTTAGAAACAATAGGCAATACCCCCTTAATTAGATTAAATAATCTTTCTAAGGATTTTAACTCAAAAATATATGCTAAGCTTGAGTTTATGAATCCAGGGGGGAGTATAAAAGACAGAATGGCATATCACATGATAGAAGATGCTGAAAAAAATGGTTTATTAAAACCTGGCGGAACTATTGTTGAAAACACCTCTGGAAATACGGGCGTTGGACTTGCTATGGTTGCAGCAGTTAAAGGTTACAAAGCAATTTTTACAATACCCGATAAAATGAGTCAGGAAAAGATTAATTTGTTAAAAGCCTACGGGGCCAAGGTTATTGTAACTCCAACTGATGTACCTTACAATGACCCAAGAAGTTATTATGAAACTGCAAAAAGGATAGCGAAAGAAACCCCTAATTCTTTTTATATAAATCAGTATGACAACCCAAAAAATCCAGAAGCACATTACAAAACAACTGGACCTGAAATTTGGCAACAAATGAGGGGGAAAATTGATTTTTTAGTTGCAGGAATTGGAACTGGGGGTACTTTAAGCGGAGTAGCAAAATATCTTAAAGAAAAAAATCCAAAAATAAAAGTTATTGCAACTGATCCTATTGGTTCAGTTTTCTATAACTATTTTAAGCATAAAAAAATGATAAAGCCACATGTTTACAAAGTTGAAGGCATTGGTGAAGATTATTTAGTAAAAGCAATGGATTTTAGCGTCGTTGATGATATCATACAAGTCAATGATAAAAACTCTTTTTTAACTGCTAGGAGACTGGCAAGGGAAGAAGGAATCTTTGCTGGAGGCTCAAGTGGTGCTGCTATTTGGGCTTCTTTAGAATTAGCAAGAAATATTAAAGATAAAAAAAATATCGTAACTATTTTGCCAGATTCAGGTTCAAGATACTTAAGTAAATTTTATAATGATGAATGGATGGAGCAAAATGGATTCTTGTAATATCATTTTGATTGAAAATTTGCGAGGTAAGAAAAATGAAATTTGAAACAAAAATAATTCATATAGGTGAAGAGCCAAATCTAAAAAATGGTGGAAGCGGTGATGTAGTTATACCTATTCATCTCTCATCTACATTTGCTAGAAAAGAAATAGACAAACCTACAAATGGTTATGAATATTCAAGAAGTGGAAATCCAACAAGAAATGCCCTTGAAAAAAGATTAGCTGCTTTGGAAGATGCTAAATTTGGATTAGCATTTGCTTCAGGACTAGCTGCAGAAACCATAATTGGACTGACTTTATTGGAACCTGGCGATCATGTAATTGCTTTTGATGATTTGTATGGTGGCACAAGACGATTATTTAACAATGTTTTTAATCAAAATTTCAAAGTTGAATTTAGTTTTGTCGATGCGAGAAATATACAAAATGTAGAAAATGCCATTAATAATAAAACTAAACTTATTTGGCTTGAAACTCCAACAAATCCTTTAATGAAACTTTGTGATATAAAAGCAATATCAAAAATTGCTAAAATGAAAAATATAATTGTGGTTGTTGACAATACTTTTATGAGTCCTTATTTTCAAAAGCCATTAAATTTAGGTGCAAATATTGTGGTTCATAGTACAACCAAATATATCAATGGGCATAGTGATTCTATAGGTGGAGCAATAATGCTTTCTGATGAAAATATTTACAATAAACTAAAGTTCAATCAAAATGCAACTGGCAATATGCTTTCTTCATTTGATAGTTTTCTTGTTTTAAGAGGCATTAAAACATTAGCGTTAAGAATGGAAAAACACAATGAAAATGCCCTAAGAATTGCAGAATTTCTTAATGTTCATCCAAAAATAAAAAAAGTAAACTATCCCGGACTAAAGAATTATCCTCAACATGAATTGGCTAAACAACAAATGTCCGGCTTTGGGGGGATGTTATCTTTTGAAATAAATGGAAGTTTAAACGAAACAAAATCATTTCTTGAAAATCTTAAACTGATTTTGTTGGCTGAAAGCTTGGGAGGAGTTGAATCTTTAATTGAACATCCTGCACTGATGACCCATTCTTCTGTTTCGCAAAAAGAAAGAGAAAAAATAGGGATTACCAATTCATTAATTAGGTTATCAGTTGGGATTGAAAATGTTCAAGATTTGATTGATGATTTAACTACTGCCTTAAAAAATTGAATGTGCTCTTATAATCAAATCACTAATCATTTCATTTTTTAATTTTTACTTTAAATTATTATTTCTATTATTTCTAATAATTTATTCCAATTCTCTTTTTAGAGTTTTATGTGCATGGTTTATTTTTTTGAATTTTTCAACATCGCCAGTAGCTTTATCAGGATGGTGTTCCTTTGCTAAATCTTTGTAGGCTTTATCTATAACATCCATATCAATAGTATCATGTTCTAATCCTAATATTTCTCTTGCTTCTTTTCTTCTATCTAATATATCATGTTCTTCATGAAATTCACTGATAAATTCTTCAGGACTTTTTTCTCCTTTCAAAAATGCATTGACATGCGCTTCAACTACCCTGTGGACTATATATAAATTCTCAACAAATTTGTCTGATTTACTATAACTGTAATGCAAATGTCTTCCATCAACGTACCACGAAATAGTCGCTGGGGCTTTTTTTCCAGCTATTGATTCTAATGGGATATCAATATCATCTTCAGGAACACTAATTTTTGAGAGTGTTTTAATAATTCCATTTCTAAAATTAACTGCTCTTCTTTGAAAAGAATCTCTTATAATCATTGTATTTATTTCATATCCTTTAATTTTTACTATTGGCATTTTATCCTCCTATTATAACATTATTTTAATAACATTATTTTATAATTCTATTTTTCTAACAATATTTTTTATCACTATTTTTTATTTTTATTTATCCTCTATTTTTTATTGATATTTATTTTTTTGATTAAGTGTGCTTAATCTTTTTTTATTTTCATTTCTTGATGGAAACATCATAGCTTTTTGCATTTTCTTTTCATTGTAAGAATAAGGTACATAAACCTTTTCTCCTGTAAAAGGATGCATTCCTGTCCAATACATGCAACTACTTAATGTAGCAGGTGTTGGTGTAAAAATTTGAACCTGATCTATTTCTCCAAATTGTTCAATAAATGCTTTGAGCTCCTTCATTTCATCAATCCCACACCCTGGATGAGCAGCCATAAAATAGGGAATTAATTGGATGTTTTTTTGTTCTCTTTTAAGTTCACTTTTTACACGATCAAACTTTTTTATAAATTTAAACCAATCTTGTTTTGTTCCTTTATTCATCATTTTTAGTACTTTTTCATTTACGTGTTCAGGTGCAACTTTTAATCTTCCGGAAACATGATATCTGCAAATTTCATAAAGGTATTTGTGTTCATCTTCCTCAGAAAGTTTGTTTAGTAAATCTAATCTAATTCCGCTTCTGACAAAAACCTTTTTTATTCCAGGAATACTACTTGCCATTTTTAGAAGTTTTGGATATTCCATTAATGAAGGGTATCTTTTAACCATTATTGGGCAATCAATACATTCTTTCAAATTATTTTTGCATCTAATTGTGCAATCCATTTTATACATATTTGCAGATGGACCACCTAAATCATCGATTATTCCGTTAAAATGTGGCAGTGTTTTAAGGGATTCAATTTCTTTTTTTATTGATTCAAATGATCTTGATTGAATTATTTTTCCTTGATGTAAAAATATTGAACAAAAAGAACATTTTCCAAAACATCCTCTGTGCGAAAGAACTGACCATTGCACAGATTTTATTGCAGGAATATCTGATTGCCTTGTATAAGGCAATTCATAAATATAATCCAATTCTTTTTCTGTTAAAACCCTCATTGGATTTTGTATGATTAACTGATCGCTGTTAGAATTTTGTTTTTGTGCAATGAATTCTTTCTCATAGGATAATTTAAATGCTAAATTAAATAATTTTTTTGATTTAATATCATTTCCTTTAATTTCATCAAAACTAGGGAGTAAAATATATTTAGAGGGGTTACTTTTGTTATCATTGTTATTATTACCATCATCATTATTTGGCAAAACCTTTGATTTATAGCAAACATTTTGGATATTTGTTAATTCAGCAACTTTTTTTCCTGATTTTATTGCATTTGCAATATCTAAAACTGCATGTTCGCCCATTCCATAAACAAGTAAATCTGCACGGGATTCAGCCAGAATTGATTTTCTTATGTTGTTATCCCAATAATCATAATGTGCAAATCTTCTAAGTGAAGCTTCAATTCCACCAATAACAATTGGGACTTGTTCATTATTAATATTTAATTTTCCTTTGAAAAGTTCTCTTAATTTATTACAATAAACTAAAGTTGCTCTATCTGGTCTTTTTCCAGGTTTGTTGTCTTTTGAATAATGGTCTTGATCTCTTGGTTTTTTTAGTGGACTGTAATTTGCAAGCATACTATCAAGATTTCCAGCGGTAACACCAAAGAAAAGTTTAGGAGTTCCATATTTTAAAAAATCTTTATTTGTTTTCCAATCTGGTTGGTCAATTACTGCAACACTAAATCCAAATGATTCCATAAATTTTTTAATAACAGCGGCTCCAAAATATGGGTGGTCAACATAAGCATCTCCTGTAATTAAAATTATATCATAAACTGCACTAGATGGCATGTTTTGTGATAGGGCTTGCTTTTTATTACTTAAAGCTAGTATTTCTTTATCCTTGGAATTCTTCACTTTTTCCATGATTTTAGCAAGTTTTTCCCTCTTAAAAAGCTTATTAAATAATAAGATAAAAGTAGCAAATAGGGTATAGAATTAATTATTGTTATAATTAGTGGGGGTATTATGTTTTCTTGAAGATTTTTTTAAGTGATTATAAATTTGGGAATACTCTGGTGCGGTTTGATAATTATTTTCAGTTAATATTTCTCTAATTGTTTCCATCAAAGAGATTGCAGTTATCCCATGTGCTTTCATAGCTTTTATATGATGCTCTCTTTTTTTACCGAATGTTAAAAGTTCGGTTCTATATAATCCTTTATTCTTGTTTTCATATTTTTCTAACTCATCTATTTTGAAAATAAAACATTTAGATTTATGTTTAAATGATTTATCTTTTTTATTTTCATCTTCAATATTTTTTACAAAGATTATTGCTTCAAATTTTTGCTTATCTGAAGTAGATGAATCTCTATGTACATAAACTTGAAGTACTGAATATTTTTTATCATTGTTATCTTCAGATTTTGTTTCTTTAGTGTAGCGAAGTACTGATAATTTTAAAATTCCATTAGAATCATATATTTGAATATCTTTTTTTTCAGAATTTAAAAAAAGTATTTCATCTAATTTTCCAATATCCATCTCAACAAGTGCACCATTTGTTCTATCCGTCAATCCTTTATTTGATTTGATAATTTGGCTAGGTTCAAATTGATAATCTAATCTTTTTACTAAATCATTTATTGAATCCATTGATACGTAAACTGTATTAATATTTCTTATTGTATCTTTCATATTTTTTTTATAATGTCTGCATTCAGGTCTATTCATAATCTCATTAATTTTATCAGATTTATCAACTACAATTTCTGGATGCTTTGCTATATCTTCAAGTTTTGTTGAAAATGTTTCTTTTTCAAATGTATTTTCAATCCATTCAAAAGTTGGCAGTTTATTTTTTTCTTTACTTTTCAAATGGTTTATAAATTGGAAAGAAAATAATTTTACACTATTTCTATTCTTATCGGGAAAAAACCACTTATGCCTGCTTATTTCATTGGTTCCACTTGCTTGGTATAAAATAGAAGGATGGCCACAAGAAAGATTATTTTTATCTCTTGATTCTTCGTTTACTAAAATGTAAGATAATCTACTAGGATTTAATATATCAATTAAATATACTATTCCTTCATATTTTTGAAGTCCAAATTCTTGAGGATCATGAGAAGATTCTCTATTAATCATCCCACTAAATAAGATTATGGAATCTTTTTTATTATATCCATTGTTTAACATAGAAAATTCTGAATTAAATCCTGGGATATTTGTCAAACTTTCTTCTTTTTTTGGTTCGTATAAATAATTAAAACTAAATTCTTTCCCTCTTTTTTTATAAACTTGGTTGTATAAATCTATTAATGCATCTAGTTTTAGAAGATAGCTATCTTTTTTATTAAAATCTTTATTTGCAATATCCTCTATATTTACGAGTTTATGCAACTCAAAATTAAAAAAAATGCACAGCTGCTCTAGAATAACTTTGGGCATATACAAAGCTGGCTTTTTTTTGAGTAGATAATCAAATTTGTATAAACTCTCGGGACTATTCTCATTTACTTTATCAATGAGGGTTTTCTTTGTTTTGTCATGAAGTATGCTTGACATGAGTGAAAGAAGGAATAAATTGGGGTTTAATAGGTTTTACTATTATACAATGATTATATTTGTTAATATCTCTTTTAATATCTTTGATATTTACTAATCAAAATAATCTTCATAGCAAAAATTTTTGTTATTGGGTCCTTCGTATGTGCAATTGCCTTTTTCTTCAATAAGATTGTCATATAAAAATTCTTTATATCTGTTAATCAATTTTGTACAATCAGAGCATCTTTTGAAATGTGTGCCGACTTCTATTTCAAACTCTTTTTCATTTATTTTTATTAATTTTAATGGTACACTTGCATTCTCATTAAATTGTTTGAATATTGTATCGATAAATCTATTATCGGTTAAAACATCTGATATTTTTAAATGAAGAATACATTTTTTTGGAGCTGTAAAATTAACAACTTCTTTTTTTATTAGAATACATTTTCCAGTTTTTAATTTTTGCTCAGTTTCTATTTTTGCTCTTTGCATAGCTAAAGGGAGCTTTATAGAACCATCTTCATTAAATTCTATTGTTGACATGGTAATCACTCTTTTTAATTTTTAATCAGTTTCTTTACTTAAAATAATTTATTGCTATTTTTTTGAAACAAAATAAAGCATGTGCTCTCTGTAAATATTTAGTTCTTTAGGGTATTTATTTATTGAAAGCAAAGTTTTTGTGTATTTCCTTCTTAAATCTCTTGCTTCATCTCTATTTACTCCCTTAGCAATATCATAAGTAATTTTGTCAGGTAGCATTGTTCTTTTATCTTTATGTACGCTGGTAATTGAAAACTTGTCTGGATTTTTTTCAGCAATTGAACCTTCTTGAAGTCCAAATATTGAAGTTGAAATCAAATCAATTGAATCTTTGTTTCTTTTCAAAAAATTTATTGTGTCTAAAAATTCTTCTTTTGTTTCAGTTGGAAATCCAAACATAATATATGTTACATTAACAATTCCTGCAAATTTGCTTGCTTTAAGAGTAGATTCAATTTCAGTTATAACTGTACCTTTGTCCATCAATGAAAGTATTCTTTGATTTCCAGATTCAACTCCCCATATTACAACTTTAAGACCACCATCATGTAATATTTTTAGAGTTGTTTCATCTAAATCTTTTGTTGGACGAAGTTGGCACATCCATTTAACATTAAGTGATTTAAAGAGCTCGGCCAAATCCAATAATCTTTTTTTGTGAACCATATCATCAATTACAAAAACAAGACTAGCTTTTGATTTTACTACTGATTCTTTTATATCTTTTAAATCATATTCTAAATATTTCCCGAAATTATGGTGAGTACAAAATGCGCATTTTTGATAATAGCAACAACTTGATGTTCTAAGGCTTATGACTTTTTCAGGAGTAAAATAAAGTGAAAAATCATAATTTGAATAATCTAATATTCTAGAACAATCAATTTTATCGTGGTCGATTTTATTTTCAATTTTTGTTTTTGTTAAATATTCTAGTAGTTCTACTTCATTGGCTAAATATATTGCGGCATCTTTTAGTTGTTTAGTTACTGCTGGCCCACCTACAATTACCTCAATATTATTTTTCTTAAGTTCTTTTGCTAAAAGCAAAGCAAAAAAAGCTTGACTGTTGTAAACTAGACTAAATAACACAACATTAGGTTTTTTTGAGAGGATATTTTTTAGACAATCTTGAAGCATTGTGCTATTTTCATTTAATCTTAATTCGTTATTTTCTAATTTTGAGAATGCATCAATTTTTAATTTGATATCATGAATTAATGAACTATAATTTTTTAGGTCGTTATTTTGCATAGATTCTCTTATTTTTTCATAATCTTCTTTGAATTGTTTTTGGTGAAGCCATGCATTTAAATCAAGAAGTTGAAAATTAAATTCATTAGGTGGTGAATTCATTTCTAAAAATTTAGTTACATAAGTAATGCTATATGGTGGACTTACTGGCGAACAAAATGGGGGGAATACTGATAAAATATTTTTTGATGTGTTTTCCATAGATAAATGGAATTATTTTGGATTTAAAAATAAATGCTAGATTGAGTTTACTTCATATTTAATAAACATTTTTAAATGATTTTTTATTAAAAATAGCTTTTTATTAATCATCATTTTTTGGCAAAACTTTATAAACTTTCAAGTAGTAATGTAAAATTATGCCAGTTGATTTACCACCAGATAGTACATCCCATGAAATTGTAATAGAACAAATTATTAAAAATATTGATTCTAAAGCATCGCCTGGTACAGATGAATTTAATGGAGAAATGATAAGTGATAAAACCTGGACAAAAGGTAATTTAATCACAATAATTTCTAATAAATGGGCAGTATTTGTAAAAAGAGGACCTGAAAATTTTATCTATTTTGATGTAAAACCTTATGGCTCTTTAGATGGTGCTGCAAAAAATTCGAAACCGATGGGGGATGATGATATTCTTGAAATAATAGCACAAATTCTAAAAAATCCAGGTCTTTATAAAAACACAACACAAGAGCATGCACAACAAGATTACCAAAAAGATATACCTAAATATTTTGGTGGCGAGTGAATTATTATTTTATAAAAATAAACAAGGTATTATTTATGTTCACTATATCTTTTCTTCATTGCTTTTGTTGGAAAAAGATTTGATAATATTTTCCCTTGCCATTTGATAAATTTATCAATGCAATTAGAACAAATATCTATCTTGTGAGATTCATCAATTTTTAAATGATGAAACTGTACATTATAATTTTCAATTTCTTTTTCACATAAATTGCATTTCATGTTTTTTTCAATTATTAACAATATAATGAATGAATATAAATTTATCGAAGAAATTGTACAATATGTAATAACAAACATATATAACAAAATAGTTTTACATATAACAAAAATAGTTTTGCCCTTTTTATTAATACTACTTATATCTCTCTTTTAGTTGAGAATTCTAAATTATCCCTATCTTTTAGTTGATAATTATCAACTACTTGTGTATTTTGGTTGAGAATCTCAACTTTTAACCATCAAGTTTATAAAGAATTAAAAAAATGCACCTTAGTTCCAAAGTTTTTAGGTAAAATCAACTCAGATGTATTTTCTCTGAATTTCCTTTATGCGAACTAATCATTATTATTAGTAAAAATAAAATCTCAAAACAAATCCGAACAGAAACTTAACTATATTGCTTTAAAAAATGAATAATAAACGCAATAAAAAAAGGATGGTGAAATGGAAAAGAAATGCAATAATTTGTTTTCTTTTTATATTTGTAAGTTTTGGTATTTTTTTTGTTTCTACTTTATTTCATGAGGCAATTCATGTTTTTATGGGTGATGGAAATGCCAATAAGGTATGTTTAGATTTTAACAGCAAAATCAATGATAATGTTCAAGCTGGTTTTTTGATTGCTCATACAGAATTTAATGGCAATTTTACTAACGTCTCTTCTTTTAAAAGTTGGAGGGATTATAGCGAGAAAGTAGCTTTGATATCTCAATATATTTTTGGTATAATCTTGACTTTATCTATGGGGTTTGTTTTAGGTTTTTTGTTTAAAAAAGAGTCTCTAAAAATAAGCAAGAAAAGTAATTAGCCTTGCTAGAATTGAATATTTTTAAAAAAATAAAAATCATATTTCATTGATTAACATTCATAAAACATTTTGTTTCTCAATAAATTCCATTATTTCTACTACAAGTTCAGTTTGTGCATAGCTATAATGATGATCTGCACCTTTAAATATTTTAATTTTTGAGCCTTTTATCATTTTTTTTAATTCCATACTTTTGGCTATTGGGACAAGTTTATCTTTATCTCCTTGAATTATCAAGACTGGTGCAGATATTTTTTTAGCAGCTGTATAACTATCATGGGAACTATAGTCTCTGAAAAATTTAATACTAAAATGGGCCTTCTTTTTTAGTGTTAATTTATTGACGGCATTTAATTCGAATAATACATATAAAGCACTTTTGAATATTTCAATTATATTATAGTGTGTTGGTGGACTAATCAATAACAAAAAACTAAATTGTTCACTTGATGCAACCATAATACCTCCAACTGCGCCGAAACTTGATCCAATAAATCCAACATAATCATATCCTCTTTTTTCAAGTTCATGCTTAGCACATAAAATATCATCAATTGTTTCAGTTAATGTTAAATCATCAAATTCTCCCTCACTTTCTCCATGTCCTAAAAGATCCATTCTAAATGTTGCAATCCCAGAAATATTTATCTTATCTTGTAATATATTAAAAGGAAGACTATCTTTATTGCTTCCAAGCCCATGGCACATTAATATTATGGTGTCAGATTTTACATTTGATAGGGTTCCACAGAGTTTTTGTCCATGAGAATTTTCATAATAAATATTTTCCATCAATAAATAAGGATTTGTAGGTTTAAATATGCGTGGTTAATAAATTAAACAATTTGAATCAATTATACAAAGAAAAATTGGTGTTTTTAAAATTTAGTAGTTCCATTCAAATCAGTTTAAGGATAATAGCCTTACCCAGAATCATGGATTTTTATATCAATAATTCAAGGTGACCTTAATAATAAATCCTAATTCTTCATGTTTTATAGTTTAACTTGTGTTTTAATGTTTTTTTACGCACTTTTTTATACACTCTGAAGTTTCTTGAATTATGAAACGCTTAGAACTACGAGATAAAATTTTATTTGAATTTACAAAATTAAATATTCCTATGAGTAGGACGGGCGCATCAGATCTTACCGAAATTGAAGGAATTGAAGATACGATAATAACTCCGGACAATTTACCCATAAATACGCAAACCAGGCCTGAGTGTTTAAAGTATGATCCATATACCGCTAAAGGATTATATCATTTTAAATATCCTGAAAAAAAAGAAATGCAGAACTATTTACGTTTCTGGATAGAAATACCTGATTCAATAGTGCCAAGTATTTCGGCAACCACATGTGTTAGTCTAATACGGTATTGTACATTGAAACAAAAACCTTAATGCGCTTAGAAACTATACTATTACCCTCGTCGGATGTTAGCATCATGTAAGTGGTAATAGCCCCGCCCATAAATTTTATCCTCACGTGAAGTGTGCAGTGACTATCATTTAGAGTCGATAAGATGTTGCAATTTTTCTATAACTTCTTCAATAGAATTGCATTGAAACTTAATTAATAAGCGGATTTTTTCTTTTTGTAAAAACTTGGATTCTTCCATATATTCGTTAAGTTTCTCTTAAATTATATAGAAATGTCGGAGACCGTATAACGTAAAGTATAAATACTTGAAGTAGCATTATAATAATATTACGATTTAAAATGTTTAAGCTAATAAAAAAATTAACCGATATCAATAAAACCGGTCTTAAAAAAATTAACAATAAATATGGTTTATCTGATTATTTTAAGGCACAGGTCTATGAACAAATACTCTTATCTTTTTCTGGCACAAAAATTCTTCAATGTCAATGCGGGAATTTAATCCTTGCTCATGTAGGTATGACTATTGCGCGAATAACTTGTCCAATTTGTCATCCTGAGAGTACGCCATCGCATATACATGTCGATCCAAATCTGGCGCATAGAGTAAATGAAATAAAAACTATTTTAACATCTAGTCATACAAACAGAAAAAAGCTAATTAATAATGCATCTGGTCTTTTTCCGTTAGGTTCAACTATTGATATTAGATTGGGATTTGCAAAATTTATGTTTTATTATAAAAAAGATAAATTTACTTATCAACAAAAAATATCTCATAAATTAGTAGATATTTTTAATTCTAATTTGAACTTGCAAAATGCACGATCGCCGCAACTTAAAAGAGATTATACTAAATTCATAAAAGTCTTAGATGATAAGATTACTAATATTAGAACAAGAGAAATAGAAAAAGTCATAGAAAATGCTAGAAATTTCGATTCCAGATTATTAAATCCACGCAAAAAGATAATGAGCATAAATTTTGAAAATGAACGATTAAATTTATTTTCATGGTATATGAGTACCTACTCTGATTATTTTGAATTATCTGAATTTTTGAATATGTTTTATATATGCGCAGGGTTTGAAAATAGAAACTTTTTCTATTCGGATGTCGGTTCTAGAGTAAATACACTCTTATCAAATAATACTATCGCCAAAGATATAAAATACATTGTAAAACAAGGATATGATGCTAGATTAAGAAATGCTCGGCAACATACAAGTTTTACAATAAATTTTGAAAGAAGATTAATTTACAAGAAAAGAGATGGGCAAAAACCAGCTATAAATATTTCTTTTAATACTTTTTTTAAGAAATATTCGTACATGTCT
>CAZSAD010000016.1:32084-34358 GCA_964604995.1 uncultured Methanosarcinales archaeon
CTTTTACGATGTTTACTGAAAATCTATTTTATCAAAAATTTATAAAAAAAGAAAAAATACAAGACTACGGCTTTTCAGGACCATTTTCATTAAAACAAAACACTACGATTAATGGAAAATTTGGAAACAGTTTGAATATATATCAGTATTATTTTTTTCAGTATGAAGCAATTACTAAAAAATATACTCCCATTATTCCTGATTTTATCAATATAATATTAAATGGCAATGGGTTTGATATCGGTATTGGTGCATATGAAATAAATTTCACCAATTCTGAATTATATCAGGTAGCAGAAATGATTAATAATAAAATAATTACATTATTTATCTATATTATTGCACCACTATTACCTACTTTTAATAAAATTTCTAAATATGCTTTTTTATTATATGATCAACCTGTAAATTATATTCATACGATTGTGTGTAATTATTCTCTAAGAAAAAAAGAAAAAAACAAATTTTATTTTATTCCTATTGGAAAACCAGAAATAATCACTCAATAGCTTGTTTTACGAACTTTTGTATTACATTCTCCTACATCCTTATTTAAATCATCATAACCTTTTCTTTTATGTGTCACTTTATTAGTGACTCTTTGTCGTCTCGAAAATATCCTTTCCTCTACGACTCTATTTAAATATAAGTTAAGACATGTGATGTGACGGTGATGCCATATGACGAGATTTGACCCGTATAATCATGAAGGTGCGTATAATTCTTGGAAGAGAAAAGGCTGTCTAATTGATGGCGTAAAAGAGCCTAGCGCCCGTCTTATTCGCGATTTAATCGCAGATATGGAGATAGGTGCTAATATTAACCCTTCCTCAAAAAAGGGCGCACGTTCGTTTGGACGATTGCGTAATTTAAAGGCTAAAATGCATACGATGACATTATTATTGCAACAAGAATATAATATTGATTCTTTAACCGATTTAGAAAATCAAGATATGAAAGTTTTAATATTTTTCAAAAATATGCGTGAAGGAAAATATAAATCAAGAAGAATTGAAGGCGAGGTTTTGAAAGCTGTTGGTACATATGCTAGAGCTTTTAAAACATTTTGGCATTGGCATCAGAGACGTGAAAGAAAGAACGGTCGAGACGTCAGAGATATCACAATAGATTTAGATGCAACCAGTGTGAAGCCAAAATTTAATTATTTAACAATTGAAGAAGTTAAGCAAATGTGCGATATAGCAAAATACGATTATAGAGTATTAATGATGTTTCTATTTGATTCAGGAATACGTGCACCAACTGAATTAATGAATGTTAAAGTTTCAGATCTAGATTGGAACCCTAGACTAAACTATTATACATTAACAATCAGACAGGAGACTTCTAAAACCTTTGGTCGTAAAATTAAATTATTATTATGTTCGGAGGTTTTAAGAGATTATCTTAATCGAGAAAAACTACCGTCAGACTCGTATATTTTTAAGAAGATACCTCAATCGGCAAATCAATACATAAAAACTCTAGGATATAGGGTATTAGGACGAGGAGTAATGACGCCAAGAACATACAGCAACAAAAAATATGATACAATAGTTGATGGATTGAGTATGTATGATTTTAGACATTCAAGCGCATGTTATTGGCTACCACGATACAAATCAGAATCAGCGCTAAAATATCGTTTTGGATGGAAGAAAAGCGATATGATATTTTATTACACCGAACTATTAGGAATGAGCGATAACATAGAATCAGAAGACTTGTATATCGACATTAGTAAAACTGAATTAGAGCACCAAATCAACAAGGATAGAACAGAAATAGAATTATTAAGAGATGAAATAACAAACCAAGACGCAAAAATGAAAGAAATACTACAAATAGTAAAAGCGCTGGAACTAGAAAAATTATTAGAAGTAAAAACTATAACATAATCGCGGGGGTGATTTTATGGATGAGTATAATAAATTTTTATTAAAAATAGGAGTCCATACCACAATAATAATTATCATCGTGGTTGTTTCTTATCAAACCTATATTTTATTGAAATCGTTACCATTATCGCCCGCATATATCTTACTCGGAATAATTGCACTAACGGGGTGTCTATATTATGCTTATAAAATATGCGAACAAATATTCGAATACCGTAGACAACACGAATGGCACCCTAACGACAAACTCGTAAAACAATTCTACGAAACAATCAGACCAGGAGGAACAATAACGCCTAAAAAGATAAAAGTTGCGCCAGATGTAGAACCAATAACAGAACTAATAAGCGTAGACATAGACTTAGATCTTGATAAG
>CAZSAD010000017.1:0-11695 GCA_964604995.1 uncultured Methanosarcinales archaeon
TTAATAGATACTTGAGAGGTATTTTGAGATAGATCTTTTTGATTTTTTTTGTTATCTTGTTCTTCTTTATTGTTAGAGTTGTTATAAAATTCACAAATATAAAATCCACCAAATTTTAAATCTTCAATTTCTTGAAATGAATTAGGAAATAAAGGTCCAGGATATGCAACCATACCAAAATCTTTAATTTTTTGTGACATTACCTGGTGAATATGCCCACCGGCATAGTATATAAAACTTTTTGGAAAAAAAGATATCGGTGAACATTCCATATTTTCCATGTTTTTTGGCTTCATCTCATTAATGCCAGTATGAAATAAAAATATTTTTACACCTTCTTCTTTTTCTAGTGATTCCCTATCTAAAGTATTATAGTAATTTTTTTCCAGCATATTTTTTCGACCAAGCATGCCAGTTAGTTTAACTTTTGTTTTAGGATCTTGTGTAAATTTAAGAACTAGTTTATCAGAAATTATTTCTCCTTTGGTAACATTGATTAGTAAATCAGCACTTTCCAAAACATCAAGCATTGTTTTTCCACTTGGGGAATAATCATGACTTCCTGCAATGATATACGTTTTAATATTTTTATCTTTTAACTCTTTAAGTTTTTTTACAACTATTTTTAATTTATCAATTGGTGGAAGTGAAGTATTAAACAAATCCCCACATATTAATATGAAATCAACTTCTTTTTGTATAGAAATATCAATAGCTTTGCAAAAAGCTTCAGCGCTAATCCAATTAAGTTTAGGATCCCTAAAACTTCCAATGTGACAATCTGCCATATGTGCAAATTTCATTTTGTCCTCAAGAAAAATTAACTCCTGTAAATTGTTTACTAATTTTATTTTTTTCTTTTCCAGCTTCTAAAATTTGTAATTTAGCTTGTTGTTCAAATAAAGGTATAGAAATAGGAGTTGCAAATTTTGAAAATGTACTTGTAACAATAGCTTCACCTTTATCCAAAGATGCAATATTGCGATTGTCTTGTGATAAATCTTGATTTGCACTCTCTATTATTGCTTGCCTTTCTTGTGCCATTTCAATACCAAGAATAATTTTAGTATTCATATTAGCTAAAATTTCTTTAGGAATAAGAGATGGAAGTTGTGTAATTGCAACAAGTCCAACTTTGAATTTCCTGCCTTCTCTTGCCAAAGTTGAAAAAATATTTTGTCCACGTTCTAGTGCTTCTTTTCCAAGTACTCTTGGTGCTTCTTCAAGAATTATTGAAATTGTGGGTTTATCTTTTATCGTACCAAGCATGTTATAATGTTTGTATTTGTTAAAAATTTCCCCTGCTATCATTGAACCAATTAAAAGTTCAATTGCACCTTGAAAATTAGATGTATCGATAATTACAACTGCTCCTTTTTCTAGCTCTGTTGTAATGTCAAAAATTGTTGTCTCACCTGCTTGATAATCAAATATCCCTTCGCAGATAAGTTTATTTTCTTTGAATCTTAAATCAAGTGTTGTCATGAGTTTTCTTCTAACAACTGCTATTGTACCTTCATGAAATCCCGGGATATCAACAGGTTTTTCTAGTATTAAACTTTCAATCCAATTATTACCGTATTGCTTGTAATAAGCATATAAAGCTTGGATTTGGGGATCAGATAGCTCAATTACACCTGAAAAATGCATTGGTTTTACTGATTTTAAATTGACTTTAAGTGTTCTTGTGCCAGGTGGTGGATTCTTTGAAGTGTAATAAATGACTTTATTTTTATTAGGATGATCTTTCATACCTAATTTGTTTCTTCCAAAGTATTCATCATGTGGATCTAAAACAAGCATTCCACAGTAATCTTGTGAAAGTACATTCCAAATAATATTTGATACTAAAACACTTTTTCCCCTTCCGGTTGTTCCTGCAATTAAAACATGATGAGAAAAAACATCATCTCCTTTTAGATTTATATCAACATCGAGTTTTTTAGAACCGCTTCTAAGTTTACCTAAATAAATAGCATTTTGTGGTTTAGTTATAAAAGACAAATCCTCTTTTGTAACTTCTCTAACTTCTGAAAAGAATTTTGGAAGACCTTTACAAAGCGATGCATTTTTGCCATCTATACTAAGAAGAGGTTTTAAATAAGCCAATGAATAGTTTCTAAGATGTGGTTCCATGAAATTTGAATCTTCATTTTCTTCAAGTTTTAAGCCAGATATTAATTCTAAATTTTGCTGAGATAATTGACTTGCATAGAGTAAATCATAGCATTGAAGAAGAATTTTATTTCCATTACCATTTTCGCCATTATTTTCACTTATTAAAAGCTCCCCTAATTGAGTTTCACTATCTGACTTTTGTCTAATTACAATTTTACCAATTTCTCCTGAAATTACTTGCCCTTTTGTTTGTCCTTTTGTTTGTTCCATTGCCATTAAACAAAACATTATTTTATTGTTTTTAAGTTTTAGCAAAAATTAAGCAAAAAATTAATATATTGTCTAAATAAATAACATTAAAATAGAATATAAATTTAAATAGAGATGAAAATATGAGCTTTGGAACAGAAAAACAAGACGCTTTAAAACGTGCAAAAAAACTGGAATTAGAAGATAAAAATATTGAATCATTAAAACAATTAAAAGAAGATGATAAAAATTTTAAAGATGAGGAAAATATATTAAGAAGATTAATTCTCAAAAAAAGATTAAAGAAAAAAACAAATTCTTCAAAAAAAAAATTAAAAAACATAAAAAAAATTAATAATAAATATTTAATTGTCGAAAAATAAATTCAATGTTTTTTCCTTGGGTTTAATAGGTTCAATTATTTTTTCAACTTTAGTTTTCTGCTCTTGTTTTGCCATAATTAATTTTTCAAATTTTTTCTTTGCTCTTTTAGTCATTAAATTAGTGTCTATTGCTTCAAATAATTTTTCAGGTTTTGAAAATGCTGAACCTGAAAGTATTGTTGCAATTTCTGTTTCCATACTTTTTTTCTGAAGTATTTTTACAATCTCTTCTTGTAAAAGTAATTGTTTTAAGAAATCTTCTTTTTCTTGGTGAGTTAATAATTTGTTATCTCCAGAATAACCAAATAATTCTGCCATCTTATCTGATTTTGAGAGCATTAAAAATTTTACAAGCTGTAAAGTTCTAACCATTTCATTTCTGAAACTTTGCTTGTTTAAATCTTTGAAAACATCGAGTAAAATATCTTCAAATTTAACGATTTTGACATCATCTAATTTTTCAAAATCTTTGATTTTACTAGTATTTCCAATAACAAGTATTTTTTCATAATCTTTATCCACACCTAAATGTTCTTTAATTGTTTCATGCACTCTTTTCATAACATTTTTATCATAGAATTTGTCACTATAAACTTTAATTGGGATATTATCAAGTGTACTAATTGAACATGCAGTTTCGATTTGAATTACTTTTTCAAACTCTCCTTCTTTAACTTTTATTGCTAAAATATCAATTATTTTATTGTTTTCCAAAGGTATGCTATTTATTGTAAAAAAACCATTTTTATTTAGCCAAAGGTTAAGAATTTCTCTTTCTGGATTCATGCTTATCCCCCCAAAATGTTTTGTAATTATATTAATAAAATAATAAATATATTAATAAAATAACCAATAAATTAGTTTATTTTATTTTGATTCTTAGTTAATAATAGTCACATATTTGCATGTATAAAAAGCTTCACACAAAATGAGAGGTTATGATAGTATAAAGTTACATAGAAAAATATAGAGTGATATGTTATAAATTATGTTATAAAGTAGGTTACACTTTCTCAAGTTTTAATATTCTTTCAATTTCTCCAGATGAAACTGAGCAACCTTTTAATTTAACTCCCCATAAAACACTATCAAGAAGAATTCTTTTGCCATTAGGTTTATCTGGGATAAAATCATTTAAAAGACCTAATTCAAATGCCATTGTTACAAGTTCAACTGATCTTATTACTTTAACTTTTTTTGTATGCATAATAAAATTTTCAACGCTGTTATTGTTCATTTTTATGTTAGTGTGTAATTTATTTCGCATAATCTCTGCTATGATTTTTGGATTTTCAAGCATCATCCTTGTAATTCTTTCGTCAACAACCATAGTATCTGAATTAAAATAAATTGCTGTTGCAAGTGCTTGCATTTCTCCTTGCTGTACAATTTTTATTGGATTTCCCTGTGCAATAAAACTATTATTACATAAATCCATTAAATGATCAGCTAAGCTATTTATTTCATTGTTATAAACAATTTTAAGTGTCCCTTTTCTAATTAATCCTTCTACTTGTAATGCTTCAAATTCAAATATTTTAGTTTCCTCTGGTCTATCTATAATTTCATTTTTAACTGCTATTGGGATTATAAATTCACCACCATATTTTATTTTAAGTGGATCTAAAATTTTAAGTAAATTATTCATTGCAAGACTAATTATTGGTCCTGAATCAAACACAATTGATTTCATTTTGTACCTTCAAGACTTACATTTTCTTTAGTATTATTTACCTTATTGAAAAACAAACTTCGAGTAAAATCCAACCTTTTTTTAACATCCGTTATATGTGGAGTAAAATCTATTATTGTTGTTTTTCCTAAGTAATCTAAAAGTTGCCATTGTGATATTCCCAAAAGATCTGCTGATTTTGCAATTGATATACCATGTTCTATAATTTTAGTTCCTTTTTTTACTCTTGCTTGCTGCATCACTTCTTGAATATATAATCCAACTCCTTGGTCCAATTTAGAAATATTCAACATTGTATTTCGAATTGCTTTATGAAAATTTTGCATATGATTTACTGCCAAGAACCTATGCATTTCCTCTATTCTGCTTTTAAGTTTATCATCAACTTGATTTGTTCTTTCGATAATTTTAGACATTGAATAGATTATAACAGCTAGAGAAATAGAATCTTCGTCCTGATAAATTGAAGAATCATGTATTAGGGTATTACTAAGATTTTTAATAGCAGAGTAGTCAATATCTCCTCTTTGGTTAATTATTTCCCAAACCTTGTTTAATGTTGCAAGTATATCATTTCTTACAATTTCATTCATATTTTTTTTATGATTTAATGCAAATATAAACTTTTTGAATTATCGTTAAGAAAACAACACTACTTAAGAATAAGTAATATAAAAAATATTTAAAATTATGTTAAAAATTAGATTAGAAATTAAATAAAATTGTATTTAATTAGATTAAAAATATATCTAAAAAATAATCAAAAGAAAAATGAAATAAAAAATAAAAGATAATTTAAACTATCCCTCTTATATCCCAACAAGTTTATTGGAAAAATTCTCTTTGATGAATTGAACCATCATGTCATTTCCAGCAAGAGTATAAGCTCTTAATGCAGTTACAAATAAACTTTCTCTTAAGCAAGTATCTCCTAGCATTGAAAGTTTTTCTTTATTTGCTGCAAGCTCATATGCTTTTGCTGCATAGACAATTTGCCTATCATCCAAGCATCTATCTCCAACTTCAACTAGTTTAGCAGAATCATTGATTGCTGTAAAGACTTCAATTGCATAATCCCATTTACCTTTACTTAAGCAGTCTGATCCGACACTTCTAAGTTTTGGTACATCGTTAAGTATGCGAAAAGATTTAATAGCATCAAGGATATGTCCATCCTCCAGGCATTTATCGCCAAGTCTTTGCAAGTTTTTAATGTCATCTCCTAATCTATAAACATCAATTGCATTTGTAACTTGCCCTAATCTCTCATAGTCCTCACCAATTCCTGAGAGTCTTGACTTATTACCAGAAAGAATAAACACTTTAATGGCATGGTTTAATTCTCCTTTTCTCATATATTCTTCGCCAAGTGCATCTAGTAGCTTTTTTCTTGTTACGTCATTAAACATTGACAAATTAACATTGTCCACTCCTTTTTCAAGAAGTACTGGAACTAGTTTTTTGAATGTATTAAAATCTTCACTTGGTTTTTTTTCTTTGCCAACTGCTAACTGTTCTGATGAACCAGCTATATCAGTGACAATTTTTTTGACGAATTGATCGTCTCGTTCCATGGTCTCACCTTCTTACGGTTTTAGCCGTATATTTTTTGATTTTATTTTTAAAAATATAAAAATAATTTAAAAATAAAAATTTATAAAAAATTTATAAAATCTCAATTTGCAATTCGTCATCGTAAGATGAAACAGAAGCTGCTTGCGCAGCTGATTTTGCTTTTTTTCTGCCATCTTCTTTACCAATAATCCATGGAGATTTGACGCCTGTTATAATTGACATAACAGTAAGTTTTCCTTCCATTTCATCGGTAACTCTTGCTCCCCAGATAACGTTAGCATCTTGGTCGAGTTTTTCTGTTACCAGTTCGCCAATTCTGCTTACTTCGTCAAGTGTCATATCTGGTCCACCTTCAATATGTATCAAAGCGCCTACTGCGCCTTCATAACTTACTTCAAGTAGTGGATTTGAGAGTGCTCCTTTGACAGCTTCTTCAACTCTGTTTTTGGTATCTGATGAACCAATTCCAATTGTTGAAACTCCGCCATTTGTCATAATTGCTTTGACATCTGCATAATCTAAGTTAACAAGGCTTGGAACTGAAATGGTTTCAACAATTCCTCTAATCATTGTTGCAACTAATTCATTTGCAATTGCAAATGCTTGTTTAACTGGTAAATTTCCTGCAATTTTAACAAGTCTATTGTTATCAATTACAACAACTGTATCTGAATAATGTCTTAATTGTTGCAAACCAAATTCGGCTTTATCAATTCTAGCTCTTTCAATTTTGAATGGCATTGTTACTGTGCCAATGACAATTGATCCTGATTCTTTAGCTACTTTTGCGACAACTGGTGCTGAACCTGTTCCTGTTCCGCCGCCCATTCCTGCGCAAACGAAAACTATGTCTGACCCTTTTAGAACTTCTCTAATTTCATTTAATGTTTCATTTGCTGATGCTGCTCCTTTTTCTGGAAATCCTCCACAGCCAAGTCCTCTTGTAACATTTCTGCCAATTAAGAATTTCTTGTCAGCATCTGAAATATCAATATGCTGTTTATCAGTGTTAATAGCTATAATTTCTGCTCCTCTGACTCCTTTTTTATAAAGCCAGCTTACCATATTATTGCCTGCTCCTCCGCAGCCAATAACTTTAATTGTTGCTTGTCCTACATTTAAATCGTCAGCTACTTTTGTTGGTTGCTGATAATTTTTTGTTGCCTCATTTACAAAAAAATCCACGATAACCACCTCTTGGTTTTACCTCTTATTTCTTGAGAGCTTGCTTACTGCTCTAAGCTTGCGGCTCCAAAAATGAGGAGTCGGCCTGAAGCTAGCACACCCTTTCCTGATGCGGGAACAAAGGACTAGTTATACTAATATATAAATGTTACGTTTTTGTATACTGGTTTAAGAAAATACCTACTTACCATACCACTCAAAAGTAATTAATTATATACTAATTTTTAAAGAAAAACCAAAAAAAGGCATAAAATTAAACCAAAAGTGTTTCAAGTCTTGCTGCAATTATTATAAGAATAGCTGCAATCCCCATAACTATAAGTGCATCTGTTAACACATGATTAAATCTTCTTGAAAAAAGTTTCTCTCGAATTATCGCTTTAGAAAGTATTCCACCGACGATAGCTGCAAAAAAATAACTTAATGCTTCAGTAAACATATGTGGAAATGCAGGTATCAAAATATGATTAATACCATAAAATAAATTATTTGCCTGTATTGATTGTCTACACATAAATCCAAAAACAACTCCCCAAACACTTGCATTCCAAGTTAAAAATAATATTGAACCAGCTCCATACACTAATGAAAGCAAAAAACTAACAAGTAAAACAACTAGATTATTTTTTAATATTTTCCAAAAAAATATTTGCTGTTTTAAACTGCTTGTTGCAGCTCCACTAATTCCTGCAACTTTAAGTTGTGGAGAAAAAAATTCTAAACTAACAACATCTGGAAATACAAATGCAAAAAATAAATAGGTAAAAAACATACCAAAGAAAAGAAAAATATAAATTTCCAATATATCATAATGATCTTTAAATAATTGTATAAGTGAGAATTTCTTCTCTCGGATTTCTTGGTTTTCTTCAATTAAAAGAAGTTGATTTAAAGAAGGAATAAGTAGAATTGATGCAAATGCAACAGACATTATTCCAACATTATTTGGAAAAATAAGTTTTGCACTAATTAATGCAATTAATGAATAGAAAAATCCGAGTAGAAATGCAAAGTTTGGTCTTTTCTCTAACCATTTCATTTTTATGAGTTGTTCAAAAACCAAAACTTCCACCTCTTATATAATCAATTTGTTAGAATTAGAATAAATAGTTTTCTAAAATTATATCTTTAAATCTATTTTATTTAATTGATTATTTAATTTATTTATTAGAAATAATTTCAATTACATCCCTATGATGCAATTTATACTCTTTGCCAACAGTCATTCTTTTCTTAACATCAATTGCTCTAATAAAATATTTACCTAAATCAGTATGTATTTTAAACGCAAAATCAAGTGCAGTTGAATTTTCAGGAAGTAAAAAACAGTCAGGTATATAATTTCCATGTTGGTCTTGTAGTTTACCAACTCCTCCTGGAAAAATTGCAATGTATTTTAAAAATTCAAAAATTGCACTATCGAGCATATGCTGAACTCCAGTACTCCCATGCTTTTGTAAAAATTTTCGTATAAATTCAAGTCCATTTTTTTGTGCATCATTTAATTTTGTTTCATCTTTTAATTTAAAATCACTTTCGCCTGGAACATAATCAATTAAACCATGTTTACTAGCTTCCCTTAAAGCAAGTTCCATCTCAGCACTGCATGGGACAAATTTATAATCAGGAAATTCTTTTTGCAACTTTTCAAAATTTTGCTGTGAAACTGAAATATCCATTTTGTTACATGCAATTATCATTGGCTTTGTTCTTTTTCTAAGTTCAGTTGCAATATTAACCAAATTCTCTTCGCTCCAAGCACTTGGAGTATCTTTGTTTAATTTTAACTTTTCAATTATTTTTTCGATCATATCTTCAGTTGCACCAAGACCTGAAAGTTGTTTTGCCAAAGCTTTGTGAATTACTTGATGCTCTTGTTGAATTTGCCTTGCAAACTTTTCCCATCCTTTTTTTAGTATTCCTAAATACCACATATCTATTTCAACTTCTAAAAATTTAATATCATCTGCTGGGTTGTGGCTTCCAATTTCTACAGGTTCACCATTTGCATTTAAACTTCCAGAAGTATCTATAATATGAATCAAAACATCTGCTTGTCTTAAATCATCTAAGAATTGATTTCCTCTTCCCTTACCTAAGTGTGCATCTGGAACAAGACCTGCAACATCAATTATTTGTACTGGAACAAATCTTTGGTGATTTATGCAAAATCCTTCTCTAGGGTTGCATTGAACATTAAAATCTTTATCAACACATTCGACTTTTACATAACCCATACCAGTATTTGGTTTAATTGTTGTGAAAGGATAATTTGCTATAGCAACATCTGCTAAAGTTGCTGCTTTGAAAAAAGTACTTTTTCCTGCACTTGGCTTTCCAACTAGTCCTATTTGCATAAGAAAATGAAAAATAGAATAGAATAAAAAGCTTAGGAAAACTATTAAAATTATTCATTAAAAAAAGTATTGAAAAGAGATTATTAAAATTAAACCATTAAAAAAGATTAAACATACAGAAAATTTAATATAATCAATTCTTATCAAAGCCTAATATGGCAGAAAAGATACCCTATGGAATGACTGTTGCACAGTATGAATTAAAGACTCAGTCTAATCCAGTTAATCTTAAGTTATTTTATGTTATGCTCCATGAATGGATGATAGAAAAACAATACACAAATGATAAAGATCCCGACTTTCCAGAAATTATGTATGGTGAATGGAGACATCATGAAGGAAGAGAAGTATGGGCCAAATGGAGAATAAAATATGCACCGCAAGGCAATAAGTTCTATCGAAGAGTCCTTAATATTGATATTCACACAATACATTCTCAGCAAGTTGAAATTGTACAAGATAACAAAAAATTTAAACTTGATAAAGGAGAACTTTGGTTTTTCTGTCAAGCTATTTTAGAAGTAGACTATGAGAATAAATGGAGAAATCATCCAATACTTAAAAATTTTTTAACAACATTTTGGAAAAGATTTATTTGGCATGATCTAGAAAAACACAAAGAAGAATTGTACAAAGATGCTTATGAATTACATAGTTTAGTAAAAGATTACTTACAAATAAGAAAAGAAGTTCAAAGCCTAAAATCATTCTGGCCAGCTAAAGGTTACAAAACAGATGATTTGACAGAATCAGGTTCTTCAAAACCAATGCAAATTAGTAGTCCAGGTAGTGGCGGGCATCATTAAAAACTAGAAAAAAATATGAAAATATAAGCCCCCGGTGAGAGTTGCACTCACGACCTCCTGCTTACAAGGCAAGCGCAATAGCTACTATGCTACGGGGGCAGATTTTTTAAAAAAATCTGATAAAAAACAAAGGAAACAAAGTTTCCTAAGATGATTTACTATAATGATTGATATATTATCAATTTATGTATAAATTTAGTGTAAAACCCCACTTTTTAAACCCTTTCAGAAATTATCAAAAAATTATCAAAATCACATAAATTAAATTTTATCGCTTAGTAACAAAAATATATCATAACAAAAATAATTTAAACTCCTACTTCTAAAAAATAAGAATGGTACAATTTGCTGAGTTATATCCTAAATTAGACAGTTTACATACTGCACTTCAAAGATTAAAAGAAGCAC
Source organism: uncultured Methanosarcinales archaeon (assembly GCA_964604995.1). Taxonomy (GTDB): domain Archaea; phylum Nanobdellota; class Nanobdellia; order Woesearchaeales; family JABMPP01; genus JAGVYD01. The sequence continues at coordinate 10,775 of CAZSAD010000017.1, forward strand.
ATGGTGAAGAAAGCCTTCTTATAAGAACACAAGAAGAATTAGATGCGATAAATGATATTTTAGAAGGGATTTTAGAGCTTGAAACATTTTTGATAGATGTAAATAAAAGATTAGAACAAGGTTTAGAAGATGTTGAGTCCCAAGATCAAGTACTTAAAAGAAAATATCCATCAGAAACATTAGAAGGCCTAAAACAAAAAGTTAATTTATTGATAGAACAAAGCCAAAAATTATCACAGATATTAGAAGGCGAAGAAAAAGAAGAGTATAAAGAAATGAAAAGGTTATAATGAAATTATTCCAATAAAAATTCTAAAAATGAATAAAAATAAAACAAAGAAAATTTCTTAATTCTTAACATTCACACTTACAACCGCATCCTGACATTGACTTCTTTGCGACTGTTTTTTTGGTTGTTTTTTTAACTGTCTTTTTGGCCATGAAAATTCACCTCCTAGGTAAATTGGTAAATGGACTTAATTGCACTATAAAAATATTATCTTTAACTAAAAGTATTACGGTAAACATATAAATTATAATGTATAACTTATTATATCCCATTAATATTGATATATTAAGGAAGAGTTTTTAAACCAACACTTTAAACTTAAGGTTATGGCAGAAAAAAAAGATACTATGGAAAAAAAGGAATTTAAGAAAGTGTACGTAGAACTATCAAAAAAATACCAATTACCTGATTTTACAGCATTGGATAATGATTTTGAAATCAGTGAAATAGAAAGTGAAAGATTTGGTTTAAGGGAAGTTAGAAGAAAAATTCATGATAAAATAGAAGGCATATGTAAAATATTAGATGGTATTTTACAACCTGAAGCCACATTAAATAATATGTATGAATCAGGAGCATTTAATGATGAAGATAAAAAGATGAAATCAGATATAGAAATACTCATGGAAAGC
>CAZSAD010000017.1:11705-34244 GCA_964604995.1 uncultured Methanosarcinales archaeon
TGTTTATCTTTTATATAAAGAATTGATGTCAATGAATAGGGCATCTTTAGTTTTAGAAATGCAAACACAAGAAGATCTTGATGCTAAATTTATTAATGATTTCTTTAGTAAATGGAAGAGAATAAAAACTCAAACAGCTGAAATGTTTAAAAAAATGGAAGAAAGTTGGAAAAAAGAATCAGATATTGAAGAAAAGCTTGGCTATTTTGGTTGATACTTGAAATTAAATTGATGTAATTAATAATTAGAATTATTGATAAGTTGATAATTAAATAAAATCAAGGTGGTAATATGCTAAGAATTATTCTAATTGGGCCACAAGGTAGCGGTAAAGGAACTCAAGCAGAAATGTTAATCAAAAATTTTCATATCCCTCAAATATCAACAGGAAATATTTTAAGGGAAAATATGGAAAAATCAACTGAACTTGGAAAACTTGCAAAACAATATGTTAATGAAGGAAAGTTAGTTCCAGATGAAGTTGTTGCAAATATTATCAAATCAAGACTTAAAGAAAAAGATACCAAAAATGGTTTCTTGCTTGATGGTTATCCAAGAAATTTAGTACAAGCAAATATTCTTAGTGAAATTACAGATATTGATGCAGTTATTGAAATTAATGTTTCTGATAAGGAATGCATAAAAAGAATTTCAGGAAGAAGAACATGTAAATGTGGAGCAGTATATCATGTAACTTACAATCCACCACAAAATCCTGAAATTTGTGATAAATGTGGATTAAAACTTTTTCAAAGAGAAGATGATTTAGAAGATTCAATAAAAAAGCGTCTTAAAACTTATCACAGTGAAACAAAACCTTTAATAAAACATTATGGGGGAAAAAGTATTAACATAAACGGCGAACAAGCAATTGAAAGAGTATATGAACAAGTAATTTTAGAACTTAAAAAAAGACAACTTGTTTAATTTATTGATTTAGGTTATTAATATTTAACTTAAAGATTAATTTAAAAAAATTGATAAAATGAAAACTAAAGTAAAATTCAAAAGTAAAGAAGCTAAAATTTGTGGTATTTTAACAGTGCCTAAAAAAACAAAACTCAAAGATTTTTGTATGGTTTTTTGTCATGGTCTAAAAAGCAAAGGAAAATATGCTTCAAAAGTTGTTGCACTCACTAAATTATTAAATAAAAAAGGAGTTACGACATTTGCTTTTGATTTTTATGCCCATGGAGAAAGTGAAGGAGATTTTAGTAAATTAACACAAACAATTGCAAATAACAATCTTTTGGATGCAATAAAATTTCTAAAGAAAAAAGGGTATATTAGATTTGGATTATTTGGTTCAAGTTTTGGAGGAGCAACTGTTATATCAACTTCTCCAAAAATTAAAGAAAAATTATTTGTTTGCTTAAATGCGCCTTTAACAAATTATAAAAAAACTTGGAAAAAATCCATCATGAAAAAATATGATATAGGGAATAATTTTGTTAGTGATGGTTTAAAATACAATATGTATAACTTTGCAAAAAAAATTAATGTACCAACGTTAATTGTTAACGGTGATAAAGATACAACAACTCCGATTGATGGTGCAAAAAAACTCTTCAAAAATCTTTCTGGTGAAAAAATGCTTGTAATAATAAATGGTGCAAATCACAACTTTAGCGAAGATAAACATAGAGCAGATATGATAAATGCAATTCATAATTTTACAGTTTACAATTTGCCAAAGAAATAAATTTTGAATAGGATATAAAATAGTTCTGATAGTTTTAATTTTTTAGTTATCCAAAAATTGATTTTATGGCAACTGTTGCATAACTTCCATTTGGCAAAGAAAATTCTATTTTACATTTTTTCTTTTCAGAATTTAATTCGTCATCTTCAAAGCCTGAAACATGAATATCTGCCAAATCAACGAAAGCAAATCTTAGTCTTCCTTCACTACTAATTTCAGGTATTTCTTTTACAATAAAAGATCTTGTTGTTAAATTGTAATTTGATAGTTTATTGTTTACTGTATCTATTAACCACTCATCTTCAATGTCCAGACCAAACCCCACAAGAGGAATCATTATTTCACTTGGCTTATCAGTTGGAAAATGCATCTCCCCTCTGCTATAATTTACACTTTTGAATGCAGAGCAATTAGCTTCAATATATTCGGTTAAAATTTCATTGAAAATAAGACCTTGAATACTGTTTAGATAAATGCTGAGTATTTTTTTATCCATTACTCTTAATGCTCCAATAAAGTCTTTTGGATTTTTTAGCAAGATTTGCTCCATTTTCATCTTAGTATTATCATAATCATTGGAATTTTCTATAATTAATTCTACTGCTCCTTGAAAATCTCGCTTAAGTATTTTTAAACCAATTTCAATGTTGCTTGAAGAAAATCTTTGCTCATCAAAATAATTTGGGATAAATGTTACATCTTGCACATCTTCAGTTGAATTATCTAAATTTCTAACAACAATAGTAAATTTATTCCCATTGTGACTTCCAAGATTTACTCTTTCTTTTCCCTTACCAAGAAAATTTATTTTTAATTTCTCTGTTGAAAAATCATTGATTTTTATGTTTGTCATAATTGAAATTACTTGCCCAGTTATTGCATTTTTATCTTTATTTCCAGCATATCCAAATAATTTTCTTGGAAGTTTTAGTGTTTCAGATAATAAAAATATTGCATCTAAAGTATTAAGTCCATTTTTTTCCAATAAAAAATATTGATATGTTCCAGTTTTATCAAGTTCTAAATCAAATATTTCTTTTACAATAAAATCGGAGTTTAATTGTTTTATTTGATACATAAAAAGTAATAAAGAGGAAAAGTTTTAAAGTGTTTGCAATACTTCGCCCATATATGAGTCCGGAAAACTTGGAGTTCGGAAGACTTGAGTAAAACGAAAGTCTTCCTTAAGTGCCGTGTCAACCGAGGCTCCAGTTGCGCTCGTAGCGCACTCATGGCAATGGTTTCGTCCATTGACACCGAAATGGAGCGTAAAGCTCCATATACTAAATTAAAACAATATGTAAAACAAACATATTTATTTTTTGCGATAATGAATTATGAAATGAAAATCGCACAAGGGAGTTTATCTCCCTTTTGTTTTTACCAGATTTTACTAAAAATCTGCGCTCGTAGCGCAGCCTGGAAGCGCGATAGCCTCCTATCTGCATTATCTATAGCAAAATGTAGGAAAGAAAGCTATAGGTCCGGGGTTCGAATCCCCGCGGGCGCGTTATTATCTAAAACTAAAATAAAAATAGAATATTAAAGTAAATGAAGATAAAAAAGTCCATCGATAAATTTGCATTTACTTTCAATTTCTTCAAGTAAATCTGCAGCTTTAATCAAAGTATCGTTAGTTATTTCAGAGTTTTTCAAATTTTGAAGCATGATTAATTTTTCAGCTAACAATTTAGTTTGTACTGTTGCACCCATTCTAAATTCCAAACCTTCTATTTTCAAAAATTGTTCATCTATACTACTTATTAATCTTGTAATATCAGGATAATAAATAATATCCATTGCTGATTTTTTATCTTTGTGTTCAACAATTTTTGTTAAGTAGTCGTAACTATTCATAAGTAATGGTAAAAATGAAGATTTATAAATATTCTTAAAAAAAAGATGAGTATTCATCAAAATTTATAGTATCATCATATTTTTTATTGATATAATCTAAAAACAATTAAATAGTCAAATAGTATCACTTCTTTTATGGAATATCTTGATATCGTAGATAAAAATGATAAAGTTCTTGGAAAAATTGAAAGAAATAAAGCTCATGAAAAACATATTCTTCACCGTGCTGTTCACATTTTAATTTTTAACGATAAAAATCAAGTACTGCTTCAACTTCGTTCCAAGATAAAAAAGCAGTATCCTGGATATTGGATGGGTTCTGTTGGAGGACATGTCAGCGCTGGCAAAAAACCAGATTTAGTTGCAAAAAAAGAATTAAAAGAAGAATTAGGTATTGATGTACCCTTAAAATTTATTGGCAAATTCATAACTAGAGATGAACATGATGATGAAAATGTTTATGCATATGTTGGAAAAAGTAATGGTCCATTTGTTAAAGATAATAGTGAAACTTCGAAGATTAAATTTTTTCATTATCTTAAATTATTAAAAGAGGTCAATAAATTAAAAGCAACTCCACATTTGAAGAGTATTCTAAAACTTTCAAAGAAAAAATTATTCAGTAAATGATATTTATTAAAGAATGAAGGAAAATAATATATATCTAAGCGCAAACAAAATCTTATGCTTCAACTAATTCACATCTCAGAAGGTTTAAGAATGTTTAAACGTTCTTTAATGATATCAGCAAAAGGATATAAACGTTATGAAGGTAGTGCTGAGCAAATTTTAAGACAAATAATTGATAATTGCTGGAATGAAAAAAAAGAGTATTTTCAAGTAAGCAAAGGCAACTATACTAACTTTTATTGTCGTGATTTTGGAATTGTTACTATTCCACTAATAGAATTAGGTTATAAAGATAAAGTCATTAAAACATTGGAATATGCAATGAATTGTTATTATAAACATGGTAAAATAACTCAAGTAATATCTCCAAATGGAACTCCATTTGAATTTCCAAGTTTTGCTGCAGATTCCTTACCATTTCTCCTCTTTAGTTTAAATCGTGCAAAAGCAAATCAGCTTATATCAAAATATAAAGAATTTTTAAATCAAGAAATTAGAAGATATTACAAAATAGTTTTTGATGAAAAAACTAACCTTGTAAAAAAAGATCCGCATATTTCCGGAATGAAAGATTATGCTCTTAGAATTTCTCCATGCTACCATAATTGTATGCTTGCTATGTTAAAAAATGAAATTGAAATTGCAAAACTAGATAATCCATTTAAAAAGTATGATTTTAATAAATTGATCAAAGAAAATTTTTGGAAAAATACACATTTTATTGATGATTTATCTGGAAATGATACAATAACAGGAGATGCTAATGTTTTTCCATTTTGGTGCAATGTTTTTGATGCAAAAAAAGATAGGAAAATGCTTTGTTTAGTGATAAAAAAAATGCAAGAAAATGCACTTGATACACCATTACCTTTAAGATATTACCATAAAAAAATTAAAGAACATGATATGATATGGATAAATAAATTAAGCAAAGATTGGGAACATGATACTGTATGGCTCCATTTAGGAATGTGTTATTTAGATATTGTAAAAAAAGCAGATAAAAAATTATTGAAAAAATATCTTTTCTCATTAAAAGAATGGGTTGAAAAAAATGGTAATATGTATGAAGTATTAGAACCAAATGGAAAACCTTTAAAGAGCTTTTTTTATAAAGCTGATGATGGAATGATTTGGAGTGCGATATTACTTAATCATCTTTTAAATAACAAATAAATACTAGTGATTGTTAAATAAAAAAATGGCATTGATATTTTATGGTGTACAAGGTGAAGGATTAGGTCATGCTACTAGAAGCAAGACCTTAATAGAGCATTTACTTAGTAAAAAACATGAAGTTGTTATTTTTTGTGGCGGCAAAGCATATGATTATTTAACTAAACACTTTAACAATGTTATAAGAATAACTTCCCCTCATATTTTTTACACAAAAAATAGAGTAAGTAATTTTCGAACATTTACTTTAAATCTAATAAAACTTCCAAGTTTTTTCAAGTCTTATTCTATTTTGAAAAAAAAAGTACAAGAAAGAAGACCCGATCTTATTATAACTGATTTTGAACCAATAACAGCTTATTTTGCATGGTTAAATAAAATTAAAATAATATCTGTCGACAATCAACATGTGATAACTAAAAGTGAAGTTGAATTTCCAAAAAATAGAATATGGCAATTTAGAAAAACAAAAGAAGTAATTAATTTAATGGTGCCAAAAGCAGACAAATATATTTTAATAAATTTTTTTTATACACAAACTAAATCAAAAGATTGTGTAGTTGTGATGCCAATTATTAGAAAAGAAATCTCTATGCTCAAACCAAAAAGAGAGGATTTTGTTTTAGTCTATCAAACATCATATACAAATACAAATCTCCCCAAAACACTTGAAGCTTTAAATGAAAAAATGGTAGTATATGGCTACCATTCAGAAGGAGAATTTGGTAAAGTAAGATATATGAAATTTGATGAGAAACAATTTTTTAATGATTTTAAGAATTGCAAAGCTGTAATAACAAATGGTGGTCAAAGCCTTATATGCGAAGCAATCTACTTAAAAAAGCCAATCTATTCTGTACCAATAAAAAATCAATTTGAGCAATTTATTAATGCTGAATACATCAAAAAATTTGGATTTGGTGAACACCATAAAAAAGTTGAAGTACAAACTATGAAATCATTTTTAAGTAAACTAAATTATTATTATGAAAATCTAGATAAAACCCATATAATTGGTAACAAAGAACTTTTTGAAAATGTTGATTTAATGATATTAGAATTGGTAAAAAAATAGATTTGTGGGTTATTTTTTGTTTATTGATTTTATTAATTACCTACTAGTTTATTTAAAACCTCGGCAATTTTTTTTCCATCGACTTTTCCTCTAAATTTTGACATAACTATTCCCATTAAAGCACCAGTAGTTTTCCCAGGATTTAATTCAACTATTTTTTTAATTTCATCTTCTACATCTGAATCTGAAATTGTTTTAAATTTAGAGTAGTCAACTTTGTTTCCTTTTGTCAATTCAACAACTATATCAATAACTGCTTCTTTAGTAATTAATGAAGAGTTTAATTTTTCCAGAATCTCTTCAGAAAATTGTGTCATATCAACTTCAATATTAAATCTTCTTTTAATTTCCTTAGGCAAAGTTAAAAAATATTCTGCAAGAAATAAAGGTTTGATATTGGAATATTTTATTGATAGTGATTCAATATCTAATTTTTTAGATGCTACCATTTTAGCTAAATCTAAACTAAGTCCAAAATCAGAATAATATCTTTTGGTTTTATTTTCAATTAGTTCAGGAAGAATAATATTTTTACTATTGATTATTGTTGGATACACATCAGTTTCAGGATACATCCTATCAGAACTTGGCATTGGTCTTAAAAAAGAAGTTGTAAAATCCGGCTCTGCTTTTCTTACTTCTTCTTTTAATTTATCACCTTTATGTAAAGCTTCAATTTGTCTTTTTATCTCAAATTCAATAACTTTTGGCATGCTTTTTAAATCTTGAAATCCTTTTATTTCGACACGGGGACTTCCTTTAATTGACAAATTTACATCTTGTCTTATAGATCCAATTCCTCTTTTTATTTTATCTAAGCTTCTAAGCACCATACCTAATTTTTCAGCGCATTCCATTGCATGTATTGGATTTTTAATATCTGCATCAGTTGCAATTTCAATTAATGGAATTCCGAGCCTTGATAAATTATAAGTATCACTATCATCATTACGTTCTATTAATTGTGCTGATTCTTCTTCAAGACAAAGTGTTTGTATTCCCACATTTCCAAGAGAAGTTTCAATAAAACCGTTTCTTGCAATTAATGATGTTCTTTGAAATCCTGTTGTATTGGAACCATCAATCACCATTTTTCTCATTGTTTGCACTTGATCTACAAGTTTCATATTCAACAAAAGAGCTGCTTGCAATGCAATATTCAAAGCTTCGTCACTAATTGGTCTTGGTGGTTCTTCATCTAATTCAACAAGACAACTACTTTCTGAAAAGTAATGATAAAAAAATTGTTTTCCTTTTTTCTGCTCATGCTCAGCTGCGACATCTATTTTTCCACTTTCTCCTGCTGCAGCTCTAAGTCTTCTCATCACAATTTTATCAGGTTTTCCAGTAGAGATTATAGATTGACAATTACAAAATAGTTTTCTTGTCTCTAATTGTTGATGAATTTCAAGACCACATCTAAATCCTATTTCAGAATAATTAGTATTTGAATTTTCTTTTTCGATTGTTTCTTTTTTGCCCATTTTAACCACAAAAATATTGAAATAATTATAAATTATTAAATAAAAAATGACTCCTCTTTTGTCCTATAACTAATTTCACCACGTAAATTTTTTGACATGAGATCTGCAATTTCTTCTTTTTTGAAATTGCTTAAAAGCCAAACTAATTTGATATATGCTGTTTCTGGAGTAATATCTGCATAATTGCCAACTACACCTAGTCCCATAAGCTCTCTTCCTGCAGAATAAACATTTGTTTGAACTCTACCATAAATAGTTTGAAGTGTAATTCCAACAACTGTTCCTGAATTTACTAACTGAAAAACCGCTTCTTTTATTTTTTGATTTTCTTTAGTATATTCATCAGTCATAATCATTGGGATATGACCAAGACCAGTACCTTCTAAAATTAAACCATCAAAACCAAGATATGCTAAAAATTCACTTGCGTAAATATTAGGATGTAATTTTAAAAGTCCGACTTTAATACTTTCTCTTATTGGTAATAAATTTAATTTAGTTGTAGAATTTGCTTTTGGATATTCATTATCTATAATTTCAAATGTTTTTTTCTCAAAATCAACCCTAGCTATAGGTTTTGCATTTATAGCTTTAAAGGCATCTCTTCTAGATGAATGCATTTTTCTTACTTTAGTTCCTGGAAGAATAAAACAAGTATTATCATTTATTGTTTCATGCATGCATATTCCAACACCTGCATAATCTGTTTGTGTTGCAAATATTGCTGCACTAATAATATTAACAGCTGCATCAGTACTTCCCCTATCTGAACTTCTCTGAGCGCCAACTAATATTACTGGAATTGGTAAATTTTCAAGCATGAATGACAATGCAGCTGAAGTGTAATGCATAGTATCTGTACCGTGTGTAATTATAATTCCCTTAACTCCTTCTTTAACTTCTTTTTCTATTTCTTTTGCAAGAATATTATAGTGTCCAAACCGCATATTTTCACTCATTATATTACCAATTAATCTGCTTTTTAAATTTGCAATTTCCATTAATTCTGGAAATTTAGAAATGAGTTCTTCTGGAGTAAATTTTGCAACAACACCACCAGTTGCATAATCAATTTTTGATGCAATTGTACCACCCATATGTAAAATAGTAATAGTAGGAAGGCCTTTTTTTGGTTTTAATTCAGGTATTTTATAATCTTTTTTTTCATATTTAGATAAAAGTTTGATGTCATTTATTTTTTTTCTATCTATTCCGACATTGTATCCATTATCTAATTTTAGTACTAAAAATTCACCATCTTGTGGCATTAAAACTCCAACAAATTCATCATCAGATGTTACAACTTGTATTCTATCTCCTGACTTTTCCATAAGAAAAAGAATTGTTTAATGATTTAAATAGTTTCTCTTAGAAACATTAAAATCCCCTGATTATAAATTTATTATAGCATTTGAAATAAATTTTAAAACCTAAATTTTAAGTTCTAGAAATTTCTTGGGCTAAAAGTTTAGCTACTGTAATTTTTGAAGTTTTAGTTTCTATTGTATCTGTTGATATGCAAATTGCTCCCAATTTTTGAAGTTTTGGTAGTGCGTTATCTGCAAATATTCCATGAACAGTGATACAATAAACTTTTTTGGCTCCAAATTTTTTTGCTTGTTTAACTGTTTCCATCATGGTATGACCAGTACTTATTATATCATCTACAATAACAACATTTTTTCCTTTGACAAGACTTGGATTGTGTAATATAATTTTGACTTTTTTTGAATTGTATCTTTTCTTTTTTAGAACTGTTACATTACATTTTGCCATAGCTGCAACTTCTTGTGCCCATTGAAAACTTTCAGCATCTGGTCCAAGAACTGTTGCATCCCTAATATTTTTTTTAATATATTCTGAAAGAAGAGAATTTGCAGTTAAAGAAATTGCTTTAACTTTAAAAATTTCTTTTAAACTAGTGATTCGATGTAAATGTGGATCAATTGTTATAACTTCATCAAAAACACTAAGTAAATTTGCAACAACTTGATTAGATACACATTCACCAAAGTGAAATCTTTTATCTTGTCTCATGTATGCAAGATATGGTGCAACAAGAACCACTTTTTTTGCACCTAAATCTTTTGCAGTATATGCTGCAAAAATAACTTCAATTAATTTTTCATTTGGATTATTTAAAGTCTGAACAAGAACTACTGTTTTTCCTTCAACATTGTTACTAAATTTAAGATGTGTTTCACCGTCTGGAAATGACCCCACTTTTAAATTATAATAAGGTTTTTTAAGAAGTTTAGCTATTTTTTTAGCAAGATTAATTGAATCCGAGCATCCTACAATTATCATAAGTTAAAATGAAAGTTGGGATTATATAAAATTTGTGTTTAACAAATAAATTGAACATCTTAAATAAAGTGAAATATACCCAATACTACGTTTAGTGTTTACGAAAAAAATAGGTATATATACCAATAGAGATTTGAACTCCCAAATATATTTGAAAAGCATAAAAATATATATTTGAATCATTATTTTTTAGTTATGCTTGATTTTGTAGATAATCCCTTAAGAGATAAATTATTGAGCTATGGATTCATAAAGGATTATTTAGAAAGAAAAATAAGTAAAGAGATTTTTCTAAAAAATTTGAATTCTTTTCTGCCCCAATTAAAAGAGAATGGAATAACTAGTGAAGATTTGACATTAATTTTAGATATTGAAGCATTATGGCCTAGCGAATTTTCTTATTTGTGGAGATTTTGGGGAGATATGTTAATAAGAATTGATGAGCAGTTAAGTAACTTATTTCCTAAAAATCTTTGGGAGAGTTTCTGGCAAACAAGAAAAGCAACTAAAATAGACCCCCACGGATTTGTCAGTTATTTCCCTTTAGAGAAGTATGATTTGATTATAGCTTTAGATAAAGAAGGCAGATTGACATATTATGTATTAAATATCTTTGCCAAAATAAAATATAACTATAAAAAAATTCCACCATTCTTTATAATTAATCACCACCAATTCCTGGGAAATTATAAATATCGTGAATCAATTTTACACAAGTTAATTGAAGAACAGCAAAAAGAAATGTCTAAACTATTAAATCAAGGGAAAAAAAGAGTACTAGTGATTGATGGAAGTAGTACTGGTTTAAGTCTTGATACAGCATCAACAGTATGTGAAGCACTAATTAGTTGTTATCCAAATAATATTTACAATGCTTTTGCACTTAGTGATACAACTAAACTTTTTTCGTCTCCACTAGACACTGGTGTCATTGATATGATAAGTAAAAAAAATAAAGTGAAAAACATTGATTATGTTGAAAATGAAAAAGGAATTATAATTCCCAAGAAAAGTGAACGTTATGGTGTCGCACTAGAATATAAAGAAGAATGGCTTGAACAAAAACCTACAATTCTTAGTACTGTTGATAGGACTACTGTTAATAAAGCGTCCAAATTTAGAAAATGGTTAATATTAAGAATTAAGTATTACATTAGGTTTGGCCATATTAGAAAATACACTACATAATAAATATATTATATAGCATAGTTCAAAGGATTGAACAAAATAAAAAGTCGTATAACCGAAAAAGTGATATTGCAATTAAGTAATGTATTGACCGAGTTCAAAGGATTGAACAAAATAAAAAGTTCGTACAATCGAACAAAGTGAGATTGCAATTAAGTAATGTATTGACCGAGTTCAAAGGATTGAACAAAGTGAAATCCTTTTAATACTAGTTTCGTCGTTAATGGGCGAAACCATTATCCCATATAAGCTGGTTTTTCTTCTTGCATTTCCTTTGCTTTGGCTGACCTAAAATGCTGCTGAATTTCTTCATAAGTTTTTTCAACTTCTTTGGTTACAGATGGCATCACTTTTTCCATAGCTGAATCAAAATGCTTAAGTTTTATGTCCTGAGCTTTCAAATCCTCGCGCAAAGCAATAATTGCAGCTTCTTTGCAAATAGCTTCAATGTCTGCACCAACATAATTCTCAGTTTTTTCTGCAAGATACAAAAGGAATTTTTCTCTTTCATTTAAATCTTTGAATTTTATTTTATCCTTTTTATCTTCTTTTTTCAAATCTTTAGAAGAATTTGTTTCCGAAGATTTTTGTTTTTTATCATTTATTTTAGTAGAAACTACTTGTTGTTCAGAATCTACATTGAGTACTTCTTCTCTGCCTGTAAAATCAAATTCCAAATCTTCACTAGGTTTCCAATCTTTAGGTATTGAATTATAATCAATTGGCATTTTTTTGGTATGCACTCTAAATATTGACATTCTACTTTTGCTTTCAGGCGCTGGAGTTAATATAATTCTATCAAACCTTCCAGGTCTAAGTAAAGCTGGATCAATAATATCAGGTCTATTTGTTGCAGCAATAATTACAACATCATTCATCTGCTCCAAACCATCCATTTCTGTTAGCAATTGATTTACAACTCTTTCAGTTACATGATTATCGGAACTTGCACCTCTTCTTGGTGCAATAGAATCTATCTCGTCAAAAAATATGATAGTTGGAGAAGTTTGTCTTGCTTTAGTAAATATTTTTCTAACTCCCCTTTCACTTTCACCGACCCATTGACTTAAAAGTTCTGGTCCTTTTACTAGTATAAAATTTGCAGAAGATTCTGTGGCAACAGCTTTTGCAAGTAGTGTTTTTCCTGTTCCAGGTGCACCATAAAGTAAAACTCCTCTTGGAGGCCTAACTCCTAATCTTTTGAATGCATCTGGATGTTTAAGTGGCCATTCTACTGCTTCAATTAATTCTTGTTTTATATTTTCTAATCCACCAATATCTTCCCATTTAATATTTGGAATTTCAACAAGAACTTCCCTCATGGCTGAAGGCCTTACAACTTTTAGAGCATCTTTAAAATCTTTTTGTGTAATTTTTAATTGATCTAAAATTTCATTCGGAATTGGTTCATCTTCCCTTAATTTAAGCTCTGGTAAAATTCTTCTTAAAACAATCATTGCTGACTCTTTTGCAAGTGCAGCTAGATCTGCACCAACAAAACCATGAGTTATTTCTGCCATCTTTTCTAATTCAACTTTTTCTTTTCCTTTAGTTTCAAGTGGCATATTTCTAGTATGAATTTTTAAAATATTTAATCTGCCTTCTTTTCTTGGAACACCAATTTCTATTTCCCTATCAAATCTTCCAGGTCTTCTAAGAGCAACATCAAGTGCATTTGGAATATTTGTTGCTGCAATAACAACAACTTTTCCTCTGCTTTTTAGTCCATCCATGAGTGCTAAAAGCTGAGCAACAACTCTTCTTTCAACTTCCCCTTTGGATTCTTCTCTTTTTGAAGCTATTGCATCTATTTCATCAATGAAAATAATTGATGGTGCATTCTTCTCTGCTTCTTCAAATTTATTTCTTAAATTTTCTTCTGATTGTCCATAATATTTACTCATAATTTCAGGACCATTGATTAAAAGAAAATGTGAATTTGTCTCATTTGCAACTGCTTTAGCTAGAAGTGTTTTTCCTGTCCCAGGCGGACCATGAAGCAAAACTCCTTTAGGTGCTTCAATTCCCAATCTTCCAAAAATTTCAGGATGTTTTAATGGGAGCTCTACCATTTCCCTGACTTTTTTCATTTCATCTTCTAAGCCACCTATATCTTCATAGGTTACTTCAAGCATTTCCTCTTCTTTTAATTCAACTGCCTGAGGATTTAATTCAACTTCAGTTAGTTCAGTAATTATAACTGGGCCTTTAGGATTTGAATCTGCAACAATAAATTTTAAATCACCAAAACCAAAACCAGTCATATTTTCTTCTAGAGTATTAAAAATATCATCAAAGAATGGGCTTTGTGTCATTGTACTTCTTCTTGATCTAGTACCACCTAAAGAAACAATATCTCCTTTTGTTAATGCCCTACCTAAAAGACCTTGCTTAAACAATACTGAAGATGCTCTAACCATAATTCCTTTTTTGGCAGGTGCAATAATTACTTTTTTAGCTTCTTTTACACTACTAGATTTTCTAACCAAAACAACTTCTCCAATTCCAGTTTTAGCATTTCTTCTAATAATTCCATCCATGCGTATAACTGATAACCCAATATCACCAGGATATGCTCTATCAACTATTGCAACAGTTTCTCTTTCTCCTTTAATGAACACAATATCTCCTGGTTTAGCATCAATATCGTGCATATAACTAGAATCAATTCTAACAATACCCTTGTTTACATCATCTTGTACTGCTTCTGCAACTTTTAATTTAAGCTCTTTTTCTGCCATAAGTTATCACTTCGCTTTTAGCATTTGTCTTTTAAGCATATTATCTTTTAGATATATTATTTTTGTTTATTTAATTATTAAATAACTACTAAAATAAAAAAGTATGCTAAATACTTTAAAATAATATAATAAAAATAAAAAATATTATTAAATATTTATTGAACATTGACTTTTGGCAATGGTATTGGTGAAGGTAAATTGACTTCCCTTGATAGTACAATTGCTTCCACATTACATTTTTGTAGTATTGCCGTTAGAATTTCAGGCATAACATCCTTATTAATTTTCTTGTCTTTTTTCCATTCCTTCAAGATTTCTTTTGCTTTTTTGTCATCTGTGACATATAAAGCTTCACCTTCAAGAAGGATATTGCCATAATTTGTCTCAAATTTAGCAGTGAATTCAAATGAGAATTTCAATGTTTTTTGAGTGTCTTTCTCAAAACCAAGTGTCATCTCTTCAACGCTTTTAACTTGAACATTGTTCTCTACGTTTATTTGTTGACCCTTGCCTTCTGTTCTTTGTGCGCTAACTTTTGTAAATGCAAAACCTGCTATTGGCATATTGTATCACCAAGCAGTGCGAAAAAAGCCTACTTTTTAAAGATATCGGGAAAAAAGTAGAAAATGACTTATCTTGAGCAGCATCCAAATATCAGCAAGATATAAAACCTACCTCCAATTACTAATTTTAATGAAGCTTTTAGTTGATGTGCATGCACATTTGGATTTAAAACAGTTTGAAAATGATATAGATGAAGTTATAGATAGAGCAAAAGTTGCAGGAGTTAAAGCAATTATTTGTAATTCTACAACTCCAAAATCGATGAGAGAAACAATTAAAATCTCAAAAAAGTATGGTGATATTATAAAACTTGCTTTAGGAATATTTCCAACAGATGCAACAAAGCTTTCAAAAGAAGAAATAGAATCTGAAATTGAATTTATAAGAAATCACAAAAAACAAATCGTTGCAATTGGAGAGATTGGTCTTGATTTCCATTGGGAAAAAGATGAAAACAATAGGAATAGACAAATCGAAATTTTCAAAAAATTTTTATCATTAGCTAAAGAAATTGATAAACCAATTATTGTTCATACTTGGGATGCTGAACTAAAAGTTATTGAAATTTTAGAAGAAGAAAAAATGAAAAGAGTAGTAATGCATTGTTTTTCCGGTAAGATGGAACTTGTAAAAAGAATTGAATCTAATAAATGGATGTTTTCCATACCTGCAAATATCGTTTTTTCGCAGCATTTTCAAAATGTTGTAAAAAATATTTCAATTAACCAAATTTTGACAGAAACTGATGCACCTTATCTAAGTCCAATAAAAGGACAAAGAAATGAACCATCTAATGTTGCCCTAACAATTAAAAAAATTGCAGAAATAAAAGGCATAACTGTTGAAGAAGTAGAGAATAATATTTTTATGAATTACCAAAATGTTTTTTGAAATTATAATTTAAATTAAATTTATTTTTAGATATTTTTTAAATCTTGTTAATTAATCACTACTATTCAGTACTGATTATTTTGGTATTTAGCAAAGCTTTTTAAATAACCAACATTTTGTAAGCTACATTACGCATAGCGTAAATGGGTCCTCGCCAAGCTTTACGTGATGTAAATGCTATGAATCCGAGACACTCTTACGCATTTCAGCCCATCACAGAGAAGCTTGAAAGAGCAAACGATTCGTCGTGCTATGAACCCAAGAGTTAGTGAATGGGCATCAAACCTTAATCAAATAAATTATTATAAATAAAAGTGACACAATAATAAAATAAATTTCATATTCGCAAAAGCATAAAGAACAAGCTTATCATACATTATCATTATTACTCAAGTGACAAAATTTAGGATGAATTGGGTCAAATGATTAAACAGACTTAAGATAAGGCATAACTTAGCCTCTTAAAATTAAATGTAGTAGCTTGTTCTAAAGGAGAAGCATAATATGATCATAGGTTCATCAGTTTCATGCGGTAATAAACTGCCAGAAATAGATTAGCCAACAATATAATTTAGATAACAAGGTATTGTAAAAGTGTGCTTCTTCTATAATTTGCTTAATAAACTTTAGCGAAGCGGAGGTAATTAATATGGGAAAAATAAGCCCAGTTTCAGCAAAATATATTGTCCATTCAACAATTGAAATTGATGGAATAGTAGAAAAACCTGATGTGATTGGTGCAATATTTGGCCAAACTGAAGGTCTACTTGGTGCAGATTTAGAATTAAGAGAATTGCAAAGAAGTGGAAGAATAGGAAGAATTGAAGTTAATTCTGATACAAGAGGAGGAAAAACACAAGGACAAATTGTGATTCCTTCAAGTTTAGATAAAGCAGAAACTGCAATTGTTGCAGCAGCTTTGGAAATAATCCAAAGAATAGGTCCTTGTAATGCTAAGATAAAAGTTGATAAAATTGAAGATGTCAGAGTTAGCAAAAGAAAATTCGTAATTGAAAGAGCCAAAGAGCTTCTAAAGAATTTAATGGATAATTCTTTGCCAGATTCGCAAGAATTAGCTGATGAAGTAGCATATTCCGTTAGAGTAATGGAAGCAACTGAATATGGTAAAGAAAGGTTGCCAGCTGGACCAATGATTGAAGATTCTGATGAAATTATTGTTGTGGAAGGAAGAGCAGATATTATAAACATGCTAAAACATGGTTTTAAAAATTGCATTGCAATAAATGGTACATCTGTTCCAGAAACAATAGTTGAACTTAGTAAAAGAAAAACAGTAACTGCATTTGTTGATGGAGATAGAGGCGGAGATTTGATCTTAAAAGAGCTTGTCAATATTGCAGAAATTGATTATGTGACAAAAGCTCCAAGCGGAATGGAAGTTGAAGAAATTTCAAAGAAAGAAATCCATAAAGCACTAAGAAGCAGAATAGCTGTTGAACAAATCAAGATGGAACTAGCAAAAGAGCAGCCAAGAATAATGAATCAGGCTTATCAGCAAGCTGGTGGTATGGAAGATGAAGCTCCACAAAGAAAAGACTATAGAAATGAGCGCAATGACAAGGACCATAGCAAGGAAGTCCCAAATCACTCTATGAGAAATAATGATAGACGAGATAATAGGGATAGTGATAGAAGACCACCAAGAGGTCCACCTGTGCTTAAAAGCTCAAGTCAAAGTGCTCCACCTACATTCCAAAAAAGACCTGCTCAGAAAATGAATGCTGAAGCTAAGAAAAATCTAAAAGAAATGGTTGAAGATTTAATTGGGACAAGAGGAGCCTATATTCTAGATGAAAAATTAAACATTCTAGGAAAAGTGCCATTTACTGAACTAGCATCAACTCTAAAAAGTTTAAATGCTGGTGTGTATGCAATTGTATTTGATGGTGCAATAGATAAAACACTTGTACAAATTGCAGAAAGGTTAAATGTAAGTTTCTTAATAGGAATGGAAAATCAAGTTAAACCAAATGAAACTAGAATAGAACTTATGACCATATCTGATTTGGAACAATAAAAAACAAATCTTATTTTTTTATTTTATTCTTTTATTTTTATCTTATATTTTACATTATAAATTTTAATAAGATTATTAAACACATAAAATATTTAGCTAATTATGATAACTACTTTAATATTGGACTGGGGGGGAGTATTTACAATTGGAAGATTTGGTTTTTCAGTTGTTGATAAAATTGAAAGTGCCTTTAATTTTGAAGATAGAATTTTGTAATGAATTAAATGAAAAGTATCAATTAAATATTACTAAAGAAAAAATAGAAGAAATTTTTGAAAAATCAATTAAACCAAACAATGAAATGATTGAATTATTAGAACATCTCCATAAAAAATACCGATTGATTATGTTATCAAACAATCATCCTCCAACAATTGATATAATTAAATTTAAGCATAAACATCTCACCAAATTCTTCGATAAAATTTATTTTTCTGCAGAGCTAAAAATGAAAAAACCAAATAAAGAATTTTTTTTGCATATGATTAAAGATGCAAAATTAAATCCAAGTGAATGTATATTTGTTGACGATAAAGAACAAAATGTTAAAGCAGGAATTGAACTTGGAATAAAAGGTATTGTATTCAAAAATGTAGAACAATTCAAAAAAGAATTGCATGATATAGAAAATAATAACAAGTAAATTCTAAAAAATTATTTATAAAAATTAAAAGAAAAATAAAATAGAAAAAATAAATTATAATAAAAATATTAAATAAATTTAGCAACCACTTATTTCTTTAAGTTGTGCTTCATTTCTAAGGCCCTTGTAAAGCTTGCCATCTATTGACCATGTTGGATAAGCTTCAATGCCTAAATCTTTGCATTCTTGTTTTAAAAACCCATCACTATCACTGCATTCAACAAATAAAATTTTACTTGCTTCTTCATTGAAAATTGCAAGCTGCTTTTCACAAAATACACAAGATTGTGATCCAAACAAAGCTGCATTTTTATTATTTAAGCATTCAGCTAAAGATTGCTTATTTTCAGGTTCTAAAGTAACATTAACTATTATACCTGAATCCGAAGAAGTAGATGATTCAGTGTTATCATCAGTCTTATTGTCGATATTATTTGTTTCATCTAACTTTTCAATTACTTTTACAGTTTCTTCTACCTGCTTTGTTCCAAAAAATATTTGTATATTAGATTCACTTTTAGTTTTATTGATATATTCTTCAAATGCTGCTTTTTGCTTTTGTAATTCTACATATTTTTTAACTTGCATAAAAGTTTCATTATTTAATTCAACTCCGTCAAAGTTTACCTTTGCATAGTCTTCAATTTCAGCATCAGTAACTACAACAGTGTTAACAATATAATCTTGTAGAAATTTAGAGATTATTAATTGATTTTCAATTTCATTTTTCAACTCTTCCAATGTAATTTTTTCTTCTGCTAAAACGACTTCCAATGTTTTATCCTCTGGCAATTGAGTTTTTATCTGGTCTAACATAACCAAAACTTCATCATCCGTTACAACAACTTGATTTTTTAATGCTTGTTGTAATAAAAGTTTTCTGTCTACCATTTGAGATAACAAATCATTTTTTGAAAAAACAGTTTGCATCTCTTTTGGAACCCTGTCATATTGAGCATCAAGTTCTTGCATTGAAATAGCCTCACCATTTACACTAGCTGCAAGATCTTTATTTTCTAAAACTTTTTTTTGATAAGTATTGTTATAATATATCGCTACTGCAATTACAAGAAATAAAACAATCATTACGATTATAAATTTAGTATTGCTTTTATTTGAATTCTTATTTTTTGACTTTTTGGCCATTTTTCCCTCCACTTGAATATTTTGTTTGTAATAATGTAAAATATTAAATTTAAGATTTTAAACATAATTAAAATAATAAAATGGTTACTATTATAAGATGATACTTACATTTACCTCTTTTATAGTAGAAAAGGTATAATTTATTAATAAACTTTACGGTAATTTGTTATTTTTTATTTTCTTCAATTTTTTAATTGAATTGTTTGATTAATTTAAATTTGAAAATGTTTTTATAAAGAATTTTTAATTAAATAAATAGGTTTCAACTAAATTTTTGAATTAATTCAACTTTTTTAGCACAAGATATTTATATGCGAATAACAGATTTTTAATTATGTACGACATTGTAATTGGTAGATCAGAAGAAGATAAGCAAAAACTAGGTACAAAAGGAGCTATTTTTCTAGGAAAACATTATATTAAAATGGGCCAGACAACTTCACTTTCTAATAAAATATATATGGACGTTGCAAGAAGTCATGTTGTTTTTGTCTGTGGTAAACGTGGAGGAGGCAAGAGCTACACCATGGGAGTAATAGCTGAAGAAGTTGCCAATCTTCCAGATGAAGTTGCTAAAAATCTTAGTGTGATTATGTTAGATACTATGGGAGTTTATTGGACAATGAAATATGGAAATTACCAAGATAAAGATTTATTAGATGAATGGGGACTTAAACCAAAGGGATTAAATGTACAAATATTTACTCCAATTGGATATTATAAAAAATATAAAGATGAAGGAATCCCAACAGACTTTGCATTTGCAATAAAACCTTCTGAACTAGGTCCAGATGATTGGTGCACAACTTTTGAAATAAAATTAACTGAGCCAATGGGAGTCTTAATTGAAAGAATAATAACTTCTTTAAAATCAAAAAAAGATTCCTATTCAATGAAAGAAATAATTGATGAAGTACAAAAAGATGAACGCTCAGAAAAGCATACTAAAGATGCTGTTGAAAATAGATTTTTATCTGCAGATGAATGGGGAGTTTTCGACGAAAAAGGAACTACTTTGAAAGATATGGCTCAAGGAGGAAAAGTTAGTGTATTAGATGTTAGCTGCTATGCAACAATGTCTTCTGGTTGGAAAATAAAAGCACTGGTAATAGGGCTTGTTGCACAAAAATTATTTGTAGAAAGAATGGCCCAAAGAAAAGAAGAAGAATTTGAAGATGTGAAAAAATCTGAAAGTTATTTTTCAAGACCTGAAGAAAAAATACAAATGCCACTTGTTTGGCTAATTGTAGATGAAGCGCATGAATTTTTGCCATCTGTTGGTGAAACAGTTGCAAGCTTTCCACTAATTACAATATTAAGAGAAGGAAGACAACCAGGCATTTCATTAATTTTAGCAAGCCAACAACCAGGAAAAATACATTCGGATGTTATGACCCAATCAGATATTGTAATTGCACATAGAATTACTGCAAAAATTGATACTGATGCTTTAGGTACATTAATGCAAAGTTACATGAGGGAAGGTTTAACAGAACAGTTGGATAATTTACCAAGAACAAAAGGTTCAGCTATTATATTTGATGACAATAATGAAAGAATGTATCCAATGAGAATGAGACCAAGAATAACATGGCACGGTGGTGGAAGTCCAACTGCTATCAAACAAGATGGCAAATTTGAATTCTAAAAAATAATAAAAAATTGAATGTAACAAATATTAGTTAAGCGTAAGAATTATTATTTGAATTAATCTGAAATTAATATTGGTTTTATTTTTCCATTTCTATCTGAAAAAAGATTTTTAGTCATATTTGTAGCAAGACTCATTCCTTCTGAAAGTTTCATTTCTTTTTTTGATAGCAATTCTTTTATTATGTTATTTATGTCACCACTTTCAAATACAATTTCATATGTTTTTTCTATGAAACCTCCAGGATCTAGTCTTGGAGAATAAGAGGAAATTAATTTAAGAAGTTTAAGTGACGATAAACCTTCGACTGTTTCTTTTATTTTATCCAGTGACTCACTAATTTTTTCTTCAGGATCTTGCTTTTTTGATTCTGCGATATATTGTCCAAATTTAAAATTTCTACTTTCCCTACTATGAGGAGTAAATAAAAAATCTGAGTGTATAGATGGCTCGAGATAAACCATAAGAGGATTCCCTCCAAATTTTGAAATTAAAGGAAAAGAATTAAGAACCATACTATTGATTAATTGGACCCTTATACTATCATTATCGTATCGTAAAAATCCCGTTTTATCTTTATGTCCAGCAAGTATTCCAGAATCAATTGCTATTGTAGATTTTACTATTGTTGCTGCAAGTGCAGTGTTCAGATAAGGTGAAGAGTAAATTGTGTAGTTAGTTGAACTTAAGTATTCACAAACTTCATTTGCAATTTGTCTTTTAGATTTTAAAGAAGTATTAAGTGAATTGCTTTTTGTTGCTGGAAAAAGACCAGATCTTTGTGGATAACCTTTTAAAATATCAGATGCGATGTTAAGGCCATCTAAGAAAAATTTAACAACTCCTTTACCTGCAAAATATTTTTCAAGGTCGTGATAAACAGTAGAAACTTCAATTCCATTAGAAGTATTTTCATAATTGGCACCTTTTGTTCCAGTTATAACTATATCTCCAGGGTGCACATATCCGTTTAATAAATTACATATTTGAGGATGATGTTCTGATGACACCCCAATGATTATAATATTTCTTTTTCTAACATTTGATTCATCAAATTTGTTATTATTTTCTTCATTGAATAATTCATCTAAAGAAGCGTGTAAATAATTTTCATTTTTTGGACCATAAAATTTAATCCTATCTTTTATAAATGAATTTCCGAAATCATAATGTGCAATTTTTGATTGAGTAGTTTCTAATTTTGAATGTTTAAGTTCATCAAAAGATATTTCTCCAGAATGCAATGCTTTTAGTTTTTCCAATTTGTTTGGATTGTGAGTCCACATTAATATTTTTCTATCCAAAGATTTCTCATCAAGACTTATTCTTGGATCAATTAAACTTGCAGCTAAGCTTTGATTAAATGCACCAGCTCCGATCATAATTATATTATAATTTGAGTTTTCTTGTGGATTATACATTTGTTCACCTAGTTGTTGAAATGTT
>CAZSAD010000018.1:0-33717 GCA_964604995.1 uncultured Methanosarcinales archaeon
GAATTGAAAACTTATATTTGGATGCAACAAAATTTACAGCCAGATACTAAAGTTTTTGCTTATACTGCACCATTATTTGTCATGGGTTTTGATATGAATAATTGTGTGTGGTGCGATGATGAAAAAGAATTTTTAAAAAATGCATTTGCTCTTTCACCTAATGAACTTAAATTATGGATGAAATCAAAAAATTATGGGTATATTGTTATTGGGGGAAGAGATGCTAGGAATTTTGGCATAAATGAAACAACAGAAAAACTTACTGAACTTCAAAAAAGTGGATTTTTCCAACCGGTTTATGGAACATCTGGAGCAGTTATTTTAAAGGTAATATAAATAAGTGTTATAATTTACAAAAAGTTAAGTTATAAACATTTAAAACTAATTAAATAATGTGTGAAAGAGATGGCTAAGCATAAAAAAACAAAGCATGGATTGGGAGATGAATATTTCAAAACTAGATTTGATTTTGATAAAAGACGAAATATTGTCTGGAAACACATTACAGATTATATGAAAAGATGGATTTCTAAAGAGGATGTTGTGTTGGAACTTGGTGCAGGTTATTGTGATTTTATAAATAATGTTAATGCCCAAGAAAAACATGCTTTAGATACAAGCAAGCTTCCAATGCGTTATGCGAATAAAGATGTTAAAAAACATATTCAATCGTGCACAAATTTAAAAAATTTCAAAAGAGAAAGCATGGATATTGTTTTTGCAAGCAATCTTTTTGAGCATTTAAGTATGAGTGATTTTCACAAAAGTGTAGAGCAAATTAAAAGAGTGCTAAAAAAGAATGGAAAATTTATAATAATCCAACCAAATTATAAATATTGTTATAAAGAATACTTTGATGACCACACACATATAACAATTTTTACACACGAAAGCATTAGTAATGGAATAGGGACTCATGGTTTTAAAATAATTGAAAAAAAAGCAAAATTTCTCCCATTCTCAATGAAATCGAAACTTAAATTTTTATCAGGGCTTACAGGTATATATTTACGCTTACCCGTGAAGCCATTTGCAAAACAAATGCTTATTGTTGCAAAAAAACAATGAAATATAAGAGAAAATAAAATGAAAATAAAAAAGTTATTTGACAAAAAATATTGGTGGTTTTATTTAATTTTTGCAATTGGTATTTTTTTAAGAGCGATATCTTTGAATTATCCTTTAATAAATGATGAATCTGGTTGGACAAAGTGGCTTTTTTCTAGCCCTTATGTATTAAGAATAGGACATCCACCATTATCCATCATGTTTTTCAGATCATTCCTAACCTTAACAGGAGTTAGCCCGTTGAATTTTAGACTGATACCTTTTATTTTCTTTTTTGTAAATAGTTATTTGATTTATCTACTTGCAAAAGATTTAGGCAAGAAAGTAATTATGATATCTTTATCAATTTACGCGATATGCTGGTGGGGATTTTTATCAAGCTTAATGATTGATCAAGACAATACAATTATGACTGCATTATTTTTATTAAGTTTTTATTTTTATAAGACTTATATCAAAACTAAAAAAATAAAGTATTTAATTTTGACAGGAATAATTTTCGGGATTTCTTTGTTGTCTAAAATATCAGGCATCTTGATTTTTGGAATGATAGGATTATACACTTTAATAAATATGAGATGGAACTGGGATAATTTTTTGAAAGAATCTAAAAACTTGATGGTTGTAGGAAGTATTGGTGCTTTATTTTTAGGAATATATATTGTAATATTAAAAATTTGGTGGCCTACTTGGATAGGTTTAATTTTTAATAGAGTTCCCAGTTCATATAGTGGAATATCTGGGTTTCATCTTTTTTATTTTTTAATTTGGGGAACACCGCTTTTAGTAGGATTGCTAGTTATTGGATTATTAAAACATTTTAAGAAACTTAAATTTTATATTTCTTGGGTAATAATTACATTAATTGCTTTTTCTATTATAGGTACACCACTAATAGCATCTTTTGATAGATATTTAATGATTATGCTCCCTGCACTTTTTGTAATAGGTGGCTTTGTAATTTACAAAATGCAACTTGAAAAAAAACATTTTATTTTTATGGTAGGAGTTGTAGTTTTATATTCAATTTTATTTGTTTATCTTAATACCAAAACAAAGTATATTACGCACTCATTTTCAACGTACTTTTATAATTTGATACATTTTAACTGGCTATTTTATCTTCCGATAACAGGAGGGACTGGTCCTGCAATAGGAATTGATTTTTTATCACTAATGTTAACAATGATAATTGCAATGTTTTTAGTTTTGTTGATATTATTAACTTTCAAAAATAAAAATAAGAATTTAAAAAAATATTTATTTGTAAGTTTTATTGCTACATCTTTAGTACCTAACTTTTTTCTTATAGAGGAATATGCATTTGGACTTGTGCATCCCTCTGTTAAAGATAGTATTGATGGTGTTCTCAATTATATTGAAATAAATAAAGATAAGATGATATCGCCGGTATATACTAATTCGGATACTTTTAATCATTATTACATAGAAAGTATTACGGGTAAAGATAGTTTTAAAAGGTATATTAGTCGAGATATAACCTTTAATGACTCTGAAAAGTTATATAAAACACTAAAGCTTGAAAATGCATCAATTATATTTTTAAATTATCCTTTCGTATCCAAAACTAATAATATTTGGAATATTTTAAACAAATGTGAAGAAGTGAAATCATTTTATTCTAAAGAAATTAAATTAATTACTGTTTATCAATGTTAATTTATCGATCTTGTTCTTTTTCCCAATTACAAGGAGTTAATACTTCAATAGGATCAATTTCATGTGATAAATTATAGATTACCATTTTATTATCTATAGAATAGGTTTTATAAGAAATTTTACTTTTATCTAAGTAATCTGTCAATTTGCCAATTAATGAAGAAGAGTTGTAAAAAACATAGGATGTATCAGGTTTATTTTGCATAAGGTTTTCTATTTTAGGGTATTGATTTACACATTGACAAATATTGCATGAAGCTATTATTTTTTCATTAGTGTAAAATAACAATCTCCATTTTGTTGGATGGTCCGTATAAACATAGGTGATATTATTTACTTCAAGAAAATTTACCAAATTAGTTATGCTTTTAGTATCTTTAGTTTTAAAATCATTTAAATTTGCAAATAATGAACTGAGAAGCAGAATAAAGATTAACACGTAAGAGATTTTTATGTTGATGAAACCAAATAATTTTGATGAATGAAATTTAGTTTTAGATTTTTTATTTCTCATAAAATTAGTAAATAAATTATCTATCTTAACTAAAGAGACAGATACCAACATTAAAATAAAAGAGAAAATTGGAAAAAAGTGTCTAGAATCTGTAAATCCTGAAAGAATGTAGGTAGTTATCCAAAACAAGAGGAAACCTAACAAAAATAATTCTTTAGAATGTTCGTTTAATTTAAGATTGAATTTCTTAGTAGGCCATAATGCTTTGATACAAAGCAAGATACTTTTGAAATTTGTTATTATCAAAAACAATAAAAGTGTAAGTGAAATAAAATAATAAAACAAATTACCAAATATTTCAGTAAGAGTCACAGTAAAAAAATAGGTAATGGAAAATGGGGATTTGGAGTCTCCTAAAAAGATTTGACAAGGATTTAGTATACGGTCCCCATATGACATTTGATTAGGCAATAAATTATTTGTGCATGCAAATCTATGAATTGCATTTCCTGCCATGAAATGTTTTGCATTCGCAAAATTATTGGTTGCATTATAATAGATTAAAGGGGAAAGTGCTAAAATTAAAGATATGAAAAATATGAAAAATTGTTTTGTAAGAAAAAATTTTTTGTCGATTAGATACCAAAAAACAATAAAATATAACAAAAATACAATTATGTATTCAAGATTCCACCATCCGATACCAAAAAGAATGGCTGCAAAAATAAGATTTCTTGTTTGATTTTTGTTAAGAAGAAAAATTTCATAGAAAAGAAATGAAATTGTAACAAACAAAAGCAAAGTTTCCATATATCCTGCAAATCCTGCAATATTCATTTTAGAAAAAAATAAAGGAGAAATTGATGATAGGGCTAAAGTGTATAATGCGACGGTATTTCCAAAAAATTTCTTCATAAAAAAATACATGATAATCATTAAAATAAATGAGAAAAAAAGTGGCACGAGCCTGTAGGCAAATGCTGTAACTCCAAATATTGAAAAAGGAATTATTGCAAAATAAGAATCGATTGCTGCACCTCCAATATATGGTTCCCCATAAATAAAATAATGCAACTCGCCATTATTATAAGTATTCATTGCCATAACAGCCATAGAAGCAGGATCTCCCCCTAAAGATTTCTCACTTGTTAATAATAGAGTAATTCTTATAGCTAAAAAAATTAACAACAATATTCCAACAATAAGGATATTTATAAGAGAGACATTTTTAAGATTAATTTTCTTTTTTTCAAATGAGCTGTTTGTTTTTTTTACCATTTTGTTTAATGTAAATTGTTAAGTGATTGGTTTATTGGTTGGTTTATTGGTTGGTTTATTAGTTTAATTATTAGTTGGATTTTATTAATATTTTGTGTATTAAACTAAAAGCTTTGCACTAAAATCGTGAAATTTAAAATTATTTGGAAGCATCTTTCTTGTTGATTTGAAGTCGATATGTTCATTTAAATTTATAAGGCTAACTAAACTATCACTTCGCATATTTAGTTTAGGTAAAAAAGTTTCAACAATTTTTAAACCCAAATATAATATAAAAAATGGGATAGGTACAAAAATTATTTTTTTTGAATGACTTTGAGAGATTATTTTTAGTATTTGCCTAAATGTAAGCCCATTTGGAGATGCTGCAATAATTGGAGAAGAGATTATTTTTTTTGTTTTTACAAGATATAAAATTAGTTTTCCTAGATCTTCATGATAACATAAATAAAGAGTTTGATTTCCACTTTTGATTAAGGGAATAAATTTTGAGAGATTCACTAACTTATTTAATGTTCCAACCATGCCTGCTGAATTTTTTCCATAAATTAAACCTGGCCTTATTATTATAGCACCAATTTTTTTTGCTTCTTTTTCTATTGCAAGTTTGGCTTTACCGTAATGTGTTTTACAACCATCAAAAGCACTTACTGTTGAAAGAAATAAAATTTTATTTACTCCTGCTTTTTTTGCAGTTTTTAGTAAATCAATTGAACCTTGCACATTTATTTGGTTTATGTCTTTAGGTTTTCTTAATTTGAAATCGTATGCACAATGAATTAAAACATCAAAACCTTGTAAACTTTTATAATAAATTGGTTTACCTAATTCAAAATATATGAATTGCTCATTTTTCTTTAAACTTTTAGAAGCTGTTCTTCCAAGCTCAAAAACTTCTTCACCTTGCTGCCTTAGGTAATCTACAATTTTTGAACCAACATACCCATTTGAACCAGTTACTGCAATACGCATATTTTATCCCCAACTCCATATTTATTATTTATATTGAATAATTATTGATTATTAATTATTTTTTTTAGTTGATTTTTAGTTTAATCAAATTTATCATATTCAAAGCCTATCCTATAAGCATTAGCCATAATGGTAAAAGTAATTGTTTGTGCACATATGCTTGGAAATACACTGGAATCGACAAGATGTACTCTTTTTAATCCCATAGGTCTTCCTAAAATATCACTTTTGATAGCATTATTTTCAGTTTTTTGTGAATAGGATTTCATTGGAAAACTGCCACCATAATGATTACCTTCTCCAGCCCTCCCGATATTAGCTAAAGGTATTAGAGGGATTAGTCCGAAATAACGAATGTTTTTAACAAGCTTTAATGCCAATGAATACACTTTCTTTTTTGCATTTTTATTTTCTTTTATTTTAACAAACATTTTATCTGAATCATCCAATCTTACAGTAAATCTTGAAGAACTGTCTGAGTGCAAATAACCTTGCAAAATATACATTCTTCCGAGCATTTTATTGAGGAACCATGAAAATGGTTTATAGAGTGGTCCAAACATTTTCTTCATTGCATTTTGATAAAGATCATTATAAGTATAAATCTGTAAATGTACTGAATTTTTATCAAAATCTTTATCCATTAATTCGATGTAGAGTTGTGCTAGAGCATGTAATCTTTCAGTACTTAAGTTTTTTACACCTTTCAATCTTATGATGGGGATTAAAAAGTATTGTGAATCAAGCATCTCAATTTCCTTATTTTTTAGTTTTAAAGAATTGATCATTATCTTTGTTGTTGCAAGTGATCCACATCCTAAAAAAACTTTATTAGCATCAAATTTTATTTGTTTTTTTGACTCCAAGGAATTAGCAAAGATTAATATTTTGTCTTTTTTCTCTTCTACTTTTGTTACAACAATTCCTTTGATATATTTGAAATTAGGATGATTAATGAGTTCTTTTAATGTAAATGAGGTGTCATATATCAATTTGTAAGGGCAACCATACATACAAAGATTACAATATATACATCCTTTTGAAGAGGGTTTATGATTATTTAAAAAATTAAAATTAACAGCTAATCTAGAACTTCCAAAATAGAAACCTTTGTTGTTTAATTGTTTTTTATTTTTATTTAAATCAAAAAGAAGAGAAGATGCTTGAGTACTATAATGGAAAGGTTGAGGTTCTTTACAGTAACTTGGAAATTGTTTTAAAAGTGAATCCTCATTTAATGAAAGAGGCATAAAATTTAATACTTTGATATAATAGGGTTGGAGTTCTTTAATTTTAAAAGGCCATTCTTTGAAATCACTATCAAGATAAGGCATAACTGATGCTCCCCAAACTGCACTTAATCCACCTTGTCCAAAAGAAGGCTTACATATTGCGCCGTCATAAGAAGCATTAATATACTTATCAGCTTGCTGATAGGGATAATTTGAACCATAAATATACTTTGTTGAAACTCCCTTTACATTAGCTTGCATATTTCCCTTTATTTCATTAATATCTTTTTGTGACCAATTATTGTTACTAGTTGTATATAACTTATCGAGAATTTTTTGCTTGTTTAATTCAAGCTTAATACCTGCATCTAACATTGTAACTGATTCACCACGCTCAATAAGTGCTTTAGCACAAGATATTCCTGCAGGACCTGAACCAATTACGAACATCATTTATTCCCACCCATTATTAATCAGATTATTATTAATCAGACCATTATTAACCAGGTTATATGATTTAATTATAGCTCAATAAAATTAACAGATTACATTTTAATTTTTTGAGGATTAATATCTTCCATGAATATTTTATGCCATAATTCAAGATTAACAAGACTCCAAAGCTGCCTTCCATAATACATTTTGGAATGCTTATAGTTTCCAAATATCTTGTTTACCTGTTGTTTTTCAACAAGACTATTTTTTATTATACTTCCCTTATTTAATAAATCGTGAATTGTGTATTTTAAATCTTTTTCAATCCATACATCAAGCGGCACAACAAATGGCTGTTTTTTTCTATTAATTATATTTTGAGGAATAAGATTTTTGAATGATTTTTTCATGATGTATTTTGTGGTTGTACCATTTAATTTTAGTTTTGGTGGAAGAGTAAAAGAGTATTCTATTAAACGATGATCTAAAAATGGAACCCTCGACTCAATATGAAAAGCCATACACATCTTATCTGGTTTCATTAACAAATCTTCAGGGAGATAATTTTCCATGTCAAATTTAAGTAGATTGTTAAGAAAATAATTTTTATTTTTAAAATATTTTTTGTTGATTTCTGTCGAGAGATTTAAAGATTTAAGTTTATTTCGATATAATAAAAGTTCTTCCCTTTCTTTTTCATTGAAAATTGAAACAATTTCAAGATATGCATTTGCTTTATTGTCGTCTATTTCAGTGAAAAAATTAGTAAATCTTTCAAACATTTCTTTACCTGTTGATGAACTATAAGGGTAAATTTTATTTAAGAGTTTTAAAGGCAAAAGTTTTACTATTGTACCTGCAACATCCCTTCTAATAAATTTTGGAAGCCATTTAAATTTGTGCCCCATCATTAAAAATTTATATTGATCATAACCTGCAAATATTTCATCAGCTCCATCTCCGGTTAAGATTACCGTAACTTTCTTTTTTGCTTCCCTGCTCATTATATAGTTGGGCAAAACTGCAGGATCACTCATGGGTTCGTCAAGATGCCAAACAATTTTTGGAAGATTTTTAATGCAATCTTTAGTATTTATCATTATTTCTTTATGCTCTGTATTGAAAATTTTTGCAACTTGAGAAGCATATGCAAGTTCATTACCAATTTTATCTCCGGCAAACCCTACAGAAAAAGTTTTGATGCGCTCTTTTGGATTTAATTTTGACATAAGTGCAACAATTGTACTTGAATCAATTCCCCCACTTAGATATGCACCAATTGGAACGTCACTAATCATTCTTCTTTTAACGGAATCTTCAACCAATGAATTAATATTATTAATAATTGCATTTTCAGATTCTTTTTTTATGTTACCATTTGAATTATTAATCTGCCAATATTTTTTTAATGTCAGTTTTTTTAATTTCAAATCATATGTTAGAGTGTGTGCAGGTTTAAGACGAAATATGTCTTTAATTATTGTTTGACTTAGTGCATTGTATCTAAAGCATAAAAAATTATTTAGTGCATTTGCATCCAATTCTTTTTTTAATTCAAAAGAGAGTATTGCTTTCATTTCAGAAGCAAATATGAAATTACCATCTTTATGGTAATAATATAATGGTTTTTTTCCTACCCTATCTCTTGCTAAAAAAAGTTTTTTGTGTGGGATGTCATAAATTGCAAAAGCAAAAAATCCCAAGAATTTTTCAACACATTTTTCACCATATTCTTCATATGAATGAACAATAACTTCAGTATCTGTTTCACTTGAAAAAATATGGCCTTTCTTTTTTAACTCTTCTCTTAATTCAATAAAATTAAAAATTTCACCATTAAAAATTATACAGACATCTTTATTTTCGTTCCATAATGGATTTCTGCCATTTCTTGATAAATCAATAATACTTAATCTTCTATGTCCGAGTGAAACATATTTATCCGTAAAAAAACCAGAATCATCTGGTCCACGATGTTCAATTTTATGGGCCATTTGTTTAATAAGAGTAGAATCATCCCAATTAAACCCAACAATCCCACACATTTTTTTCACCCGGAATTTAAAAATTGAATATTTGAAAATTGAATATAATGATAACCTTAGAGGGTAATAAAACGTTAGCTATTAACGCATTCTTTTACTGATTAAATCTGCCAAAAGCCCAAAGAAAAATAATTGTGCTGCGACAAAAACTAAAGCCAATGATAATTCGCCTAGGTGATTAACTACCAGATAATCTCTCCATCCCCTTAATATTCCTAAAATAAGTATGAAAATACTAAGTGGAGTAAAAAAT
Source organism: uncultured Methanosarcinales archaeon (assembly GCA_964604995.1). GTDB lineage: Archaea > Nanobdellota > Nanobdellia > Woesearchaeales > JABMPP01 > JAGVYD01. Next base: position 9,418 of record CAZSAD010000018.1, read on the forward strand.
TTTAAAGGAGAAAAATAAATAACCATCTTAAAAATTAAAATATTAAATTTGATAAAATCTTTTATAGGATTAATAGAAGATTTGCCTGTTCTTTTGAAGTAATTAATTGGTATGAATTTCACAGAATAGCCATTTGTTAATGATGCTAAAGTTATGGTTGTTGTAAAGGAAAACCCATCTGGAAACATTGTCCAAAATTTTTCTGCAAGACTCTTTTTGAAAATTCTAAGTCCTGAGTTTAAATCAGGAATATCCATTCCAGTCATTATTCTTGTCATTTTTTTAAGAATATATTTAGCAGGTCTTCTCATTACAGGAATAAAAACATTTTTTCCCGTTCTTGCCCCAACAACCATATCATATCCTTGGGTTTCATTAATTAATTTTGGAATATCTGCTATAGGGTAAGTACCATCTGCATCTAGAATTAATATCCATTCAAATTTTGATACCCTAATGCCACTTTTAATTGATGCACCATATCCTTTGTTTATTGGATGATTTATTTTTATAATATTTGGAATTTGACTAATTATTTGAGGGCTTTTATCTTTCGAACCATCATTAACAACAATAATTTCAAATTCTTTTATTGACGAGAGATTCATTACTTTTTTAACAGCAGAAATTGTTTTTGTGATGACTTCTTCTTCATTGTAAACTGGAATTATTACTGAAACACTAATAGGTTTGGAGCGTTGATTAGACAACTGATTAGATGATAATGTCTTAATTTTAGGTTTAATGTTATTTTTTGCCATATTATTTTAGGTTTTAACGATAAAAATGAAGAGGGAAGACTATTTTAATCTTTGCAAAATATATTATAAAATAATGAAGGATTTGAAAATAAAAAATTGAAAGAATTGAAAGAATAAATCAAAAAATATTAAAGATACCAAAAATAAGTTTATTTTTTAATATCGATACCTACTGCTTCATTGATATTTTTGAAGCCATCGCGTTTGAGAAGTTTTACAAGACCTTGATTAATTTCACTAATTGTTTGTGGACCTTCAAATATCATTCCAGTTATCAATTGTAATAATGATGCTCCAGCTCTTATTTTTTCATATGCATCTTTTGCTGAAGATATACCGCCATTTCCAATTATGATAAGTTTACCATTTGTTTTTTTGTAAACATATTTAATAGTTTTAGTTGAAAGATCTTTTAATGGCTCACCACTAATTCCCCCTTTAGGAACTATATTATCGTCAAAAATAAGTTTATTTTTGCGATTCTTAGTTAAATTTGTGCATATAATCCCGTCGATTTTAAATGATAATGCTACTTTGATAATGCCATCGAGTTCTTTTTTTGTTAAATCTGGAGAAATTTTTAAAAATAATGGCTTGGTTTTTCCATTTTTTAATAGCTTAGTAAGTAATAGTTTTAGATTATTTGAATCAATAAATAAATAGGTATTATCATAAGTATTTGGACAACTTAAATTGACAGTTATATAATCCCCTATGTTCTCAAATTTTTTATACACTTTTTCATAATCTGCAATTGCAGGTTTTAGAGTTGTTGTTTTAATACTATTTGTTTTTGCAATACTAATACCGACAGGTAAAGCAAATTTTTTATTTTTTAATCTTGTTGAAATTGCATTACTCCCATCATTTTTTAGACCGTAATATACAACCAATGCTTTTGATTTTTTAAGTCTCCAAAGCCTAGGTTTTTTATTCCCTTCGCATTTTTCACCAGTAATTGAACCAATTTCAGTAAAACCCACAGTTTTTGTAATGTCGATCATTTGCGCATTCTTGTCGAATCCTGCAGCTAAACCTAATGGATTTTCGAATTTGATACCTGCAATTTTTTGTTCTAACATTAAATTATGATAAGAAAAAAGAGTACTTGTTATCCCCCTTGTAATACAGTTTTTACCCAATAGATCCCCAGTATACAGTGCTTTATCGTGTATCCATTCAGGGTCTGTCATAAAAAATATAGGTTTAACTAATAATTTATAACCAAATTTTAAAGTTTTATTACGAAACAATACTATTAACTCTTTGAACATTGTCATTTAAACATTGTTAAAAAGAATGGAATATAAATCTTTCGTTGGTAATTTTTTTATTTTTTAGTAAGTGGTCCATAGAAATATATTAGAAAGATTTATGAATGATATATTGGTAACTAAAGTGAGGTATAAGAAAAATGAAAACAATTATGGTTACGGGTGGTGCAGGCTTTATCGGAAGCCATCTTTGTGAAAGATTACTTAGTGAAAAAAATAAAGTTGTATGCATTGATAATTTTAATGATTATTATGATCCATTGCTTAAAGAACAAAATATCAAAGAATGTTTAAAAAATGATAATTTTGAGTTATGGAGAGTAGATATAAGAAATAAAAAACTTGTGGAAGAAGTATTTAAAAAAAATAAGATTGAAATTGTTATACATTTAGCTGCAAGAGCAGGAGTTAGACCCTCATTAATTAATCCAGAAATTTATTTTGAAACAAATGTTGATGGAACAAAAAATCTTTTAGAGCTTGCAATAGATTTTAAAGTAGAAAAATTTATTTTTGGATCAAGTTCAAGTGTGTATGGCATAAATAAAAAAGTCCCATTTTCTGAAAATGATAAAGTAGATATTCAAATTTCACCTTATGCAAAAACAAAAAGACAAGCTGAATTATTGTGTGAAGAATTTTCTAAAAAATATAATTTGAAAATTATCGCATTAAGATTTTTTACTGTGTATGGTCCTAGAGGAAGATTAGATATGGCACCTTATAAATTTGTAGATTTAATATTTAACGGCAAACCAATTGATATTTATGTTAATGAAACAGATTTCAATGCTGGAAAAATGGCTAGAGATTTTACTTATATTTTAGATATTATAGATGGAATTGTATTATCCTCCAAAAAAGAAATGAAAGAAATTAATTTTGAAATAATCAATCTTGGTAGAGGTTCACCAGTGAATTTAGATACATTTGTAAAAATAATCGAACAATTATTAGGTAAAAAAAGCATTAAAAATTTTATTGGACCGCAAGAAGGAGATGTACCAATAACTTACGCAGATATTAGCAAGGCGAAAAACTTTCTTAGATATCAACCTAAAATCTCAATAGAAGAAGGAATGAAACATTTTGTTGAATGGTATTTAGGACAAAAAAAGAAAGTGAAAAAATAATAATGAATATTTAAGGTTAAATTAAATGCTTAACATTGAACAAAAATAAAGCTAATTTATTTAAATACCTTATCACAATTGTTACTTCAAGTGGTAAATTATGTGGAAAAACAAGAAAATAAGTTTAATATTCCCAACATATAACGAGAAAGAATCAATTAGACAATGTATTGAAGATTTTTTTGCTACAGGAGTTATTGATGAGATTATTGTAGTCAACAATAATGCTGCACCTGGTACTAAGGAAGAAGTTGAAAAAACTAAGGCTAAGCAGGTTTTTGAAAAAAAACAAGGATATGGAAATGCAATTATTAGGGGACTTAAAGAAGCAAAAGGCGAATTGTTGATTATCTCTGAACCAGATGGAACTTTTCTTGCACAAGATGTATTCAAACTTTTAATTTACTCCGATGAATGTAATGTTGTTTTAGGAAGCAGAACAAACAAAGCTTTGATTTTAAGAGATGCAAATATGGGGTTGTTTTTAAAATGGGGCAACTATTTCATCTCGAAGCTTGTTGAAGTTTTGTTTAACACAAGCTATCTTAGTGATGTTGGATGCACTATGCGCCTCATTAATAGAAAATCTTATGACAAAATAAAGAAAAAATTTAAAACTGGTGGAAGTCATTTTGGTGTTGAGATGATGTTGCTTGTTTTCGGAAACAAGATAAGTTATATTGAAGTGCCTCTTAACTACAACAAACGCATTGGAGAGAGCAGTGTAACTGGCAGTTTCTGGAAGGCTTTTTGGTTAGGAATTGTGATGATAGCATTTGTATTAAAATTTAGGGTTAAAAATTGGTTTGTAAAAAATTAAAATGAGATTATTAGTTACTGGTGGAGCAGGATTTATTGGAAGTAATTTTATTAGACATATATTTAATAGTCATAAAAATTATGAGATAGTAAATCTTGATAAATTAACTTATGCAGGTAATATTGAAAACTTGAAAGATATTGAAAATGATAAGAGATATAAGTTTGTAAAAGGAGATATTTGCGATGAAAAATTAGTTGATATGCTTGTAAAAGATGTTGATGTGATTGTGCACTTTGCAGCTGAGACACATGTTGATAGAAGCATTGAAAATTCAGGAGTTTTTGTCAAAACAAATGTTTTGGGAACACATAATTTACTTGAAGCTGCACGAAGAAATGGAGGAAAAAGATTTCACCATATATCAACTGATGAAGTTTATGGCGCATTAGGTAAAACTGGTAAGTTTTCTGAGAAAACACCTTATGATCCAAGAAGCCCCTATTCAGCAAGTAAAGCTGCTAGTGATTTTATTACAAGGAGTTATTACCATACACATAATTTACCAATAACAATTTCTAATTGCTCTAATAATTATGGACCTTACCAATTCCCGGAAAAATTAATTCCACTTTTAGTAACAAATTTAATTGAAGGGAAAAAAATACCAATTTATGGAAAAGGGTTAAATGTAAGAGATTGGCTGCATGTTGAAGACCATTGCAAAGCAATTGATGTTATTCTTCATAAGGGTAAAATAGGTGAAACTTATTGCATAGGTGGGGATTGCGAGATGAAAAATATCGAAATTGCAAATATGATAATTAAAGAGATGAGTTTTGATGAAAAAATGATTGAATATGTTCCAGATAGAAAAGGACATGATTTTAGATATGCTATTGATTTCTCAAAGATAAAAAAAGAATTAGGGTGGGAACCACATTACAAAAATTTCTCACAAGGATTAAACCATACTATAAAATGGTATAAAGAAAATAAACAATGGTGGAAACCACTTAAAAAAAGAATTGAAAAGAAATAAGAAAAATAAATAATACGAGATAAGTTATTATTCAAATAGTTTTTGTTGTTAATATCTTTTTTAACTCATCTAATGAGTTATTTAGTGAAGGGAAAGTCATTTCAAGATCTTTTTGTAACTTGAGAGGTAATGTTGAACAATTTAAAGGCCTTTTAGCTTTCTGCCCTAAATCAGAAGTGATTATCCCAGTTATTAAATTTTTGTTAAAGTTGAATTTATTACAGATTATGTTTGCAAAGTCGAATCTTGAAATACTTTGTGGACCTGTTGCCAGATAAATTCCTTTTAAGTTAGATTTTATGTTTTTCAGGATTATTTCTGTAAGAAGATGGATGTATGTAGGATTATTTATTTGATCAATTGGAATTTTCATTGTTCTTTTTTCTTTTTGAGCATTTAGCATTTGCATAAAAAAATTAAACCCATTATGATCATATCCAAAGATTACAGTTGTCCTTAAAATAAGATGATTAGAAAGTTTTTCTACTTCTTTTTCTGAAAGTAGTTTTGTTGTAGCATAGTAACTGATAGGATTAACCAGTGATACTTCAGTATAATTTCCTGATTTGCCGTCATAGACATAATCACTTGAAATATAAATCATTTTACAATTTTTATTTGTAGTAATTATACCCTCACAAATGTTTTTTGTTGCCTCCACATTGTTTAGATACGCTTGTTTTTGATCAGTTTCACAAAGTTCCACATTGGTTAGTGCTGCACAATGAATGATTACATCAGGATCTGTCTTTTTTATTATGTTAAAAACATCTTCTTTTTGCGTCAAGTCAATTACATGATCAACAAAACCACCAGGATTAATTGAAATACCTATAACTTGAAAATTATTATTTTTAAGAAGAGCATAAAGATTTTTTCCTAAAAAACCACCTGAACCAGTTATTAATATTTTCATTGACATTATTATCACTTTTTAATGTTGCAAATCAAAGAAGAATGTTAAATTATTTTGAATTTACTATTTTTGTCATTTTCATGCCTTACTTCATCAACTGCTTCTTTTTTTCCAACTCCTGCATAAAGTTTATCTGGAAGATTTATTGATACAGCTCCATCTTTGGAAATGCATTTATAACCATGCACAACTCCAGGGGGAACAAGTACACTTGCTTTGTTGCTTTCTCCAACAATAATTTTTAGATGGTTTTTGTAGGTAGCTGAATTTTTTCTATTATCCCACAAATAAAGTTCAAAATCACCAGGGCCCACAAATACAAAAAAGTCAGATTGTATCATGTGTTCATGTGGTCCCCTTATAATATTTAACTTGGTAAATGAAACATAAGACATTGCTGGAGTATAATTATCATCATCACTTCTGAAAATTTCAGTTAACCATCCTCTTTTATCATCACGCTTTGTTAATGATTTTACAACTACTCCTTGAATTTTAACATCGTTTGAATTTATTGTATTATTGTTTGTCATATAATGCCCCTTAGTTAATATTTTTTAGTTATTATTCTTTATTTTGATTATTATCAGTTTTATCTTCAAATTCCTTTACAGTATTTGATGCACTTAAAAGTGTTTCAAATGTGCCTGCATCACTCCAAAAACCTTTTAACAAATGATATGAAAGATTTCCTTCTTGTAAATAACAATTATTTACATCTGTAATTTCGAGCTCCCCTCTTCCAGAAGGTTTTAGTGTTTTAATTTTAGTAAATACTGAATTGTCATAAAGATAAAGACCAGTTACTGCAAAATTACTTTTTGGTTGCTTTGGTTTTTCTTGTATGCCTGTAATTTTATCACCTTTTACTTCTGCAACTCCAAATCTTTGCGGATCTGAAACAGGTTTTAGAAAAACTTTCGCTCCAGTTTTAAAATTTTTAAAATCAAATTTATCTTGGTAAATATTGTCACCTAATATCACTGCCACAGATTCATCATCTACGAAATCTTCGGCAAGTGAAAGAGCTTGTGCAATTCCTCCTGCTTCAGTTTGAATAGTATAACTTAATCTTGCACCAAATTCTTTTCCTGAACCTAGAAGATTCAAAAAATGTCCTGCATGTCCTGGTCCAGATATAATTAGAATATCACGAACACCTGCATCGACTAAAGTTTGCAAAGGATAGTAAATCATGGGTTTTTTGTATACTGGAAGAAGATGCTTATTTGTTATTTTTGTTAATGGCAAAAGTCTTGAACCAGTGCCTCCTGCACAGATAACTCCTTTCATAAATACCACCACCAATAATTATATTGATTATATTGATTATATCAACATATTTAATAAATTAAAGAACAAAAATATTTTGATTATTATTAAAGGTTTGCAAAAAATATTGAATGAATTTTATTTTTCTTTATATTCACTTTCAACTGCTTCTTTTATTGCTTTGGCTTTTTTCTCGCCTATTAAATCAACTTCTTGAAGCTCTAAGTCTGATGCATTAAATATATTTTTTACAGAGCCAAATTTTTTTAGCAGAGGCTTATTTAATATACCTCCTACACCAGGCAAAGAAGATACAATATATTCTTGCAGCTCTTTTAAAGACATTGGCTTTTTCTCGCCATGTGGCATGAAACTTTTTTGTCCTTCTTCTTGCTCACGCTTTGCAATTATGTTTAGAAGCGATGCTGTTTCCTTACTAGTTTTAGTTTGAAGAATAGGAATTCCATAGCTTACTGCAATTGTTGCAAGCATTCCTCTTATTGCATTGGGATGAATTTTTCGCATTGAGTAAATATCCTCAATCCCTTCAACAATTATAAGGGGTCTTTCGTAGCTATGTTTCATATTTTTTATTTGTGCTAAAAGCCTACCGTCAATTATTGAATCAACAAAATCTGGAACAGTTTTATATTCAACTGCGCATCTTTTTGATAAAACATAATCGCAAACTTCTAAACTTTTTAGTTCAATTTTAGTATTCATATCAATTAAATCTTTAATAACACCCGATCCTTTTTCTCTTACATCTGCAAAAATTATAATTTCTTCTGCTTCAATTGCTTGTTTTTCCATGAATTTTTCTAAAGTATTTGTACCATCTTTTTTTTGGCTTTTTGCAAGACTAAAACTATTTTTCATTGATGCAAGAGTTGAATGCATCTTTTTTTCTTTGTGAAAAGCAGTCCATCTATATGCTTCATCACGTGTATTTCTTGCAAGAAGTACAACAACTCTTCCTGATTTTTGCCTGCCTGTTCTTCCCCTTCTTTGGATGTATCTTATTGCACTTGGAATAGCTTCATAAAAAACAACCAAATCAACTTCAGGAATATCTAATCCTTCCTCACCAATGGATGTCATGCAAATAACATTAAATTTGCCATCTTTGAATTCTTCAAGTGTTTCTATCTGCTTTTTTTGCGACATGCCGGTGTCACCTTTTTTTGTCTGGCCTACAAAAATTTTAGCGACAATGCCTTCAACTTTTGAAATTTCATTTACAACTTTTACTGCATTGTCCCTATAATTATTAAAAACAATTATCTTTGCCTGCGGATTTTTTGCGATTTCTTCTTTTAGAATGTTTATTAATCTTTCAAGTTTTGGATGCTCAATTTGCGCCTCAACAAGAGCTCTTGCCCCAATCAAAGCTGATTTGAAATTTTCATCAGCAACTAAATTTTTAACTGCTTTAACTTTTGTTTTTTCTGATTCAGCAACAAGGCCTTCCATATATTTTGATAATGCTGAAATTCCTTGAGTTTCCAAAAGTTCTTGTGCATGCTGCACTTTTATCAACTCAGCAAGAATACTTATTCCTCTCATGACATCAAAATCTTTTTCTCCTTGCGCTAACTGGCCATGAAGTTGTGCTTGTAAAATGATTAATTCTTTTTTATTAAATCCAGTTAGATGCCTTGTGAGTTGCGGCATTTGCTCTTTTAATTGTTTTAGTCTTTGCTTTGAACAATCTTCTAAATATTTTTTTATTTTTAGAAATGATTCTGGCAAATCAACATATACCCATTCTATTTTAATATCTTGAACATAGGGTTTAACGTCTGCATCTTGTGTTGTTCTGATTTCAACATCTTCAATAAAAATATTCTTGCAAACATCATTTATTTTTTCAACATCATTTCCTGGAGAAGCTGTGAGGCCAAGAATCCTTGGATATTTTGCAAGCTTGATGTATTGTTTTGCAATAAATGTATATGCATAATCTCCAGTTGCTCTATGTGCTTCATCAAAAATTATTAATGAAACTTCTGCCAAATCAATTTTTCTTGAGATAACATCATTTTCCAATCCTTGTGGAGTTGCAAAAAAAATCTGGGCGCTTTTCCAAATTTGTGCCCTTTTTTCTGGAGAAATTGCACCAGTCATCAAGGCAAATTTGTCATCTTTGAGGTCTAAATGTTTTTTGAAAGTTGTGAGATGTTGTTGTGCGAGTGGCTTTGTTGGTGCTAAAAAAAGAATTTTTGAATTGGGATAATTATTTATTCTTTGCACTGATAAAAGAAGAGCTAAACCTGTTTTACCCATTCCTGTTGGAAGAACAACTAAAGTATTTTTCTCATTGCATGTTGCAAGAATAGTTTGCTGGTATAGTCTTGGTACAAAGTCTTTTAGCATAAATAAGATAAACTTTCAAGAATTTAAATAGCTTTGTTATAACTTTATTAAATTTAATATTGTAAGAGTTGTTAAGTAAGGAATTATTTATCAAGTAATGAATTATTTGTCCAGTATGCAAAGTTGTCTCATGCCTAGATCAGTTATTTTATTGCAATCCGTACCTTGCTCTGTGAAAATTGTATTACAAAAATGCCTTAATTCAAAATTATTTATTTCTGAACAATACTTTTGAGCTGTTAAATGCCTTGCTAATTTAAAATAACACCAATCTAATTGTTCTACTGTTTTGGTATTACAATTTAGGTTATCATTTAATTGATCATTTGTAGAATCACTGCCTAGATAAATTCCTTTACTCGGATTTGATACTGCAAAAATATTTTGATTTGTGACTGCCAAATTTTCTTCAGGAATTATTTCATTTATATGTGTTAAATCTTTCAAATCGAAAACAACAAATCCTACTGCTCCAACAAAACTAGATTTAACATAAGTGTATGTTTGTGCATATCCATTTATTATTGCAAATGCTGAAAAAAGTATTGCAAAAAATGCCAAAAAATATAATGCTTTATTTTTATCGAACCCTAGAAAAGGGGCTTTATTTGAAGAAGGAAATGATTGTTTGAATGCAATATTAATATCTTTTTCTTTATATCCTGTTTGCAAAAGAACTTGTTTTATTTTATCATTGGGATAACCCATTGCAGTTGTTTTTATTACATAATCCACCAGTTCTTTGTTTTTCATTTTGCACCAATTATTTGATTGTAATGGAATGGTATTGAAAGGTATTGAAGAGTATTTAATTAAATTGTATTTACCTAAGTTAATATTATGTGTATTGATATGTGCATTGATGTGTGTATTGATTAGTTCAATTATTTTAATTTTTTAACTTATTTCAACTTTTTCTATTGTCATAAAATATAGTATCCAAAATAAAAATCCTATAACCAAAGTCCCAATTAGCATTAACCAAAATGATTGTGCGACCCATATCATAATTGCTGCACCAATAACTATTCCTAATAACAGCATAAAAGTAGATCTTGCTCCAAAAAATCCAGTTGAACCATCAAGTGGAGGCACAGGAATCATTGAAAATACAGCATACCATAAATTTATTTTTACAAACATTCCAATTGCCCAAGCATTTGTTGCAAGATAAATTGGTTTGAATATAAGTGCTAAAAGCAAATTTACAAGTGGACCTGCAAATGCTGCCCAAGTACTTAATGAAAGATTTAAACCATGCCTAAAACTTCCAAGTCTATGTAATCCCATTTCAACTAGCCAAACACCACCTAAACCAAGGAAAAAAAACTTTCCTTGTGAGAGAAATGCACCAATTAATGCAATTACAATCCCATATGGCCAAAGTTTGTATTCTGCTCGATAACCAGTACTTAATGCCCAAAGCTTATGTGCAGTTTCATGAATAAAAAAAACTAGTATTACTAATATTAAAATCAAAAAATAGTTTCCTAACCAATGTGAAAGCTCAAATGTTGGAGCACCATCGTCAAAAGCGAATAGAAATGCTGCAACTAGACATGCAATACTTAAAGCTTCCAGCTCTTTGAGATTGAATCTAAAATGATTTTTTACACGATCTATATATAGTCCCATAATATTAACTTATGAAGGATAGGTATAATAATTTTTCGACGCTTTGATGAAATTTAGTTTATGAATAAAGTTTAGAATTCTATTTTATCCTCACCTGCAGTAATAGAATAGGTATATTCAACTTTGCCTAATCTTCCTTTTTCAAGAAGATCTTCTATCCCTTCTTCGTGGCCTGCACCAACAACTGCAAGTATGTGAGCCTGTGGATTTAATGAAGAAAGTGTCAAAAGATTTCTTGCCATGACATTGTTTCTTTCTTTAATTAGAACTTTATAAATTCCAGGATATCTAATTTTAACATATCCTATAAGTTTTTTTATTATTTCTTTGTCTGGAACAGTTGATAAATCTATTTGAGTAATACCCATTTTTCTAAGCTGTCTTTTTCCTGTAAATATACCTTTAAAGATATCAGCAATTATTCGCATTTTTTCTTTAAATCGCATTTCTAAGCTTAGTCTTCTTAGGGTAATTTCGATATCTTGGTCTATAAAAACAATTTGAAGATTGTGTTTTTTGGTAAGTTTTATTGCGTGTAACATCTCACTACCAGGACTTAGACCAACACTATTACCCAATTTTTGCTCTACATAATGTCCAATAACACCAAACAGCCAGCCTGTAAAACCAACTTGTTTAATCATTGAAATACTTGGTCTTCCATCTTTAGCTTTTTTCTTGCTTTTTGGCTGTTTTGATTTTTCTTCAAGTGCTAAGTATCTTCTTTGATCTAATTCAACAGCTACATAATTAGGTTTATGCTCTAAAATATACTCTTCAATCTCATCCATTGATTGTTTTGAGATATGCGATGTACCAATTATATGTATTTTTGACATATTAAATTGGTTAAATTTAAGGGTTATAAACATTTGGCTAAAACATTTAACATATTTGAAGAATTTGCCATATTTTAAGACTTGAATCAGTTAGAGAGTGGGTTTGCAAAAAGTTTAAATATAACATTGCATCTTTGAACTGTGTAAAGAATGCCACTTTTCGAGGATAAGGCTAGTTTCGAGGTGTAAAGATGCTTAAAATGAAAAAAATTACTGAAGTTTATGATATGAAGGTATTCACCGATGACGGCGATTATTTTGGTGATATTGAAGAAGCCATTTTAGCTACAAACAAAGTTGCAGGATGGAGAGTTAGAGCAACCAAAAACTCATTTTTAAGTAAAGTGCTCGGTTCAGCTAAAGGAGTCATTGTCCCACATGAATTAGTTAAAAGTGTTGGAGATATTGCAATAATCTCAAAATCTGCTGTGCCATCATACGGTCCTGAGGACGGTGGAGAAGAAGATAAATAAAATTATTATTTAATTTTTTATTATATTTCTTTTGATTATAATTCTAATTTTTTTGATTATTGTTTATTATGACTACTTCTTTGCAGTTTTAATCTGATTTTAAAGTTATAATACTAATTTTACGAAACTTTTTTATATTAATTTACCTAAAATAAGTAAAAATAGTGTAGATTTACTTATTATTTGTAATAAATTATGTGGTGGGTATTTTAAATGAGTAAAAAATTGGATAAAAATAAAGATTCTGGTAAAAATACCCTTCTAAAAGAAAGTTCTTTTAATTATAAATTAGATGATAAAGACAAAAAAATTTTGAATGAGTTATTTGAAAATCCAAGAAGCAGCATTGCTGAAATTTCAAATAAAACAAAAATCAAAAGAGACAGTGTCAAATACCGATTTAACAAAATGCTTAAAGCTAATCTTGTTAAGTTCAAAACAGAATTAAATTTGAAAGAAATGGGATTTATGATTTCTTGTGTGATCATAGCATCATTACAAAATTTAACTTTAGATACTGAAAAAGAAATCGATGATTTTTTGAAAAAAAACAAAAGTTGTGAAAAACATTATTTTCTTTCTGGAAAAAACGATTGCCTTATCGTATTAAGATGTAAAAACCTGGATGAACAAAATTATTTTGTACATGAATTTAGAACAAAATTTTCAAATCACATAAAAGATTTTGAGATTGATGGAATCATAAAAGAATGGGAAAAAAGTGTAATTGACAATTCACATTGATAAATTGTTATTAATCAAAAGGGTTAATTAAACATCATTGTTTTAATGGCATGTTGCCAAGTAAAATAAAATAAATAAAAAATGGAAAAAAAGAGGAAAATTAATAGGTGGGCAACTAGAAAAGCCCAGCTTACAATGTTTGTAATAATTGGACTTTTAATACTTTCTACATTTACTTTTTTTTATTATCTGCAAAATTACATTTCTCAAAAAACTATGGAAAAAAGAGTGGACAAGGTGTATAGTGATATTGTTCAAAATACCCCCATTAGTTTTTACGTCTCAAAATGTGTTGAGCAATCATTAGATGAAGGAGTTTACCAAATAGGAATCCATGGAGGAATAATTCCTAGTAATATAACTGGAAGCATACTTCCAAAATTAAAAATGAATTTAGGGATGGATGATCCTGAAAGTGTTTATTATAATGGAACAAATGTTACAATGGTTATTCTTAATTTGAATGCAAAAAGTATTCCATCAACTGAGTATGACACAAATTTACCAAATTACCCTTGCATGCCTTATTTATTGCAATATGGTATATGCAAAGCTGAAGAAAATTCAACTCCAACAAATTCATGTTATTTTATAGGAAATATGAATACTTCAAAAGAAGGATGCATATCACATGTTGTGGCTAATATAAATACGAATAAAGAAGATGATACTTCCGCTGCTGCTTTTGGAAAAAAAAGATTTTTTTATTTAGATAATGGAGATAACCCAATTTTAAGACCATCAATGCAAGAACAACTTGAATTTTTTATTTCTAATAGAACTGATTCTTGTGTTAATTTGACAGGAATTGCACTTTTAACTGGACAAAATATTACAAAAATGCCGCCTAGTTCTAATATAACTATTGGAGATAATATGATTTTAGCATATGTAAAATTTCCAATTGTTATTTCAGTTCAAGGAAATCCGCCAATTACAAAAATGATTTATTTTAAAGCACAAAAAAATGTAAGACTTGGAGCAATAAAAAGAATTGTTGATTACACAACAAGAAAAGACAATGGAATTTTAGATTATGATTTATGGGATGGATTAGTTAATGAAACTAGTAGCAATTATGAATTAAATAAAACTAGTGGATTAGATTATGATGTGTTTGTAATTAAAGATAAATTATATTCTGCACTTTTAGGAGAAGATTATATTTTTCAATTTGCAAGGCAAAGAAGATGGCCTACTTTAGATTATATTACTCAAGATATTAATTTATACAAAGCAGGATATAGACTTGGAAAATCTGCTTATTATTATCCTAATAAGAGCATGGGCTATGATTATTTTATACCTGCAGGATCTTATATAGAAATTGAGCCCAATGCAACAGATCCTGATGAGAGGGAATTAATTTATAATTATTCTGGATGGAAACAAGATTATAATGAATATTGGAATAGTACTTTAGAAAATGATTTAAAAAATACATTGGGTAATTGCACCGATAATCCTGCAAATTGCATGTATAAAGTTTATCCGGAGATAGGAAATTTACCTCCACGTGAATGGACAAATAGCAATTCATATTATTTTAAAGGAGGTTTTACTGGAAAAGTAAAAATAAATACAACTGCAAATGAATCTGGACCACATATTGTTAGAGTCAATGTTTCTAATGGAAAATATTCTGATTATCAAGATGTTAGAATTTTAGTTTTTGATACAACACAACTTAAGGCTGAAGGTTATAATCAATTCCAAGATATTGATAAAAGTGTTGCATCAATTGAAGATCCATATTATTTTGAAACAGGTGGTTCAACATTATTCTGCAAAGATATGGTATATGATTATCAAGATGAAAGTGAAGTAACTAATCATACATCGTTGGTAACAAATATTATTACTGGTCACACATTATACTCTGGACCAGCCACAAAAATTGCACTTTTGAATATGTATGCAAAAATTTCTCCGAATGATTTTGATATTAACAATGTTACTGGCCCATTTGATAATAATACAAATGGAACTAATAATTATAGGATACATAATATAAATGTATCAATTGAATTTACAGGAACATGTCCTGGAGGACAGTATAAAAAATTCATTGATGTGAATGTGACACAGTGTGTGCCACATAGAAGCAATATTGCAACATATCCTTTTAATAAATATAATGAAAGCGATTATAATTTGATATTTGGGAAATTAAGTATAAATGGAAATTATGTTAATTATTGGGATTCTTCCACTGATCCATTTGAAGGAAATCATTCATGCTGTGAGGTTAGTTTAGTAAATGGGATTTACAATATAACAAAAGGAAATGAATGTTATCATTTTGAATCATATTCAAATTTTATGCCAAATAAAAGCAAAGAATATTTCCCAGCTACTTTAGCAATCAATGATACTGAAGGATTTACAAATGATAATTTAGATCTTAATGTAATGCCAACAATAGAAAAGGTTAATGGAAATGAATTGGATTGGTATGAGATGGATCATTATGAAACTCCATTTAATCAAATTCCTTGGTACCTTAATGATGTTTATCATAGAATTGTTAGTCAACAATGTTCTGGAACAAGAGGAAATGCTTGCAGTGGACCAATAACTGATACTTGGACTAATTCTACACCTTGTAATGATAAGAATACAAGCAATGGAGAAACTGAAACATGTGCTGGACCAAAGCCAACTTCAGAATCTGAGTGCTGGTTCGGATTTAAATCAGATGGTACTAGTTGTGGTCAATCTGCTGAATCAATTGCATGTTACCCTTACACTTATTCAAATAGGGAATCGTTTGAAAAAAGTTATTTGAAACTTAGTTGGGCAACTGGGATTTGCAATAAAAATTGGAGACTTTCTAATGGGCCTGATGGTGGAAGATATGATGTGCCCAGTGGACAATTTTTGTGCCAGGGTGCTTGTGGTAATGAAGGATGTGGTATAGCTGTGAATTGTATTGATATTAATTCTTATGATAGAAAAATGCCAATTGTAGATTGGCCAGGCAACATTCTTGAAAATAATAATATTTATGGTTGGAGTAAATATGATTTAACAATGATAGGAACGCGACTAAATTCTAATGAAACAAAAGTTCCACCACCAAATATAAGCACTGCTAGAACTTGGTGTGATGGAACATGTTTTTCCAATAGTGGAACTAGTGCTTCACCAACACAAGTTTTTGGTGTTGTAGGTATAAATTATTGCACAACAAGAGATTATGTTCCTTATCGACTTGTAAATGCAAATGCAGGTATTATGAATGATAGCATTGGATTTTTGTCAGTCAATTTAGATACCAGTGAAAGCAATTGCACTGCATGCTCAGGGCCAAATTCCAATGCTGATCAGAAAACAAAATGGATACTTGGTGGAGGAGAGTTTGGAGAGTATAGTGGTGTTAATGCACCTGGATGCTGTGGCGATGATAATGATGAATATTCATTAAATTGTTCAAATCAAAACAGTCATTCAACAGCAAATTGTCAAAATACACCAACAACAACCACAAATAGATGCTGTGATGCATCAACAAGTTGTGTTAATATAAATGGAAGCTGTGCAAATACAAATGTTTGTCAAAAATTAGGAAGTTATCCGTCATACTGCGAAAGTGGAACTTGGAAAGATCCTGACACAATTTCAAATTTTTGTACAACGTGCGGATTGGAATATTCTAATAGTGCTTCAAAATGCTGTGGCGATGATTTAGTAGAAGATAATTGGAACTCAACGGATCAAAATTTTGGTTGCTGCTGCTCTGGAAATGTTATTGCAAAAATGAATGATTCCTTTTGTGGAAATCCTTCTGTAAATCAATGGTGCTTAAATGGAAATTATTGTTCAAGAGAAGTTTGGAGCAGTGTAAGTGGTGCATTTAATACGAATCATAATTTAAAATGTGGTTGCAACGCTGATTCTGTTAAATTATCAAATTATCAAAATGGTGCAAAGTGTGATAATACCGGTTCAAATAATTTAAATGGAGATGGAATTTGTGCTGTTGTTAGCTCAACAAATAGTTATACTTGTGATACAAGTTATGCATGCATCAATTCAAGTGGGATTATAAAAAATGATTGTAACTCATGTGGCTCAGCAAATAGATGTGATTCTAATGTTAAAATTGGGTTAACTCCTGGTTATCAAAATGATGGAACTTGCACACAAACATCATGTTGCACACAATGGGCTTCTGGACTTAGTAACACAAGTTTAAATTCATGTGATACTGAAAAGGTTATCTGTAGTGCTTCGAAAAATGGATATGTATGTGATAATGTAAATGCTAAAGGATTTGATGGAAATGCATCTGATCTTAGATGTGATGGAAGCAACAAACAATGCACAATGTGTAATTTTACCAGACATACAAAAAAACAAAATAGTATTTCTTATCTGACCCAACCATTAAGCAATGATATTTGTGAATCTGGTTGTGGTGCTGATCCTAAAGCTGATGGTTACAAAAATAATTCATGCTTACTAGATAGAAGTGGATACGTTGGAGCTGTTTGTGAATTTAATAGTGAACCTGATCAAACACAAACAGTTTGTGAATGTATGAAGCCTACGCCTTATGGAAGTAATTGGGAAAATGGAAAACAGTGCTGTGATAAAACTGGAGATAATTGGATATTTGCAGATACTAATAATAAAAATGCATGCGTTGATGGAAATATGACAATTTGCAATTCAACAAATACTTGCAAGACAGTAACTGTTGGAACTGATACATATTATTGTGATGGAAAGGCTGGTGTATGGAATATAGGAGATGGGCAAGGATTGGCATGCAATAAAGAGAGTGGTACAAATGGAATATGCTCTAAAACAAATTTAAATGAAAAAGTTTGCTGTACTGAGAACATTGTAAATAAAAGTAATAAGTATATATGCGGTTGCGATGGATATGATGGAGAAATGTGTGAACAAAGTCCAGATGGATTATGGTTAGTATTTACACAAGATGGACTTTGTGCAGAAAATTTGTGTGATAAAGAATCACCAATTGCACGCGATACAACCAATTCTAAATATTACCAAAAATGCGATAGTCATAGTACATTACAATGTGAAGACACAATTTTGGGATTATTTAATCCGCAAGGTTTATGTCAGGATTATTCTTCGCCAAATAATTGTTGTTTATGGAATGAGAATGATCAAACAATATTGGTCGAACAAAAAAATTCAAAATGGAAATGTGATACAGGGGATAATGGATGCATTGGTAATGTTGAAGAAAAATGTAGTCCAGTAAAAAATGGAATTTTCAAAAATAATTATAGATGTTCTTCCAATAATATATGTGAAAAATGTAATAACAAATTAAATGAAGCTGGAAAATGTGAACAAGGCTGTGGTTCTGAACTAGCATGCAATGGTATTGCAGCTCCAGGAATGAATATATTTGGAGAAACTATTCCTGCAACATTTTGTGAAGATAATGAATGCAAAAGATGTAATAATGCTTTTGTATTAAAAAATAATGATTGGAATGCAATTGATCCAATAACATTTATGATAATAAATGCCAATAAATTTTCTTGTGGATGTAGCGAAAGTGATGATGGATACGCTTGTGATGGTAATATGGATGGTTATTTAAATTTGGGCAATTATATTGATGGTTATTGCAGTGCAAAAACTTGTGTACCTTTACAGGTTTTATCTTAAAATAAAATGTCAAAAGAAATACGAAGATATATACGGATTGAGAAAAGATCAGGATATAGCGATTATGCAATAGAAAAAGCACTGCTTGAATTAGGTTATAGTGGAAAAGAAATAACTCAAGCTTTTTTGGAAAGAAAAAGAAATGGAATAATATTATATTCCTTGCTTGGTTTGCTTGCAGTTTTATTGATATTAGTTGGAATATTCTTCTCAAAGGATATAATAAGAGTTGTAAATATGAATATTTTAGATAAAGAAGAAATACCAATTGAAGATGAACCTTACAGCTTAAATCAAGTAAAAATTGCAGAAACTGCTATTAAAAATAATGATATTACTCTTTGTGAACAAGCTGGTCCAATGTCGAAATATTGTCTTGCTGTTTTGAATAATAATATTAATTCTTGTTTAAAATTAAAGCAGAATATGACAGATTATTGCGTGATGCAAACTTCAATTAAAAATAATCAAACTCAAAGCTGTGAGAGTGCTGGAAAATTAAAAGATAATTGTTATTTATTTTTGGCAATAAAAACAAAGAATAAAACAATTTGTCAAAATATGATAAATGGGAAGGATTATTGTTTAAACCAGGTAAAATAATTATTTGATAGTTATTTGAGTCATTAAATTTAATATGGAGATAAGCTTTAAAAATATGCCCTAGTTTTCTTTAGTTTGTAAGCAGAAATAATCAAGAAATATTAAAATTTAAAGAATTGGGTTATAGGGGGATACAAATTGATGATTAAAATTTCAAGCGAGGAAATTATTCGTAAAATCCAAGAGGAAACAAAACTTTCTAAGCAAGATATTGAGAAAAAAATTGACAATAAAATGAACCAGTTATCTGGCCTTATTTCTAAAGAGGGAGCAGCACATATAATTGCAAATGAACTTGGTATCAAACTTGTTGAAACTATGCCAACTCAAGGTCCACTGCAAATAAAAGGAATACTTTCTGGAATGAGAAGTGTTGATACATTTGGAAGAGTATTACAAATATATGAAACTAGAAATTTTAATGTTAATGGCAGAGAAGGAAAAGTTGCAAGTTTTCTTATTGGCGATGAAACTGGAAATATAAGGGTAGTTTTATGGAATGATCAAGTTGCAAATTTACAAAATGTTAGAGAAGGACAAATTGTAAAGTTAGCAAATGCTTATGCAAAAGATAATAACGGCAGAAAAGAGTTGCATCTAAATAACAAAAGCAGCTTTACAATAGACCCACAAGGAGTTGTAATTGGTGAAACAAAAGCTGCAGTGCAAAGAATGCCAGCCACAAGAAAAAGCATAAGAGATCTTGCTGAAAAAGATGAAAATGTTGAAATACTTGGAACAATTGTACAAGCGTTTAATTTAAGATTCTTTGAAATATGCCCGCATTGTAACAGACGCGCAAAACCAAGAGGAGATGATGGGTTTTATTGTGATGAACATGCAAAAGTAAATCCAATTTATTCATATGTTATGAATGTAGTTTTAGATGATGGATCTGAAACTATTCGAATAGTATTATTCAGAAATCAAGTTGACAGATTAATTAAAAAAAGCGAGAGTGAAGTTTTAAAATTTAAGGATAGTCCTGATGAATTTGAATCAGTAAAAAATGATCTTATTGGTAATATGGCAAAACTTGTTGGAAGAGTAAATAAAAATGAGATGTTTGATAGATTAGAATTTGTCTCAAGTCTTGTTTATACTGATGTAAAACCCGAAGATGAGATTAAAAGATTAGAAAAAGATACAAATGTAAGTATTGATGCATCATTGCCAAAAGAGCAAACTGAGAAAATAATGAATATTGAAGATTTGTAATTTATATAAATTTTTTATTCTATTTTTATTTTGTTAAGAGTATTTTATTGATAGTTAGTGATTTTATCAAATACTATTCTCAATTGATCTTTTACATCTTCAGGAATGGGTTTTTGTTCTATTTCTTCTTTTGTAATCCACAAAAAATTATTTAATTCTCTATTTATTTTTAGTTTTTCTGGATTTAGTGCTTTTGCTAGATAGTAGAATGAGCAATGATCATGGTCGCCAACATTATGAACATTCACATGAAAAGGAATTGCTAAAATACTTATTGTATTACCTTTAATTGGCATTTGTGGAATATTTAAAAGTTCAACTTCTAAACCTACTTCTTCTCTGATTTCGCGAAGTATTGCATCATCTGAACTTTCATTATCTTCAACATGACCACCAACTGGAAGCCATTTGTCTAGTTTTTTATGATGTATCAATAGAACTTTATCTTTATCAAAGATATAAGCTGAAACTACTAGTTGTGTTCTCATACTATTTGAAATTTTATCTGTGTATAAAAAGGTTAGTTAAAAATTAGAGTAGCATCTTTAGTATTTTAGGAGAAAACATTTTTGTAAATTCCACAACTTTATGTGCATATTCTTTGTCTATATTTTTACCATAATATAAAATCCCATTCCTGAAATATCTTATCTGATCAACAAACAAAACTTCTCTTTCATTAAAATTTAAAATACGCATATAAGAGGCTTCTGATTCGTGAGCGCCAAATCCTGAAGCATTATAGCCATCAAGCAGCATTTTTGCTCTTAGAAGCTGCATTAGGATATCATAACAAAATTTTACAAATAAACTTGCATTACTATCTTTTATTTTTAGATTTAAAATCATTTCTTCTAGATTGACTAAATCTTTTTGTGATTCTTTTATTAAAAAATTTGCTCTTGAAGTATCGATGCTTTGCTTTTTTACTGTTCCTTGTTTTAGAAATTTTTGAAAATCTTTTATTGCACTCATAATTCCACTGAACCGGCTAAAATTATGCCGTTGCAGAGGTTCTCTTTAAGATTTATATGTATGTCCCTAAAAGATCCGTAAAAGTTTCGGTTGATTTTTCTATTCAGGATAACTTCAAAATTTTCAAGACCTAGTTTTTTTTCTTTTCTTCCGATGATTGCAATATCAATATCTGAATTTGTTGTATCTTCTCCTCTTGAATAGCTACCAAATAGGATTATTGTTGCACCAGGATAATTATCCTCAAGAAAATTTGCAAGATTGGATTCATAGATAAGTTTTAGATTGTCGGCTCTTTTTAACTGAATAACTTTTTTACTTTGCCTGTTTATTTTTATTGATAATCTTTTTGATTCTTTATCTTTGGATAATTCTATAAAATCTTTAAGACCAAGAAGAGCTTTTTTCACAGCAGGAGGAGTTACTTTTAGGATTTTTGATATCCTATTTTGATTAATTGTTTCTCCTGCTCTAATGAAAAGAAGCCTTAGTATCTCTTGCTGAAGTTTAGTTAGATGAACTTTATTTATATTTACCATAGTTAATAGATATTAACTTAAGTATATAAATGTTTGTGAAGAAGAAAAAAGTATTAAATGTTAATGGGAAAAGAAAAAAGTTAAATAGATTTAAAGAATTGAAATATTAGAATGTCAGAAAACAGACCAATATCTTGGGGATATGTTGTAACAATAATATTCGTTTCTTTGAGTTTAGCTTATACTCTTCTTAAAATTCTTGAAATTAGTATCATCAATACTATCATTTATGGAATAATCATTTTTTTAATATTACATTTAATATTTGGAAATTTTTCTTGGAATCAAGATATAACAACTAAAACAAAGCCAAAAAAAATCGAAGATAAAATAGAAAATCAAGGTTATAAACCCTTACCATCTTGGCAATCAGATAAAAATATATCAAAAGGAAAAATAAAAAAATATATTTGTGATTATTGTAATGTGAAAATTAAAGATTATGGGAACTCTTATTTTTGCCATTATTGTAAAAGGGAATTTTGTTCAAAACATAGACAAGCAGAATTACACCATTGCTCAAAAAAATTAAACTCTATTCCCGCTCCACTTAGAGAGTCACATACAAGAGAGGGATATGTTGCAGATAGTGGGCATCATGATTACTAATTTAAAGGTTATAAAATGAGAGATAAAAAAGCCAATAAATAAAATTTACTAGTTATACATTCTCAAAAAATCTAACAGCAAAATCACAAAAGTCTACAATTACTTTTTTGTCTAACTTAAATTCTTCTATGTTACCCAAATAATTATGTGAAGTAGGTGTTATTTTTTCTCCAGCTGCTAATTGTTTATAAGATAAACATTTAATGTGTTTTTTTGAGACAATAATAAAAAATGCATTTTCAAACGGATAATTGTTGTCGACATTTTCAAAAGAAAATGTTTCGCTAGCATTGAATTTTACTTCTACAAAAAAAACATCTCCATTTTTTGCTTGTACAACAAAATCAGGCATACGACGAATCATAGTTGCAACATCAGATCTAACTCCTTTAAGAAGTTTCATAACTCCCGGAACTGTATTTTCCATACCATATCTAAAAACATTATAATCTAAAGATAAAAATAATTCTTCAATTAAAGCTTCAGCTATTCGGCCTTTAATCATATTATATCTTTTTTGGGTTTCTTGATGATCACGACAAAGTGGCTGACCATAATTATCAATAGAAAAATTAAATTCATTTTCCGAGATTCCTGCTTTACAAATTTTGCAATAATGACTTATCATTAAGACCCCTTAACATTATTTTTATCTTTGATCTATTTAAACTTTTAGGGTTTAATGCAATATTTTATAAGTAAATAATTATAATTAACTTCTTATGAATACTTCAAAATATATTGATACAAAGAATTGTGCAAAATGTGCTCAATGCTGCACCTCTTTTCAAATTGGATATTCAAAAAAATCCAGTCCGGATGCACTTTCTGAAGTTGAAAGATTTAAATTGTTAGATACAAATTTAGTTGAAGTTACTGAAGATAAAAATGGATATTGGATAGAATTTAAAATTCCATGTAAACATTTGAAAACTAATAATAAAGGATATTATTGTAAAATATATAATTCTAAAAGACCATTAATTTGTGAGAAATATCCTGGGAAAAATTCAATTGGATGTCCACATAAAAAAATTATTAAAAAGAGATAGTTGAATAGCATGCAAAAAAAATATTATGCATACCAAACATTAGATGAAAAAGGAATTACAGATAATTGGGATGATTGCAAAGAAAAAGTTTGGAAAAAGAGTTCTAGATTTAAAAGTTTTAAAACATTAAATGAAGCTAAAGAATGGTTAGAAGAATCAACAATTTTAACAAAAAATCATAAACTTGAGAAGGGAATTTATTTTGATGCTGGAACTGGAAGGGGAAATGGCGTCGAAGTTAGTGTAACAGATGAAAAAGGGAAAAATTTATTGTATTTAGTAATTCCGAAAAAAGAAATAAATTCTTTTGGAAAATTATTGTTGCCAAAAGATAAAACAAATAATTATGGGGAATTACTTGGTTGTTTTTATTCATTAAAAATTGCCATGAAAGAAAATATAAAGTTGATTTGTGGAGATA
>CAZSAD010000019.1:0-33263 GCA_964604995.1 uncultured Methanosarcinales archaeon
ATTTTAAACTTTATCAAAATAAATCTGATGATCCGAAGACAAAAGGAATTTATGAATTAAAAAAACAGGTTTATGATAAATTTGATGTTGTTGATATGAAAATACTTTCAAGAAGAATTCTAAAAGAAGAGATTCCAATTTTAGAAAACTTTAAAGACAAATTAAATCTTATTTCAAAAAATTTCTATTCAGATAATAAAAAATTTAGAAATGTAAAAAATGCTAAATTAGTTTCAGACTTTTTATTATCTGCAAAATTTGCTTTAAAATCCTGGAATGAAAAATATTTGGAATTAATAACAATTCTAAAAGCAGAAGCTATGGATCTTTATAATAAAAATAAAAAAGAGAGTGAAAATTATAATTGGGGCGAATTTAAAAAATTATTTATGTCTGAAGTTAATTTGTTAAAAGAAACTTCGACATTAGTTACACCATTAAAAAAGAGACTAGGTATTCTAAAAATAATTGAGGAATATGGACAAAGAAAGATAGGGCAGATTATTGATGAATTTAAACATCCAATTTTGGTAATGAGCATATTTTTATTGTTATTTGCTGTTCGAAATTCTTATGGTCAAGAATGGAAATTAATTGAAGTAGGAGATAATCTAACAGAAGAAAGTAAGACAGATTCAACAAATAACGAAGCATTTTTGCCAATATGTCAACTACTAAAAGACAACGATTTATTTAAAGAGATAATTAATAGAAAGATACATTTGCAATATTGGAAAGTTGATACTGTGAAAGAGAATAATGGAGCGGCAGCAATATTTATTCCTAGTTTTTTAGGTACAGGTGGAATAATAAAATACACTGATCCGAGATACTTAGAAAAAGAGGATAGTATATATTTTAAATACATATTATACCATGAATATGTGCATGTGATGCAAGAAGAAAACATTAAAAATTATTTTGGCAATAATCCAAATAAAATGCCAGATTGGAAAATTAAATTTTATTATGCAAAACTTGATTCTTCTTACCATTTAGGTGGAGAACTTGAAGCTTATTACAAACAAGCTTTGTTAGAACAAAAAGAAATAGGAACTATTTCCAAAGGAACTTCATGTGGATTTATAATATTTTATTTAAGAATAATAAGAAGTGAAAACTATAAAAATTATTTAGAAGTACAAAACTATGTTAATAATATTTATGAAGATTTTGTTAAACAAACTAATTTAAGCAAAGATAAAATAATTGATGATAATAAAAAAATGAAAGGTCAAATGAACTAACAATTAAACAAATTTATTTAACAAAGCTAACTAGTATTCCTGTTCCGATACCAATTTCTTTAGCAAATTCTTTATCTGCTTTGTCAAATTCCATGCTAAGAACTTTTCCAGTTGAAAGAACGTCCTTTTGCATTGACATTATAGAGTTTTTTTGCTCTTCATTGCACTCAATAATAATCTTTTGCAACTCAACTTTTAGTGAAAAAGTTTGTTCTGATTTGAATTTTCTTATTGCAGTTATTATATCTAAAGCAAGTTTTCCTGAAAATTCTATTTTTTCATCTATAATTGAAGAATCATAGCTTGGCCAATCGCTGTTATGAATTGACTTTTTGCCATCTTTTGCTGCAAAATATAAGTGATAAATTTCTTCAGTAATATGGGGTGTTATTGGTGCCATGAGTTTTAATAGTGTAAACAATGTTGTATAAAGAGTATATTTTGCTGAGACAATTGCGTCCTCATTATAATTTTGAGGATTGTAAAATCTATCTTTTACAATCTCAAGATAATTGTCACAAAATATTTGCCAGAAGAATTTTTCAGTTTCGAGCTTTGTTCTTACATATTCATATTTATCAAATGAAAGTGTAGATTGTTCAATTAATCTATTTAACAAAGAAAGCATAAATTTGTCAATTGGATAAAGTTCTTTTGGCTCTTCGTAATTATATTCTCCTAAATTCATTAATGCAAATTTACTTGCATTCCAAAGTTTGTTCACAAATTTCTGTCCGGTAACTAAATCTTTTTCTTGAAATGGTAAATCTTCTCCTAATTTTGAGCCTGCTGCCCAGTATCTTAAACTATCTGCACTATATTTATCAATCATAATTTGTGGTTCAATTACATTACCTTTGCTTTTGCTCATTTTTTTTCCATGTGGATCTAATGCCCAACCAGAAATCATGACATCTTCCCAAGGAATGGTATTGTAATGCATCACACTTTTTACAACAGTGTTGAATAACCAGAAAGTTATAATGTCATGAGCTTGTGGTCTAAGTGACATTGGAAATAATTTCTTTTTTACATTTTCATCTTTAATTAGTTGAATAGCTAATTGAGGAGTAAGAGAAGATGTTGCCCAAGTATCCATTACATCTTTTTCAGGAAGTATATCTTCCATTTTAACTCCCAATGGAAGAGATTTAGGTTTATCTGTTAAAGGATCAACTGGCAATTGACTAACATCTGCTAAAATTACTTTTCCATCTTTTGTGTACCATAATGGGAATGGAACACCATAATATCTTTGTCTTGAAATATTCCAATCCCATCTTAATCCTTTAATCCAATTATCATAACGTGATTTCATAAATTCAGGGTGCCAATTTAATTTTTCTCCAGCTTCCAAGAATTTATCTTTTAAATCAAGATATTTTATGTACCATTGCTCTGTTGCAATGTATTCAATATCTGTATCACATCTTTCGTGGGTATTTACTGTATGCTTCAACTTTTCTGTTTTAACCAAAGAACCTTCTTTTTGCAATTCTTCAATTACTTTTTTTCTTGCTTCATCGCTTTTCATTCCTTTGCAAAAGCCAGCTAAATCATTATATCTACCATCAAGACCCATAACATTTACTGCTTTGACAGTTGGATGCCTTTGTAGCCAGTCAATACATTCAACCCCCCCATAAGAACAGTAATAAACAACTCCTGAACCATATTCCATATCTGTAAAATCATCAGCAATAAGTTCAACTGTTCTGTCTATTAATGGAATTTTTACTTGCTTTCCTAGAAGATGTTTGTATCTTGAATCATTTGGATGAACTGAAATTCCAACACATCCCCAAATTAATTCTGGCCTTGTTGTTGCAAAAATTAATTCATCGTTTGTGTCTACAACTTTAGCTTTAATGTAAACTAGATTGCTTTCTTTTTCAACATCTTTCATTTCAACTTGTGCAATTGTTGTTTGACAATTTGGACAAAAGATTACCGGATATTTGTTTCTAATTATTCTTCCTTGTTTATATAAATCAAGAAAACTTTTTTGACTGATTTTTTGACAATGATCACTAATTGTTGTATAATAAAGAGTAAAATCGCAAGAGATTCCCAAATTTTTCCAATCTTTTACAAATTTTGGCCTAACTTCTTCTAAAGTATCCATACACAATTTGGCAAATGCTTTTCTGTCCATTGCTTTGCTTCTAACATTTTTCAGCTTTTCAACTAATTTTTCAGTTGGAAGACCATTATCATCTGTTCCGAATGGATAAAATACATTGTAACCTTTCATCCTCTTGTATCTTATAACAAAATCTTGTTGAGAATATGAGAATGCATGACCAATATGCATTTTACCAGAAATAGTTGGTGGAGGAGTATCTACTGAATAAATTTTGGCATCTGATTTTTCATCAAATTTGAAAATGCCTTGTTCTTCCCAGTATTTTTGCCATTTTGGCTCAGATATCTTTGGATCATATCTTTCAGGTAGTTCCATAGAGGAGAAAGTGACAACCCATAGTATTTAAATGTTAAGGAGAAATAGGAGAAATAATATAAATCTAATAATTATTCCAATAATATGCTAACAAAAAATATGATAACTGAAATTAAAAAAGAGATGCAATCTTTAGCAAATCCAAAAAAAGTAAAAGTATATTCTTGGTTTTTTAAAACTGGAAAAGGACAATATGGTGAAGGGGATAAGTTTCTTGGAATAATGGTTCCAGAGCAGCATAAACTTGCTAAGAAATATATTGAAATGAATTTGTGGGATATTGAAAAATTATTACTAAGTAAATACCATGAACATAGGTTAACGGGTATATTGATACTTACTAAAAAGTATAAGAAAGCTAGTGAAGAACAAAAAAAACAAATTGTTGATTTTTATCTTGCAAATACAAAGTCAATTAATAATTGGGACCTTGTTGATTTGACTGCAAGCAAAATTTTAGGTTCACATTTACTTAATAAGGATAGATCAATTTTGTATAAACTTGTAAAATCAGATAATTTGTGGGAGAGAAGAATTTCAATAATTGCAACATTTGAATTTATTCGAAATAAACAATTTAATGATACATTCAAATTAAGTAAAATACTTCTTAATGATAAACATGATTTAATGCATAAAGCAGTTGGATGGATGCTTCGCGAAGCTGGGAAGAGAGATCAAAAAGCCGAAGAAAAATTCTTAATGAAACATTATAAAAAAATGCCAAGGACAATGCTTAGATATGCAATTGAAAAATTTGACAAAAAGAAAAAAGAATTTTATATGAAAAAATAAGTGAAGTTGCGATAGATTAGTTTCTTAATTTTTTTATTTTTCATTATATTTAAGGTTAAACATCAGATTTAAATTTGATAATTAGGTGATAAGATTATGAAAAGGTTTAATATTTTGTTTATAGTTATAATTATTTTATTATCTGTTGGATGTGAAAATTTGAAAAGTGAAAAAATGTTGGAAATTAAAAATTTAAGTTTATTAAACACAAGCAATAATGAAACTGCAATATTTGCAGGTGGTTGTTTTTGGTGTTTAGAAGCATCATTTGAACAATTAGATGGAGTAATTGATGCAACAGCTGGATATACTGGTGGAAAAACTGAGAATCCGACTTATGAAGAAGTTTCGCTTGGTAATACTGGACACTATGAAGCTGTAAAAGTAGTGTATGATTCAAAAGTTATTGACTATGAAAAAGTTTTAAATTTTTATTGGCAAAATATTGATCCGACAAATGATAAAGGACAGTTTTCTGACAAAGGATCTCAATATAGAAGTGCTATTTTTTATATGAATGAAAAACAAAAAAGTATTGCTGAAAAATCAAAACAAGAGCTTGAAAAATCAGGCATGATTAAAAAGAAAATTGTGACTACTATACTTCCTGCAACTAAATTTTATTCTGCTGAAGAATATCATCAAGAATATTATTTGAAAAACCCTACAGATTACAATTTTTATAAAAAAGGATCTGGAAGAGAAGAAGTTTTAAAAGATGTATGGGGAAACATTTTAGATGAAGAATTAAAGAAGAAATTAACACCAATGCAATATAAAGTAACTCAACAGTGTAGTACTGAGCCTGCTTTTGAAAATGATTACTGGAACAATCATGAGGAAGGAATTTATGTTGATGTTGTATCGGGTGAACCTTTATTTAGTTCAAAAGATAAATTTGATTCTAAAACTGGCTGGCCAAGTTTTACAAAGCCAATAGAAAATAGTAGTGTTGTTGCAAAAGAAGATTCAGATGGAACAGGTAGAATAGAGATTAGAAGTAGTGAAGCTAATTCGCATCTTGGGCATGTTTTTGAGGATGGCCCAGGACCAAATGGACTTAGATATTGTATTAATTCAGCTTCATTAAAATTTATTCCAAAAAAAGACCTTGATAAAGAAGGATATTTCCAATATAAAAAATTGTTTGAATAAAAAAATATTAAGAAATATTAAGATTTGTATTTTTAGTAAATTTTATATTTTTTCTAGTAAAACACAAATTTTCAAATATTTTTCAAAACCTTTTAATACCTTGTTCCTTATTATATTTTGATGCAAAAAACACAGGTTCCATTTTTTAAAAAATATTGTCCAAATAGTGTAAAAGAAATTATTGGACAAGAGGAGATAGTTTCTACTATAATTAAATACATTCAAGATTACAAAAAACAGAAGAAAAAAGCATTGCTTTTGCACGGATTAACTGGTACTGGCAAAACTGTTGCAGTTTATGCAATTGCACACGATTTAGATCTTGAGATTGTTGAAGTTAATGCATCTGATTTTAGAAATGAAGCTGGAATTAATTTAGTTGTTGGTGCTGCAGTATCACAAATGTCACTTTTTTCCAAAGGAAAAATAATTTTAGTTGATGAAGTTGATGGAATTGCAGGAACTGAAGATAGGGGAGGACTTAATGCATTAATTAAGCTTATTGAAAAAACAACATTTCCAATTGTACTTACTGCAAATAATGTAGCAGACTATAAATATAATAGTTTAAAGACAAAATGTTTAGTTTTAGAATTTGCTGCACTTTCGTCCAATTCAATTTATAACATTATAAAAAAAATTTCGGAGCAGGAGAAATTAAAAATTAAAGATGAAGTTTTAAAAAGTGTTTCTAGATTATCTGGAGGAGATGCTAGGGCTGCAATAAATGATTTACAAACACTGGCAGGATTTAATGATGAAATAAAAGATCTTGATATTTTAGGAGAAAGAAACAGACAAGATACAATCATTAATGCATTATTAAAAATTCTTAAATCAACAGATGTCAAAGTAGCTAAAGGTGCTTTTGATAATGTTGATGAAGATTTTGACCAATGCTTTTTATGGCTTGATGAAAATATGCCAAAGGAATACACAAAACCAGAAGATTTGGCAAGAGCTTATGATGTTATGTCTAGAGCGGATGTTTTCAAAGGAAGAATAAGAAGATGGCAGCATTGGAGATTTATGGTTTATATTAGTGATTTACTAACTGCAGGAGTTGCACTATCCAAAAAAGAAAAATATCCAGGTTTAGTTGGATATAAACCAACAATGAAACTTCTTAAAATTTGGCAAGCGAATATGAAATATGCAAAAAGAAAAGCAATTGCAAAAAAAGTTGCAGTAAAAACACATACTTCAACTAGAGCGGCAATTCAAAGTACTGTTCCTTATATGAAAATCATTTTTCAAAAAGATAAAAAACAAGCTGAAGAGTTATCCGAATATTTTGAATTAGAAGAAGAAGAAAAACAATGGCTTTGTCAATAAAAATTAAAATAATAAAATAAAATTTTAGTTCGGTGATTTTTATGAAAATTGAAGGAGTTATTTTTGATTGGGGTGGAGTTTTGCATGATAATCCTGGAAAAATAAGAGATAGATATATATCTAAAAGATTAGATGTTAAAACTGAAGATTATATTAAAATACAAAATAAATATTGGCCAAAATTAGTAACAGCTAAAATCAGTGAAAAACAATATTGGAAGAAAGTTGGTTCTTCTTTAAAAGTAAATATACCCAAGGATTTAACATGGGGAAAAGCAACTGAAATACATTTCAAACCAAAAAAAGAAATGTATAAATTAGTTCTAAAATTGAAAAAAAATGGATACAAAATTGCAATGCTAACTGATACTGAAATTGGTAATATTAAAAGATACTCAAAAAAATTTAAGAGAATGTTTCATGTTGTAACTGCATCTTGCTATGTTAAATTAATAAAACCTGATAAAAGGATTTATTTATTGACATTAGAAAAATTAAAAATTGCTGCTAATAATTCTATTTTTATTGACGATAGAAAAGTATGTATTGATGGCGCTAAAAAAGTTGGTATGAAAATTATTCAATTTAAGTCAGTTTCTCAGGTTAAAAAAGAATTGAAAAATATCGGAGTTAAGATATAAAGTTAATTTGTAAAATAAAAAATAATTTATCAGTAATTTAATTGGTTTTAGGGTAAGAATTTCTCAGGATGCTCTAACTTTTCAGGTAGGTAATGTGTAATTACAAAATTTAGTCCTGCTGCAGCTAGTGCTTGCTGTTCTGCTCTTTTTTTCAGAGTAATTAAGAGTCTTAATGCTTTTTGCCATTCTGGATAATGTCTTATGAATGGATCATTCTTGAAAGCGTCTTGTGTTCTTTTAATATCAATATCTTTTAATGGATGAGTTGGAAGTTTATAATCAATAATATCTTGAGGAGTAACTCCTAAGAATTTTGCTCTTGGAACACAGAAGAATTTATTGATATGTGCTGAATTTCCGCTTCCTACTTTTAGAGTTCTATAAATATTTGCAATGCCGTAAGGATCACAATCTGTGAATCCATAAACAGGAAGTTTTTTCTCGTCGCTTAATCTTCTTAAGAATCTTCTGCATGCTCTTGTTGGAACTCCTCCAAGTGAAATCAAAATGCATTTTGCTTTTTTCCAATAAGCGTGTTTAACTAATCTTTGATACATACCTGCAGTTTCAATTGCTAAAATGAATTCTGCATCTGTATCAAATTGTAAATGCTCAACGCTGCTTGGAACAGAGTATGCGCCTGAACCAAATTTTGTACAATCAATTTCTATGTCTTTTCCAGTTTCAGTATCTTGATCGATAACAATTAATTTTCCAGAAACATCTCCACCTTTTTCTTCTGGAATAAAACCTAGTTGTTCCCTATTTACCATGAGCATTGCTTCAATATCATCCATTACCATATCTGATTCTGGCTGTTCATTGAATCTTGCTTCGCCCCAGTTTTTCGATACGTAATATGCTTCTCTTTTAGTTGCAATATCATCAGTTTTAACAAGCTCTTTAGATAAGGACATCATCTTTAGTGTTTGTGCAAAAGTTTTAACAGTTGATGCCGTAAGTGTTCTTTCTTTGAATTTTCCAACTAATTCAAAATAACCAACTTTAGGATCATAAGAAACGTTTTGTAAACTTCTAAGAGGCATTGATAATTGAGGCTGGGTGTTTGCAAGAATTTTTCCATAGACATCTTTAGCAACACCTGTAATTTTGCCAATGACTTTATCGTCCTGCTCTTTTGTTTTACTCATCTTTTTCTCCGTCATTTTGTTTCTTACCTTTTGATTTTGATTTTTTTTCTGATAAATTTTCTGATTGATTTTCTTCTAGATTATTTTCATTATTAGACTCATTATCAGATTCATCTTCTTTTCCTATATTTGCAAATTCTTCATCGTATTCTTCGTTTTTATCAGCTATTTCTTCAATTTGTCCACGATTTTGCTCAAGCATTTCTTTTAATGATGTTTCAACTTTACGCTGCTCAAATTCTTTTAATCCTAATAATTCTTTTAATGCAATTGCAACATGAGGAATATATTTTTCGATGTAACCTCTTTTTTTCAGCTCGTCGCCAACACGTTTTTTCTTCGAAACATAACCTGAAAGTTTTCTGCCTGCTTCTTGCAATGCAAGCTTAACTTCTTTGATTATTTCAGGGTAACTTGCAATTGCTTCTTTACTTTCTGATGTGAATGGAACCCAAACTGATGCAATATGAACTCCAATTGTTACTGGACCAACTGGAAGAGAATTTTGACTTTGATTTAATCCATAAGAACGCCATGCTGTTTGAATAACTGACTTTGTAACTGCACACGCGCCTTGTTCATAGAGCAAAGGAACTCTATTTGCAAATCTTAGTAAATTAATTGTTTTGTCTGCTGGCTGCTCTCCACCGTATGCAATTCCAACTTCAATAACAAAAGGATTTCCCCTGTAAACACTCGGCGGCCTTGTTACTGCAGTGTAAAATTCTGCCATTATTTCTTTTTTGAGGCCTTTTTCCAAAAGCTCTTCAGTTATTGGAGAAATGCAATCAGTTGGCGGAGCAATGATTTTTGTTTTTTGAATTCCTTTCATTAATGATTCTGCTTGTTCTCTTGAGAGATCTTTTGGTTTAGTATTGGGAAGAAGTGCTGAATTCTCACAAATTTCTTTTGCTGTATTTGCCCCAACTCTTGAAAATTCATTTGTTAAAAAACTTTGAAGAGTTCTAGCTTCAGTATTTTTTGCCATTTGCATTAAAATACCAAGTTCAACACCATATGGGTGAGGTTTAATTTCTTTTGGCCTTTCAGGAAGTTTATCTGTTGCTCTTGTGAATATAATTTGCTCTGCTTTAGGATTGGTATAAATTATTGTTACATGAGGATTTACTATTGCAGTTTCTTTCAAATATTGGTCAACTGATTGGTCTCCTTTTTGATAGGTTGCCTCGATATCAAGCTCAATTTTTGTGCCGTGCTGTGTAGTCCATTCAACTATATCTTCTTTTAGTATTTTTGGCTGATTTTTTTGAGTATCAATTTGTAATTCATAGTAATGAGCTGGCTCTTTTGTGCCAATTCTGGATGTTATTTTAGCTGGTCTACCTGTTGTTAACTGAGCGTACATAACTGCAGCTGAAATACCAATTCCTTGCTGGCCTCTTGATTGAGATAATTTATGAAACTTGCTACCATATAGAAGTTTTGCAAAAACATTTGGAATTTGTTTTTTTACAATTCCTGGACCATTGTCCTCAACAATCACACGATAATGATCTTCGCTAATTTCTATAATTTCAACTGAAATTTCTGGGAGAACGCCTGCTTCTTCACATGCATCTAAACTATTGTCAACTGCTTCTCTTACTGTTGTTAATAATGATTTTCTTTTGTTGTCGAATCCCAGAAGATGCCTATTTTTTGCAAAAAATTCTGAAATAGAAATTTCTCTTTGTTTTTCACCCATTGCTTGAGCTATTGAAGTTGTATCTTTAGATGAATTATTTTTTGTTGATTTAACTAATGAAGTGCTTGCTTCGTCTAAAGTAGTTTGATTTTTATCAGTCATTTTTTTATCAACCATTCTTTTTCAAAGAGAATTGTTGCCAATTGATATAAAAAAGTTTTTGTTATTTGATTAAAAATAAAAATAATAAACAAATTTACCATAAATTTACTATCAAGAAATTGATTTTTTAAGGGTTTATTAAATCTAAGATTAAATTTAAATTTAGAATTTATTAAATCCTATCATCTCGCTACTTTTGAGCTCTTTTCTCTTCTGTTCTAACCATCTATAAACATTGGCATGTGGTGAGCCTTCAAGCAATGATTCGACTGCTTTTCTTACAAGGGCCATATTTTCAGCTTGACCTATGATTGCTATTGTTTTACCATAAACTGAAATATATGTTTCAGTTAATTCTTCAATTGTTCTTCTAGACTTACCGCCTGCACCAATAACTCTTCCTTTTAATCTTAAAACATGTTTTGGTGTTGATGCGTAATCTTGAATTTCTATTAATTCAAATAAATAGTCTTGTTGTAATAATAAAAATGCAAGTTCGGGATTAAAACCACGTCCAATTGCTTTGATTATTTCCCGTACATTAAATAATGTAACACCATCTTCGCCACTGACAAAAACATCACCTTCTTCACTATCCACTCTTATTTTAGTTTTAGTATTTTCTTCTAGCTGTTTTTTAACTTCGCCATTCTTACCTATTAAAACTGCAACCCTTTCTTTTGGGATTTTTAGTTCATAAGAGTATTCTGTCATGGTACTTTGGAAAGAGTGTTGTTTTTTAAAGCTTTGTCGGATAATAAGAGTAACAGATATTATAAATTTGAGATTAGTTTGATATTTATTGAGTATTTATTTGGTATTTTGTTGAGCAGTAGAGATTTATTCTGCTAATATTTTTTTTCTGACATCATCATAATTTGTTTTTACCCCTTGCTTTGAGAAAAATCTGGCAATATTTTTGATATCTCTATCAAATAATTCAACAGCATTTGAACTTTTTACTGAAGAGGATTGTGACATGTCTATTATTACTGGAATCTCGTCGTGATTTAATATATTATACTCCGAAAGATCACCGTGAACTAAACCTGCTTTGAAGAGTTTTCTTACATTTTCAATAGTTAAATCGAAAAATTCGTTTGGATCAGCAGGCATTTTTTGTTTTAATTTCATTTCCGCTTCGCCAGTTTCATTATTCCCTATAAATTCTAAAACTAAAACATTATTTAATCTTGTTATAGGTGTTGGAACATTTACTCCTGCTTCTCTTGCATTCATAAGATTCCTATATTCTCTTTGTGTCCAGGTAAAAACAATATTGCGTTTGCCTTTTTTTATTTTTGGATACCTTACATCATATTTTAAATAATCATACATCCTATTAAAATCGCAAGCTTCTAGTCTGTAAATTTTTATTGCAACATAACCATTTTCAGTTTTCCCACTAAAAATATTAGCTTCTTTACCTATAGAAACTGGACTCTCAATGCCTTGAAAATGCTTTTGTCCAATTAATTTTTTTAGAGTGTTAATTGTAAATTCATCAAAAACATTACCATATGTCTTCCATTTTTCTTTTGATTTATTAGGCATAATTAGACTAGAAGGATTGGTAATATAAAAATTACATCGAATTACATCGAAAAATTAATATAGTAATTTTATTATGAAAGATTAATATGGCAAAACCACTAAGTAATGAGGAAGTAGAACAGGAATGGAGAGAGTATATTAAGAATAGAAGAAAGAAGGTTGAAGATAAATAATAAGTTAAAAATAAGTGATTCTTAATTTAATGTTAAAAACTATCAAAAATAATAAATAAGATAGAATTAATGATTTTTACATGAGTAATTTAGATAAGTTGGATAAAAAAATTCTAAAGAAACACATTATAAAAGGAGAATTACTTGAATTATTACCTGGAAATCATGAGAAAAGTTACGATAATTGTGATTCAATTAACTTTTTTTATACAATTTTAAAAAACAAAATATGGGCAATAGGTTATAAAAAATTTAATTGTCAACATATAAAATATATAAATAAAAAAATCCCATATTATCCGAGACTTGCTTTAGATAAAAAAATTAATAATTTCAAACAATTTGATTATATATTTATTCAAGAACCAAAATGGTTATGGTATGTTGAGTTCTCCATAGTTGTTAGAAGCCATAAAGATATTGCACCATATAAAATAATACCAAAACATGTAATAAAATTTGTGCACAATCATTTAAAATTGAATGGAAAATTTATTGTTTGCCAATCTCCAAAAAAAGCATCAAGGTATTTGCATAAATACTTGTGTCAATATGGGAAGTATTCTTTAATTTTTGATAAGAAATTAGCAATAATAACAAAAAGATAGGAGAAGATTATTTATCAATTTGAATATGAAATTCTAAAAAAGGAAGTAATAATATAGAATATTTTTATAAAGATAGAATTTAACTGATAAAATATTGGGCTCGTGGTCTAGTTGGTTATGATGCCGCCTTCACACGGCGGAGGTCCCCAGTTCGAATCTGGGCGGGCCCATTTAATCTCACTAATCTTTAAATATCCCTTATCTTTCTTCTATTCTATGACAAATGAAATTTATGATATGTTAATTGTTGGATCGGGTATTGTAGGTTATGGAACTGCAGTTTATGCTGGAAGATTTAATATGAAAACTGTTATTATAGGTGAAGTTCCAGGTGGAGTTATTACAACAACTGATGTTGTTGAAAACTATCCAGGATTTAAGAAATTATCAGGATTTGAACTTGCTGAAAAAGTTAAAGAGCATGCACAAGATTATAACACAACAATTATTTCTGATAAAGTAATTGAAATTAAAAAAAATGGAAAAATTTTCGAAGCATTAACTTTAAGCAATGAAAAATATTTTGGAAAAGCAGTTGTCTTTGCAACAGGAACAGAATGGAGAAAATTAAAAGTTCCAGGTGAAGCAGAGTATTTTAACAAAGGAGTTCATTATTGCGCACTTTGTGACGGAGCATTCTACAGAAATAAAATTGCAGCAGTTATTGGTGGTGCTGATTCTGCAGCTAAAGATGCGCTTGTTTTGGCACAATTTTGCAGCAAAGTTTACATTATTTACAGAGGAGATAAAATAAAAGCTGAGCCTGTTAATTACGATAGATTA
Organism: uncultured Methanosarcinales archaeon; assembly: GCA_964604995.1. GTDB lineage: Archaea > Nanobdellota > Nanobdellia > Woesearchaeales > JABMPP01 > JAGVYD01. The sequence continues at coordinate 13,711 of CAZSAD010000019.1, forward strand.
GTTGCTAATAAAAAAATTGAGATTATTTATAATACGAATATTTTGGAAATAAAAGGCGAGAAATTTGTTAGTAGTGTAATTTTAGATAAAGAGTATAATGGTAAAAAAGAATTAGAACTTAATTCAGTATTTGTCGCAATTGGACATATTGCATTATCTGACATTGCAGTAAAATTAGGTGTAAAAGTTGATTCTCATGGAGAAATTATTGTTGATTCAGATGCAAAAACAAATTTAGAAGGAGTATATGCTGCTGGTGATGTCACAAATTTAAAATTCAAACAAGCGATAACTGGTGTTGCACAAGGAGTTAATGCTGCTTATTCTGCTTATGAATATTTAGAACAAAATAGATAATTAAGAAATAATCAGAAATTAGAATTTTTAGTATTTTTTGTTGTTTATCGTTATTTTTATTGAAGTGATTGATTCATCTAATTTCTTTTAAAGTATTTGTACATTCATCTATGCTTTTAAGTTCTGATAATATAGAATAGTTTCTAGTTGTATGAAGCAGTGCATATGTAGCTATCACATCAAATAGTTTAGGAGCAGTAACTTCAATAATTTTTAGAGTGTATTCAATTGCGTGTTTTATTTCTTCTGGACCAGAATTTGATATTAACTGGTTTAAAGAATGATAATTTATATCAAATTGTGTACTAGCTAAACTAGTGATAAATGCTGTTGTAAAAACTGCTAAACTTTTATTTAGTTTTGGAAAATAGTCAAATGCAAGAGAACTTGTTTTATTTTTTATAGTGTCATTTAGATAATTTGTGTTTACTAAAGAATCAATATAATTACAATTTTCTTTGTTATTGACTATTACATTAAACAATGCATCATATGTAATGTTAAGATCTTTAACTTCTATAGGATACAAGTATTCTTGAAAATGACTACTAATTTTGTCAAAAAAGTTCCCCATTTAGAAGGGAAAAAAGCAATCAAAAATAAATCTTTGCAAAATATTGTGAGATATTACAACATTAAAGATTTACATGCATTTCCCTAACTTTATTTTCTAATTCAGCTGTAAAATTTTTGATGATATCTTTTTTAGAATCATTTTTATAAATAAACATTGATTAATCATTATAATGACAAAAATAAGAAAATTTGTGAATAAAGATGCAAAGAAAGTTTCTTTTTTGATAAGAAAAAATCTTTTGGAAGTTAATAGTAAATATTATCCAAAAACTGTTATCAATTTTATGCAAAAATATTTTACACCTAAAAAAATTATTGAAGATTCTAAAAGAAGAAGAACATTTGTTGCTTTGCAAAATAAGAGTATTGTTGGAACACTAAGTTTTGATAAAAAAGGAGTTCATGCTGTTTTTGTAAATCCTAAATACCACAATAAAGGAATTGGAAAATTGCTTATGAACTATATCGAGAATGCTGCTAGAAAAAAAGGATATAAAACTATTAAATTAGCTTCGAGTAAAAATGCAGTTGGATTCTATCAAAAATTAGGTTATGTAAAAGTAAAACAGCTTTATTCTAAAGAGTGGGGAGATAATACTTTAATGAAAAAGAAATTATGATAAAACTATGACATTAAATTTTAAAGTTCTAAGCGACTTTTAATCCATGATATAATCTTGTTTGGTTGATACTTGTTGCAAATGAATTTGTATACTTTTCAGCTTTGTTGGTTGGAATTTTTTTTGGTATAACTAGCGTGAATATAGGACCACCATTCTCAAAGCTTTCACCGTAAAGAATTTTTCCACCTAAGTCATCTACTAAATGTTTAACCCCATAAAGCCCCATACCTGATGAAAAATCATCATTGTTATCAAAACCTGTCATTCTTGCCATGAATGCAATGTTAGTTATATCCTCAACATTTAATTGTGTAACTTTATAATCTGATTTTTTCCAATTGGAATATCTATTTTTCATTTTACTAGAAGAAAAATGTATATTGTCAATACCCTTGTCATTTATTTCATTTCTTATTAAGTCTTTCATGATGTTAAGATCTATTGGTTTACCTGTATCGCCAATAGTAATAACATAGTTAGAAAATGGTGCTTGATATATTTGAATAAATAGTTTGTATGATTGATTTTTTTCTCCTTCAACTTTTTTATAAGAATTTTTAGCAAGATTATAGATAGAAGAAAAGATAACTCCTGAATTTCCTAATAGTTCAAAATCTTCACAATCAAGAACTATTTCATTTCTTTTAGAATTAGAGATATTTCCTTGTGTAATTCCCCAATCTTGTTGATGATGTCTATTTTTAAGTATCATTGCAACTCTTTTAGCAAGTTCAGCTGGTTTAAAATTTGTTTGTGGTATTGGTTCACCAAGTTTGTTATTTACTAAGAATTGTACCATCTTAACTGACTCCATAAAATTTCCAAAATAATTTTCTGGATTTTTATTGTAATCTTCAAGAAACTGTTGGATACTTGGCCTTTCATAACGCATTCTAGTTTCACTTTCTATGGAGCGTGGATAAAAAATATCCCAAAACTGTCTTGACATATCGCAAGATAGATGTTCAATATCATGAATAAAAAAACCATACAATTCCCCATTACCAAAAGCTGTTTCTATTCCCTCTTGAAGTTTAAAAAAAGAATCCCAATTTCTAATTTTATTTTGAGCTAAATTTAGATTAACATGAAATTTTTCTCCAATACTTTTACCCATTACTTCGTTAAATGTATCAATTGATTCCCCTTGTAAAATATGTGGTTGCTTGGTTTCTTTATCTTTCCAATATACATCGTCACCTTTTATTGCTTTTTCAGCATCAAATTTAGTAAGAAATTCATCCCAAAGAGAAAAAACTAAAGGTATGTCAACTTTGGGAAACTCATTGTATAAATATCGCCTTTTTTCATAATCTGAAATATAAGTATCAATTGTTACCTTTAAATTTTGAAATGCTAATTTATTTTGCCTTTGATCTTTCATTAGTTGATGTGAATTAGATTAGTTTAAAAAGATTTACTTTTTGTCATTACTTATAAGTAATAAAGAAAGCCCCTGGAGGGATTTGAACCCTCGACCCCCTGTTTACGAAACAGGTGCTCTTCGACTGAGCTACAAGGGCAAAATTTGCCTATGATTTTTCTGTTTTTGCTTATTTATATCAAAATAAAGTAAATATAAAAATTAATTGAAAAAATGAAATACAGAATTTATAACGTCGTTAATATTTTTTTCTTATCATTATTAAATTTATTTTGACATGATGGACAAATAAGATGTTTTTTTCCATTACTATCTTTAATATAAGTACCTACAATTTTTTTTAGGAATGTTTCTTCGATTGGATTTTTGCACACATCGCATTTCATATGTTTAGGATTGGACTGTAAGTATTTAAGTTTTGGCAAGATTTTTTGATAGGATTAGATAATAGGATTGATAAGATTATTAAAACATGAAAGATTTCTTTATATTATGAACAGAAAACATTATCAAGCGATGCAATATATATTTATCATTGTTTTTATAGCATTTTTTATTTATGTAGTTTCATGGAGATGCGAACCAACACTTATGGGCACAGTTCTTTGTGGACCAAAAGTAATTGCACTTGGCTTTTGGTTTATTGCAAGCTTAGTTTTATTAAAAATAGTACATAAAAAAATGAAAAAAAGTACTGACACAAAAGAAGCTGCACTTTTTTGGCTAATAAATACAATTATATTATCACTTTATGCTGCAGCATTTTTTATATTATTTGTTATGAATTATGTCTAATATCTAAAATTTGAAAAAATTTGAAGTTTTTTTGAATTTTTCACAAATTGATTCTACTGAGAGATAATAAAGTCTTACAGCAATCTTTATAAACCCCCTATTATTCCCATGAACATACGTATTTAAACGGGTCGAAAAGGTTTAAGTATTGATAGTACACCCAAATGCCTGAAAAGAAGCTTTTTTCAGTACAGGGAAAACATACCTGAATTCTAACAAAAAGCTTCAACGAAAGGACTCTTGGAAAATGTAGCATGCTGCGAATTTAGCATGAGTAATACGACTCAAGAAAGGTTAAAAAACAATGCCAAAAGCAAACAAACCGCACTGCGGAAGCATGGGAGTATGGCCTAGAGTTAGAGCCAAAAGAGCCTATCCTAGAGTTAAAACTTGGATGCCAACTAAAGAAGCAAAGCCATTAGGATTTGCAGGATACAAAGCTGGCATGACCCACGTTATTATTACAGACAATAGACACAATCAACTAACAAAAGGAATGGAAATATCTGTTCCAGTTACAATTGTTGAGTGCCCACCATTAAAAGTTCTTTCTGTTCGATTTTATAAAAACACAGTAAACGGTTTAACTGTTTCTTCTGAAATTTGCTCTGAAAAAGTAGAAAAAGAGCTAGGCAGAAAAATAAGTGTTCCAAAAAAAGTCAAGAAAAAATTTGAAGATATTAAAATGGATGAAATTGTTGATGTAAAATTAGTAGTTTATACTCAACCAAGAACAGCAGGGGTTGGTAAGAAAAAACCAGAAGTTTTTGAAATTGGAATTGGTGGAAGTTTACAAGATAAAACAAATTATGGTAAAAATATGCTTGGAAAAGAGATAAGAATAAATGATTTTGTTAAAGAGGGCCAAAGAATAGATGTCCATGGAATAACTAAGGGACATGGTACTCAAGGCCCGCATAAAAGATTTGGTGTCGCATTTAGACAACACAAATCTGAAAAAGCTATTAGAAATCCTGCAAACGTAGGATCATGGGGAGGCCCAACATCTTGGAGAGTTGCTCATGCAGGTAAAACAGGTTATTATCAAAGAACTGAATATAATAAATGGATTGTAAAAATAGGAGATAATCCGAAAGATGTAAACCCTAATGGTGGATTTGTACATTATGGTCTTGTTAATAATCAATATGTGTTAGTAAAAGGATCATTGCCTGGAAGCTCAAAAAGATTAGTAATGCTAACTGCTCCAAGAAGAGAAAGCAGAAAATTAGCAAAAGATGCACCAATTGTTAACCATATAAGTTTAGAGCCAAAGAAATAATTAGAATAATAAAAATATTATTTTAAAAATAAAAAAGTGAATAATTATGAAAATCCCAATATACGATACAACAAAAAAAGAAATTGGAAAGAAGGATTTACCTATACAGTTTCATGAAGAATTTAGACCAGATATTATCAAAAGAGTTGTGATTGCAATTCAAGACCATATGAGACAGCCTTATGGTGCTCATCCTATGGCCGGTAAATATGCCAGCGCTGTTGTTTCTAGAAGAAGAAGAGATTATAGAGGATCTTATGGACTTGGAATTTCAAGAGTTCCAAGAAAAGTCTTAAACAGTAGAGGAACAAGAATGAGCTGGGTTGGCGCATTCGCACCAGGAATGGTTGGCGGAAGACGCGCACATCCACCAAAAGTTGAAAAAAAGTATGATACTAAAGTTAACAAAAAAGAAAGAAGAAAAGCAATTAGAAGTGCAATTTCTGCAACAGTAAACAAAGAAATTGTTACTGCAAGAGGTCATTTATTACCTGAACATTTCCCATTTATATTAGATTCAAGCTTTGAACAAATTAGTAAAGCAAAGGATCTTTTTTCTGCTTTGAATATGCTTGGTTTAGAAAATGAATATGTAAGAAACCAAGAGAAAAATGTTAGAGCAGGCAGAGGAAAAAGTAGAGGAAGAAAATACAAAAGAAATAGAGGAATACTTATCGTTGTTTCAAATGATTGCAATCTTTACCAGAATGGGTCAAACCTTCCTGGTGTTGAAATTTGCAAAGTTAATATGTTAAATGTTGAAGCATTAGCTCCAGGAACAAATCCTGGCAGATTAACATTGTATACTGAAGCTGCAATTGATAGACTTACTAATGAAAAATTATTCACAGATGACCATGTACAAAATAATATTGATGTAAAAACTGATAACAAAAGTAAAACAGTAAAATCTGTTAAAAAAGAAACAGAGAAAAAAGTTGCATCTGTTACTAAAGTAAAAAAACAAAATGATAATTTGGAAGTTAAGAAAAAGGCAGTAAATAAGCCTTCAAAAAAACAATCAAAAACTAACTAAGAGCTGATAATTATGGAAATCAATGAAATAATCAAATACCCACTAGCAACTGAAAAATCAATCAGACTAATGGAATCTGAGAATAAATTGATTTTTGTAGTAGATAGAAAAGCAACAAGACAGGAAATAAAAAAAGCAATTGAACAAACTTTCAATGTGAAAGTTGATGATGTAAATACTTTCAACTCAGCACATAGTGAAAAGAGAGCTTATGTCAAATTCAATAAATCGACACCTGCAATTGATGTTGCAACAAATTTAGGATTGATGTAATTAGATGGGAATAATAATACTAAATAATGATACAAATATGAGAGTGAAAACATGGGTAAGAGCTTAATACAACAAAAGAGAGGAAAGGGAAGCATGAGATATAGAGCTCATAGCTTTTATTATCAAGCTCAAGCTAAATTTCCAAAAACAACTACAACACTTATCAATGGAACAATTACTGATATTATAAAATGTCCAGGACATTATGCACCATTATTAAAAATCAATTTTGAAAATGGAGAAGTTTGCTATACTGTTGCTCCTGAAGGAATAAAACTTGGACAAATAGTACAAGCTGGAGAAAATGCTGAACTTGGAATTGGAAATATAATCCCATTAAAAAATATCCCTGAAGGAACATCTATTTTTAATGTTGAATGTAGACCAGGAGATGGTGGAAAATTAGTTAGATCAACTGGTGGATTTGCAAAAGTCGTTGGAAAAGTTAATAATTTGGTCACTGTACTTTTACCTTCAAAGAAAAAGAAAGATTTCAATCCTGAATGTAGAGCAGCTATTGGAACTGTTGCTGGCGCTGGAAGACCAGAAAAACCACTACTCAAGGCGGGAACAAATTACTTTAAACATAAGGCTAGAAATAAACTTTGGCCATCAATATCGGGTACATCACAAAATGCAGTTAACCATCCACTTGGTGGTTCAAGATCTGGCAAAAAAGGAGTACCTACAATTGCACCACATAATGCACCACCTGGTAGAAAAGTTGGTAAGATTAGAGCTAGAAGAACAGGTAGAGGTTAATAATCAAAATACATAGTGTGAGGAATGAATTTCATGGCAAAAAAAGAATTTACTTATCGCGGAAAAAGTGTAGCTGAACTCAAAGCAATGAGTGAAAAAGAGTTTGCCATGTTAGTTCCATCAAGAGAAAGAAGAAAAATGATTGCTAAAGGATGGACTGAAGAAGAAAAAAAATTGCTCAAAAGAATAAAATCCGGAAAAAGAAATATTGAAACACACTGCAGAGATATGATAGTTTTACCATTAATGATTGGAATGACTTTAAAAGTTCATAATGGAAGAGAATTCGCACTTGTTATTGTAACCGAAGAAATGATTGGACACAGACTTGGAGAATTCGCACTTACAAGAAGAAGAGTTGAACATAGTGCACCTGGAATTGGTGCAACAAGAAGTAGTTCAGCAATCTCAGTTAGATAAATTTAGAGGGAATCAAAATGGTAATACATTATGCAATGGCAAAGTTTCCAGAGGTCCATGCTAAAGCTATGGCCAAAGATTTACCAATATCAACAAAACACTGTGTTGAAATTTGCAAATATTTGAAAGGTAAAAAATTGCAGAAAGCAAAACAAGTGCTTTCAAATGTTATGGCAATGAAACAAGCAATTCCATATACCAGATCAACATTAGACTTAGGTCATAAAAAAGGAATTGGCCCTGGAAGATATCCTGTAAAAGCATCGGAAGCAATTTTAACATTATTAAATTCAGTTGATGCAAATGCCCAGTTAAAGGGACTTAACTCAAATGATTTGATAATTGAACACATAGCAGCACAACAAGCATCAAGACCTTGGCACTATGGAAGAAAAGGAAGAGCCAAAATGAAAAGGTCACATGTTGAAGTTGTTGTAATTGAAAAAAAAGCTGAAGAAGCACCAAAACAAAAATCAACTGAAAAGAAAAATAAAGATGATATTCAATCAGATAATCAGAACTAATGAGGTAGTACACAATGATAGAAAGGCAATTCGTCGCACAAAAAATCAAAGAATTCCAAGTGCAAGAATATATCAGAAATACCCTTAAAAGAGTTGGTCACTCTCATACCAAATTACAAAAAACTCCACTTGGAGAAAAAATAGTAATCTATGCAATGAGACCAGGACTTGTTGTTGGTAAAAAAGGTCAAAATATCAAAAAATTAACAAATACACTCAAAAGAAAATTCAATCTCGAAAATCCACAAATAGAAATAGCCGAAGTTGATAGGCCGGGTCTTGATGCAAATATAATTGCTGAAAAGATTGCAGAAAGCCTAGAAAAATTCGGAGCTGCAAGATTTAAAGGAATTGCACATAGTGCAATGGAAGAAACAGTAACTTCATCAGGTGGACTCGGAATTGAAATTTTAATATCTGGAAAAATACCAAGCTCGAGAGCAAAAACTTGGAGATTTTATACAGGATATTTGAAAAAAAGTGGAGACATTGCACAAATTGGTGTTAAAAAAGCATATACTGAAGCTCAACTTAAAACTGGAACAGTTGGTGTACAAGTTAGAATAATGCCACCAGATATTCAATTACCGGATGATATTGAAGTTACAGCTGAAAGGCAAGTAAGTGTTGAAGAAGTAAATGATGGCACTAAAGCTGCACCAGAAAATGTTGAAAATACTGCTAATGAAGAAGTTGTATCTTCTAAAAATACAAACGATGAAAGTAAAGAAGAGAAGAAACCAAAAAAGAAAAAAGCAGTAAAGAAACAAGAAAAAACTGAAACAAAAGAAACTGTAAAATCAGAAGAGACCCAATAAATAATAATTTTGGTGTTACAAAATGAAATACAAAGATATCAAATCATTGGATAATAATCAACTTACTGAAAAGCTCATTGAAGTAAAAAAAGAGCTAATCAAAAGCAATGCTCAGGTTGCAACTGGCACAACGCCAAAGAACCCTGGACAAATAAAGCAGATGAAAAAAACAATAGCAAAAATTATGACTGCTATTAATGACAAAAAGAGGGACAAAAAGGCATGAGTGAAATTTGCTCCAAGTGTGGATTGCCAATAGAACTTTGTGTCTGCGAATCAATAGCCAAAGAAAGCCAGAAAATAAGAGTGTATCTTGTCAACAAAAAATTTGGTAAGAATTACACAATTGTTGAAGGAATTGACACAAAAGCTATTGATTTAAAAGAAGCTGCAAAAAACCTCAAATCGAAGTTGGCCTGCGGTGGCACAATGAAGGAAGGAAAAATCGAACTGCAAGGTGAACACAGACAAGCTGTTCGTAAATTCCTAATTGAAATGGGATTCGCACCGGAAACAATCGAAGTTAGATAAAATCTAACGGAGAAAAAATGGTAACAAAAGACGTTGCCAGACATGAATTTATAGGCATGTTTGCTAAAGTCATAGAAAGCAAGAACAAGTTGCTTGTCGGTTTGAATGGAAAAATTATTGACGAGACAAAAAACACGTTCATTATGCTTACAGATAAAAAAGAGAAAAAAACAATCTTGAAAAAAGATTGCATAATAACTTTTGATTTAAAGAATAATCAAAAAGTCAAAATTGATGGAAATATTTTGGTTGCAAGACCAGAAGATAGAATTAAAATGAAAATTTAAAATTCCAAAGTGAGGTCACAATAAAAATGGTAAAAAGCAAAAAAACAAGCAAAACAGTAACAGGAGAAACATCCACTAAGTATTCAAATGTGAGTCTTAGAGGCCAAAGCTTTGTTGGTGTTGTTGTTTCCAGTAAATCCATGAAAAGTGCTACTGTTGAAATTAAAAGAAAACATTATGTTCCAAAATATGAAAGATATGAAAATAGATTAACAAGACTTCACGTTCATAATCCGCCAAGTATTAATGCAAAGGAAGGAGACATTGTAAAAGTTTCTGAAACAAGACCTCTTGCCAAAACAATTCATCATATAATTGTTGAAAAAGTTGGTGAAGTTGCGACATACAAAGGCCAAAAAATGGTAGAAGAAGAAGAAAAGGCAAAAATCCTAAGCAAGAAAAAAGAAGCTGATAAAAAAGAGGATACAAAACCTGTAAAGAAAGCAAAAAAACAAGAACAATTTAAAGAAGATGAAGAATAATTTTTATTAAAAAATAATCAAAAACTAAGAGGAAAATAAAATGGTACAAGCTGTCAAAGCAAAGGTCACAAATGCATTAAATGTAGGAAGCTGGGTTGATACCTGCGATAATTCAGGAGCAAAAGTCATCAAGATAACTTCAGTTATGGATTCAAAAACATCCAAAGGAAGAATACCTTCATGTGGTGTTGGTGCTCTTGTAATGGCAGCAGTTAAAAGAGGCAGACCTGAAATGAGAAAGCAGGTTGTTTTTGCAATAATTGTTAGACAAAGAAAAGAATATAGAAGACCAAATGGAATGAGGGTCAAATTCGAAGATAATTCAGCTGTTGTATTAAAAGATGAAAAAGGAACACCTAAAGGAACCATTTTCAAAGGACCAATTGCAAAAGAAGCAGCTGACAGGTATCCTGGCGTTGCGAAAGTTGCTAGTTTAATAGTTTAAAATCACATAAAAATGAACTAAATAATAATCAAAAATTATGAAGCGTGATAAAAAATGAAAAAAGATTTTTTGATAAGCTGGAAATCAAGCTCACAACCAAGAAAACAAAGAAAATACATAGAGAATGCGCCATTGCATGTTAAAGGCAAATTCTTGAATGCACATTTATCAGTTGATCTTAGAAAAAAATATGGAAAGAGATCATTTAGATTAAAAAAAGGAGATAAAGTAAAAATTATGTCAGGACAATTTGCAAAAAAAACTGCAAAGGTAGTAAGTGTTGACTTAAAAAATTCAAGAGTACGTTTAGAAAATATTGAACTTATCAAAAAAGATGGAAGTAAAGTACAATACCCTTTGCATGCTTCAAAATTAATGATTATTGAATTTAATACAGATGATAAGGCAAGAATGAAAAGATTGGAGGCCAAAAAATGAAAAATCATCTCAAAAGATTACCTGCTCCTAAAAGATGGGAAATATTAAGAAAAGAAAATAAGTATATCACAAGACCAAACCCAGGTTCACATTCATTTGAAACTGGTGTTCCTGTTGTTGTACTTTTAAGAGATATGATGAAGCTTGCTAGCAATGCTAAAGAAGCAAAGTACATGATAACAAAATATCAACTTTTGGTCGATGGTAAAAAAAGAAATGATGTGAAATTTATTGTTGGGCTTATGGACACGATTACAATGCCAGCTTCCAATGATAAATATAGAATAATACTCAATAATAGCGGTAAAATTGATACAATAAAAATAGAAGACAAAGAAGTTTCAATTAAACCATGCAAAATTATGAAGAAAGTAATGTACAAAAATAAAATTCAAATAGGATTACATGATGGTAAAAATATTTTAGTTGATGCAAAAAATAAAGATTACAATACAGGAGATAGCCTTGTTATGGAAGTTCCATCACTTAAAGTTTTAGAACATTTGAAACTTGAACCAAAAATGATAGTGTATCTAGTTGGTGGAAAACATGCAGGTAGCACAGGAATAATTGAAAATGTTGCACAAAATAAAATTACATACAAAACACAATCAGGCGCAGTTTTCGAAACATTGAAAGAATACGCATTTGTTGTTGGCAAAACTAAATCATCAATAACATTGCCAGAAGAAAAAGACAGAAAGTGAAAATATGGTAAATCTAATGAAAACTATCAGGATTGAGAAACTAACCCTTAATGTGGGTGCAGGCAAAGATGCCAATAAGCTTGAGAAAGGAGTTAAACTAATCAAAAGCTTAACAGGCATAACTCCTGTTAAAACAGTCACAAAGAAAAGAATACCTGCATGGGGATTAAGACCAGGCCTTCCAATAGGATGCAAACTTACACTCAGAAAAAAACAAGCCATTGATATGTTACCAAGATTGCTTGAAGCTAAAGAATTTCATTTGAAACCCCAACAATTTGATGATAACGGAAATATTGCATTTGGAATTCCAGAATATATTGATATTGAAGGTGCTAAGTATGATCCAACTATTGGAATCATGGGTCTTGAAGTTTGCTTAACACTTGAAAGACCAGGATTTAGAATAAAAAGAAGAAGAAAATTAACTGCCAAAGTTTCAAGATCACATAAGATTGGAAAAGATGAGGCTATAAAATTTTTGACAGAGAATTTCAAAGTAAAAGTTGATGATGAATAAAATAAATGATTCAAATATATCACAGTTTAAGGTGAAACAAGATGACAACAAGCGATTATAGAAAAATGATCAAACAGCTTAAAACAAAACCAAATCAGTTGCAAAAATATCTCAAACACAATGCACCAAAAAAGAGAACATGTGGAGATATGCTTCGAAAGTGTAGAAGATGTGGAAGAACAGGTGCACATATCAGTAAATATGGGATACATATGTGCAGACAATGTTTTAGAGACGTTGCAACAAATATTGGATTCAAAAAATATAGTTAATTAAGGTGAAAAAATGTTAAATGACCCACTTGCTAACACATTATCGAAAATGATGAATGCTGAAAACATTGGACTTAGAGAAGTAACTACTAAACCAAATTCCAAGATTATAAGACAAGTGTTATCTGTAATGAAAGATAATCACTATGTTGGAGATCTTGAAGAAGCTCAAGACGGAAGAGGCGGAATATTAAAAATAAATTTAATAGGTAATATCAATAAATGTGGTGCAATCAAACCAAGATTTGCAGTAACAATTGGTGAAATAGAAAAATTTGAAAAGAGTTTTTTACCGGCAAAAGATTTTGGAATACTTATAATGACAACCTCACAAGGAGTTATGACTCACCTTGACGCAAAGAAGAAAAATATCGGTGGTAAATTATTAGCATACTGCTATTAAATTACAAATTAAATAATTAAAAATAAAGAATGATCAAAATGAAAAAAACTAAAACAGAAAAAGTGAATGCACAAGTTTCGAAAAAAAGAAAAATCGAAGAAGTATTAGAAATAGATCAAGGAGTTACTGTGCAAATTAGTAATGGAATAATTAATGTTAAAGGTCCGAAAGGAGAACTCAAAAGAAAAATGTATGATCCTAAAATAAAAATAAGTACGGAAGGGAATGAAATCAAATTTACAGCTAATGAAGCTTCAAAAAGACAAAAGACACAAATTGGTTCATTTGTTTCACATACTAAAAACATGATTAAAGGTGTTCAAGAAGGAGTAACATATAAATTAAAAATATGTGCTGGACATTTTCCAATGAATGTGTCAGTTTCTGGAAATGTGTTTACTGTTAAAAATTTCCTTGGAGAAAAAGTCCCAAGAGTGTATAAATTTAACGATCAAGCAAAAGTTAAAGTTGAAGGCGAGATTGTAACTGTTGATGGAATAGATAAAGAAATTGTCTCGCAAACAGCAGCTTCAATTGAAACATTAACCAAAAGATTAGGATTTGATAGAAGAAGATTTCAAGATGGAATATATATCATAGAAAAAAATGGAGTCAAACTCGCATAAATAATCAAAACTACAAGATGTGAAAATTATGACTGAAATAAAAAAATTATTAGAAACAAGAAACACACTCAAAAAAAAGAAACCTACTTTTTTAAGACAAGAAGGACACAAGAAAAAGAAACTTGGTGGTCCTAAATGGAGAAAACCTAAAGGAATGCACTCCAAACTTAGAAGAATGTTAAGAGGAAATAGGGCAAGAGTAGAACCTGGTTGGGGAAGTCCAAGAAAAGTGATTGCACTTTCCTTTGAAGGTTTAAAGAAAATAATTATTGCTAATCCAAAACAACTCTTAAAACTTGATGCTAAAACTGATGGTGTTATAATATCAGGAAATGTTGGAATAAAAAAGAGAGTTGATATATTAAAAAAAGCAAAAGAGCTCAAATTAACAGTACTTAATGTAAGTGTTGAGAGATATCTTAGCGCTTTCGAAGAAAAACAAAAAATAAAATCTGATCAAAAGCAAAAAAATGCAAAAGAGAAGGAAGAAAAATTAAAAGAAAAAGAGAAGAAAGCTGCCGATAAAGAAAAAGAAATAAAGAAAGCTGAAACAAAAGAAGAATCTCAAGAAAATGCAGAAGATTTGAAATCAGCACAAAAAAAAGAACTTGATAAAGTACTTACCAAAAAAGATGCTGAATAAAAAAATTGAAAATAATATACCAAATAATAATTAACAAAAAATTGACAACAAAGGTGTAAAAATGAAACTCGATGTGCAAAAAAGACTTGCTGCAAAGGTACTAGGTGCTAGTAAAAAAAGAGTCAAAATAGATCTTCCTATGCTAGAGAGTCTTGGTATTAGCATTGATGATTTCAAACAATCTATTACTAAAGCAGATATTAGAGGGTATATTAATAAAAAAGTGATATATGCAACTCAAAAAAAAGGAGTATCTAGAGGAAGAGCCAGACAAACACATGCACAAAAAGTCAAAGGAAGACAAAGAGGAGTTGGCTCAAGAAAAGGTACTAAAAATGCAAGATTACCAAAAAAAGGAACTTGGATGAAAAAAATTAGAGGACAAAGAAACCTAATTAAAGAACTCAGAGATAAAGAAATTATTTCAAACAAAGATTTCTGGGAACTATATGGCAAAGCTAAAGGTGGATTTTTTAGAAGCAGAAGACACTTAAAAATTTTCGCTGAAGAGCACGAAATGCTAAAAAAAGCACAGAAAAAACAATAATTATCGTTAATATAAATAAAAAATATGCAGATTAAATATAATTGAGAGAAAAGTGATTGACATGGGACAAAAAATTCAACCAGTAAGTTATAGAAGAAAAGAAAAAACAAATTACAGGAAGAGACTAAGATTACTTTTAGCTCGAAAACCAAGAATTGTCATTAGAAAAACAGCAAAGCACATTTATGTGCAAGCAATAAAGTATGATATGAATGGTGATAAAGTTTTACTTACAGTTAGCTCCAAAAATTTAGAAAAATTAGGTTGGGCTGCTGGTGAAAAGAATTTACCAAGCGCATATTTAACTGGACTTTTAGCAGGAAAAAAAGCCAAGCAGCTTGGTGTAAATGATGCTATTTTAGATATGGGTTTACATCCAGCAATAAAAGGATCAAAAATATTTGCAGCTTTGAAAGGGGTTATTGATGCAGGTGTTATTATACCTTACTCAAAAGAGATATTACCAAGTGAAGATAGAATACAAGGTAAACATATAGTGCAATATGCACAACAACAAAAAGATAAAAAAGTGCAATTTGCATCATACGCAAAGAAAAATATAATAATTGAAAATTTACCAAAAACATTTGCTGAAATGAAAACAAAAATAATGGGGATGTAAATATGCCAAAAAAGACAAAAATTGTTGAAGAAAAACCTGAACTTATAAAAACTCACGATGAAGAAGAAACAATAGAAGTGGTAGAAGAAAGTGTTCCAATCATAGAAAAAATAGTCGAACCTGAAGAAGCCGCTGCTAGAGTTGATAAGCTTTCTGCTGATCTTGAAAAATGGCAACCAAAAACTGAACTTGGTAAAAGAGTTAAGAGCGGTGAAATTAAAGATTTAAATGAAATACTTGAATCAGGATTAAAAATACTTGAACCTGAAATTGTTGATATGCTTGTTCCTAATATAGAAGCTGAATTATTACTTATTGGTCAATCAAAAGGAAAATTTGGTGGCGGTCAAAGAAGAGTGTTTAGACAAACACAGAAAAAAACTGCAGAAGGAAATAAACCTCATTTTGCAACTATTGCCGTCGTTGGAAATAGAAATGGATATATTGGGGTAGGATATGGAAAGAGCAAAGAAACTGTTCCTGCTAGAGAAAAAGCAATGAGAAATGCTAAACTCAATATAATCAAAATAAGAAGAGGATCTGGCTCTTGGGAAGATGCTAGAACTGAACCAAATTCAATTCCATTTGCAGTTACTGGGAAATCCGGATCATCAATAATAAAATTAATTCCTGCACCAAAAGGTAAGGGACTTATAATTGAAACAGAATGTGCAAAAGTATTGAGACTTGCAGGTATAAAGGATATTTGGTCCAGAACAAGAGGCCAAACAAATACCAAAGTTAATCTCATTAAAGCATGTATGTGTGCATTAAAAAAACTCAATGAAATGAAAATAAAACCAGAGCATATTGAACTACTTAGCATTAAAGAAGGCAATATTGTTGAATAATTGCTTTTGTTTTAATAATTATAAAATACAAAATAAATGAGTGATAAAAATGGTCGAAACCCAAAAAATAATCGTAGCAATAAGACTTAGAGGAAGTAGAGGATTGACAGAAGATATTGTAAGTACTTTAACTATGCTTAATTTACATAAAAAATATTTCTGTATAATAGTAAAACCAACCCCTAGTGCAAAAGGTATGTTAAACAAAGCTAGGGATTATATCACATGGGGAGAAATAAGTGACGAACTTGCAAAATCATTAGTTGAAAAAAGATCAGAAAAAGATCCAAAAGATGCTAAAAAAATCAAGAAGTATTTCAGATTACACCCACCAAAAGGTGGATTTGAAAAAAGAGGAATTAAAAATGCTTACACAAATGGTGGAGATTTAGGATACCGAGGAGAAAAAATGCAAGATCTTCTCACAAGAATGTTAGCATAAAATTATAATCTGAACAAAAAATAAAATTGACTAAAGGTGTTAATAATGGTTATTTACAAAAGAAAAAAAATAAAGAGAATGCGAGGAAATAAAACCCACGGATGGGGTGCTATGAAAAAGCATAGGGGATCTGGTAATAAAGGAGGAGTTGGTAATGCCGGCTCAGGTAAAAGAGCAGATTCGAAAAAACCATCATATTGGGATAATCCACTTTATTTTGGTAAACATGGATTTTCACCTAAAAATAGCGTAACATATAAACCAGTTAATATAGGATATTTTGAAGATAATAGTACAAAATTAATTGCACAAGGTAAGATGAAAACTGAAGCAGATTCGTATGTTGTAAATTTAAAAGAATTAGGATTCAATAAATTATTAAGCCAAGGTAGTGTCAGTAAAAAATTAGTAATAACAACACCTTATGCTTCATTAAATGCTATTGAAAAAATAAAATCAAAAGGCGGAAATGTTTTAGGCTTACTTCCAAAAAAAGAAAAGAAACATAAAAAAGAGGAAGGTAAAGGAGCAAAAAAACAAGCAGTGGATGCAAATGAAGAGTAAATTTGCTTGCATTTTTCATGTAACTTTTTGCCAAGACAATAAAAATTTTAATCAGCTTTATAAAAGAAAGTTGGTTTTATTAATTTAAGGGTGAAGCATGGCTTTCTTTGAAAACCTCATAAACAATCTACCTGAAGTTCAAGGACCAACACAAAAGAGACTTTCTTTTAAAGAAAAATTAAAATGGACAGGTATAACTTTAGTACTATTTTTCATATTAGGATTAATTCCATTATTTGGGCTTGGACAAAATCAATTATCAAGATTTGAATTTTTATCAATTATACTTGGTGCAGAATTTGGAAGCATAATTTCACTTGGTATTGGTCCAATTGTAACTGCAAGCATCGTTCTACAACTATTAAATGGTGCAGGCATTGTTAAATTTGATTTACAATCACATGAAGGAAAAAAGAGATTTCAAGGAGTACAAAAATTACTTGCATTTTTCTTTATATTGTTCGAAGCAATAATTTATGTATTTATGGGAGGACTTGCCCCTTCAGCTGATATAATTGGAACAAGTATGTTTTTTAGACTAGAAATGTTTTTAGTTGCACAAATTTTCATCGGTGGAATTATGATTATGCTAATGGATGAAGTTATTAGCAAATGGGGATTTGGCTCAGGTATTAGTTTATTTATTGCAGCTGGAGTTTCCAAACAAATATTTGTTAGAGCATTAAGTCCACTGCCATCGCCTGCTAATCCAAGCATATCAACTGGTGCAATTCCGGCATTGTTTCAAGCTTTAGGACAAGGAGATCCAATTACTGCATCACTCATGATTGCAAGTGTTATTGCTACAATATTAATTTTTGTTGTTGCTGTTTATGGACAAGCAATGAAAGTAGAAATTCCATTATCTTTTGGAAGAGTAAGGGGTCAAGGTATAAGATGGCCTTTAGCATTTATTTATGTAAGTAACATCCCAGTTATTTTAATTGCTGCTTTGCTTGCAAATTTTCAATTGTGGTCATCATTACTTCAGAATTGGGCAACAAAAGCAAATTCATCAATTTTAAATTTCTTTTCAATTTATGTAATGGGTCAAACCCAAACTCCTCAAGCTGGGCATGGTATAATCCAATGGGTTAATCCCCCAAATATTGTTCAAGGGTTAATAACACAAAGTTTGGTATTTAAAGACATATTACATGCATTGGGGTATATTTTAATATTAGTAATTGGAAGTGTAGTATTTGGATGGTTCTGGGTACAAACTGCAGGAATGGATTCAAAAAGCCAAGCAAAACAAATATTAGCTTCAGGACTTCAAGTTCCAGGATTTAGAAAAGATCAAAGAGTTCTTGAAAGAATACTTGATAGATATATTGGGCCACTTACAATAATGGGTTCAATTTTTGTTGGTGTACTTGCTGCTAGTGCCGATTTAATGGGAGCACTTAGCAATGGAACTGGAATATTATTAACAGTTATGATTATCTATAGATTATATGAAGATATTGCAAAACAACATATGATGGATATGAATCCGATGATGCGAAAATTCATGGAATAGATGAATAAATAATTAGAAGATATATAAAATACATTGGAGAATAATATAAAAAGTAGAAGGTGAAAAAACAATGGCTTTCTTTGATAATTTTTTACAATCCATATTAACTATGAATGTTGGATTATTAATTGTTATTATATCTTTGATTTTGTCCTTATTAATCACTCTTATCTATAAATGGATGACTGATCAAACTTTGATGAAAAGCTTGAAAGATGATATTAAAAAGCACCAAGATGAGATGAAAAAACATCGTGACAATCCAAAAAAGATGATGCAAATTCAAAAGCTTGCCATGGAAAAAAATATGCAATATATGATGAAATCCATGAAGCCGACACTTATCACATTCATACCGTTAATTCTAGTTTTTGGTTGGTTAAATACTCATTTTACATATGAGAACATTTCTCCAATGAATAATTTTGGAGTAAGCGCAACTTTTCAAGAAGGCACAGTTGGAACTGCAAATATTTTAGTTACAGATGGAATAAATGTTGTTGGAAGTGCAAGTCAGAATATTACTGATGGAAAAGCAACATGGAAACTAAATGGCAAATCTGGAAACTATTTAATCCAAGTAGAATATGATAGCAGAAAATATGACAAAGAAGTTTTGATATCAGAAAGTCATATTTATGCTGAACCATTAAAAATATTTAAAGAGGAAAAAATCCAAAGTATATCAATAGGAGATAATAAAAAATTAAGAGTCTTTGGTGAGGATTTTAATATTTTTGGTTACCACCCAGGATGGCTTGGAACATACATTATAACCTCAATAATTTTTAGTATGCTACT
>CAZSAD010000020.1:0-21123 GCA_964604995.1 uncultured Methanosarcinales archaeon
TTATTGCAACATATAATAAATATATTTTAATAAATGTTTTAATATAAAAAATAAAAAATAAATTTTATTTAATTATAAATTATATAACTTGTTCCTTTTTCTTTTTGTAATATTGTTTTTTAAGTTCATCTTTAATTCTTGTAATTTCTCTTTCTGGCATCTCTGAGAGTAAATCCCAAGCTGTTGATAAAGTATCTGTATCAATTGCTCTATCCTCTCTTTTATTTTGCCTAACGAACTTATCTTCATACTCTGCTGCAAATTTCAAAAGTCTTTTATCTCTATCTGACAAAGCTTCCTCACCAACAATTGCAACAAGTCCTCTTAAGTCTCTGCCTTCGGCATAGTTTGCATAAAGCTGGTCAGATACTTGTTTGTGATCTTCTCTTGTTTTGCCTTTTCCAATTCCTAAATTCATAAGTCTTGATAGTGATGGCAAAACATCAATTGGTGGATAAATTCCTTTCATGTGTAATTCTCTTGAAAGAACAATTTGACCTTCTGTAATGTATCCTGTCAAATCAGGAATTGGATGGGTAATATCATCACCAACCATTGTTAAAATTGGTAACTGTGTTATACTTCCTTTTTTTCCTTTAATCATTCCTGCTCTTTCATAAATTGATGCAAGGTCAGTATACATGTATCCAGGATATCCTCTTCTTCCGGGGATTTCTTCTCTTGCTGCGCCAATTTCTCTTAAAGATTCACAGTAGTTTGTCATGTCAGTTAAAATAACAAGAACGTGCATATCTTGTTCATATGCAAGATATTCTGCTGCAGTGAGTGCCATCTTTGGTGTGATTAATCTTTCAACTGCAGGATCATCAGCTAGATTCAAAAAAACTACGCTTCTTTCAAGTGCACCTGTTTCTTCAAAATCTTTGATAAAGTATTGTGCTTCTTCATTTGTAATTCCCATTGCTGCAAAAACTACAACGAATTTTTCTTTTTGTCCAATAACTTTTGCCTGTCTTGCAATTTGCAAAGCGATTTCATTATGTGGAAGTCCACTTCCTGAAAAAATTGGCAGTTTTTGTCCTCTGACTAATGTATTCATACAATCAATTGTTGAAATTCCTGTTTGAATAAAATCAGCTGGACTTGCTCTAGCATAAGGATTAATCGCAGCACCAGTAATATCTAATTTTTTATCCGGAATTATTTCAGGACCTCCATCAATTGGTTTTCCTGCACCATTCAAAATTCTCCCCATCATATCAAGTGATACTGATAGTTTTATATTTTCTCCAAGAAATTTCACAGTTGAACTTCTATCTATCCCAGAAGTTCCTTCGAAAACTTGTACAACTACAATATCATCACTTGTATCCAATACTTGTCCATTTTTGATTTTACCATCTGGTAATTTTATTTGTACTAGATCAGCATAACCAATAGGCTCTGTTTTTTTTACAAAAACAAGTGGACCTGCAACCCTTGAAATTGTTCTATATTCTTTCATTACAATCACCTTTGTTGAATGTTATTAATTATATTAATTATCAACTATTGTTTTATACTTTCATTTTCTGGAACTCTGCATCCATTTCCTTTCTAACACTATCAAGAAGATTTTTGTAATCTTTCTCGAATTTTGCATTAGCAATTCTATCTTTTGCCTTTGAATCAAGTATAGTTCTTATCCTAACTCCTCTCTCAAGAGTTTTTCCTGCAACATCATTAAAATATACAATAAGTTCCATTAGTGCATATGTTTTTTGAAGTTCGCAGTAAGTATCAACATCGTGAAATGCGTTTTGCTGTAAGATATTTTCTCTTAGCATTCTTGCTGTTTCCAAAAGCAATTGTTGTTTTTCAGGAAGTGCATCTGAGCCAACAAGTTGTACAATTTCCATAAGTTTATCTTCTTCACTTAGAATAGTTGATATTTTTGTAATATATTCTCTCCAATCTTTTGCAACATTTTGTGCAAACCATGGTGCAAGAGTATCAAGATACAAACTATATGATGTTAACCAGTTAATACTTGGAAAATGTCTTCTTTGTGCAAGTTTTGCATCAAGTGCCCAGAATGTTTTTGTTACTCTAAGAGTTGATTGTGTAACAGGTTCAGAGAAATCTCCACCTGGTGGGGATACTGCTCCAATTACTGAAACACTCCCTTCCTTATCTGTTCCAAGTGGCAATATTCTTCCTGCTCTTTCATAAAATTCAGCAAGTCTTGTAGATAGATAAGCAGGATAACCTTCTTCTCCTGGCATCTCTTCTAATCTTGATGAAATTTCCCTCATGGCTTCAGCCCATCTAGAAGTTGAATCTGCCATTAATGCTACATCAAATCCCATGTCTCTATAATATTCGGCTATGGTAATTCCAGTATAAATTGAAGCTTCTCTAGCTGCAACTGGCATATTTGAAGTATTCGCAATAAGAACAGTTCTATTCATAAGAGGTCTTCCTGTTTTTGGATCTGTTAAATGTGGAAATTCTGAAAGAACTTCAGTCATTTCATTTCCTCTCTCCCCACAACCAACATAAACAATAATATCAGCATCACACCATTTAGCAAGTGTTTGCTGTGTAACTGTTTTTCCTGCGCCAAATGGACCTGGAATTGCTGCAGTTCCGCCTTTTGCAAGTGGGAATAAAGCATCAAAAATTCTTTGGCCTGTAATTAATGGCATACTAGGTGCTAATTTTTTGCGTGATGGTCTTGATTTTCTAACTGGCCATTTTTGCATAATTGTAATTTCTTTACCATTTTCAAGAACAACAACAATTTCATCAACTGTAAATTTACCACTTTTTATTTCAGAAATTTTACCAGATACTCCAATTGGTACCATAACTTTATGAATAATTCCAGTTGTTTCTTCAATTTCACCAATAAAGTCTCCTTCCTTTACTTCTTGTCCTTTTTTAGCAATTGCTTTAAAATCCCATTTTTTATTATGATCTAAACCAGGTGCATCTACTCCTCTTTTAATAAAATCTCCCATCTGCTCTTTTAAAACTGGAAGAGGTCTTTGAATACCGTCGTAAATACTTGTAAGTAAACCAGGTCCTAATTCAACTGAAAGAGGAAGCCCAGTATTTTCAACAGGTTCACCAGGTTTTAGACCAGTTGTATCTTCGTAAACTTGAATAGTTGTATTTTCACCATCAATTTGAATAACTTCTCCCATCAATCTTTCGTTTCCGACACGAACAATATCAAACATCCTAGCATTGATACTACGAGCGACAACTACTGGACCTGCAATCCTGTATAGTACGCCTTTATCTGTTTGTTTTTCAGCCATAATTCCACCTTTGTTTTATTTTACGAAAATAGTTATTATTTTCTAACAATTATAATTCTAATTATTGTCCTCTGAACTCCACAAGTCAATTCCTATTGATTTTCTAATCATTTTTCTTAAACTATCTGAACTTGCTCCTTCGGATATGACAATCACAACTGGTTTAACACTAGATTCTATTTCATTTCTATCATGCTCTTCTAATTTAGATAAAATAGATTCTTCAGTTATGATAATTCCAATATTTTCCATTGACATTATTTCTTTTAATTTTTTGTAAGGATCATCATTAATTTCAAAAGTGTGTCTAATACCTGTTAACTGGAATCCTAAAATAAATTTTTGTTCTCCAACAACTGCAATATCAAACATTTTTTCACCTTATTTTAAATATTTTTTATCATCATTTCTTTTGTCATTTTTCATTATAATTTTATTGTATAATTTATATTTCATACAACTATTTCAGATTCTATAAATTTTTCATCTAAACCTAGTTCTTTTCCTTTTATTAATTTCAAAAGATTTTGAATTTCTATTTCCTTGGCAAACATATACCCAAGAATTGTATTAATGGAAAGAGGATGCTGATGAACAAAGAGTATTGCTCTTTCAAGCATTGATTTTGAAAGCATTCTTTCAAATTCGGTTAATGATTTTTTTTCTTTGTACACTTCAATACATTTACCATAAATTTTTTTTGTGGATTTATTTGTAATATGATCCAATACATTTTCAATATGTTTTGCATCTATAAATTTATGAACTAAATGATCATATTCTCTATGTCCGGTCCAAAAAATAAATTTTTTGATTTCGTCTTTATTTAATCCTTCTTTAAGAAGTCTAACAACTGTTAGAATATTAAGGGTTTCTATTTGAGATAATAAAAATTTCCTAAATAAATCTCCTTCTCCAAATAATCTTTCAATAAAATCCAATATTTTTTGATTATGATATTTATCAAGAGCATTTTCAAGTTCATGTAATTCCCCTTTTTCTTTTAATGCTTCAATGTATTTTTGAAAAGGTTTGTATTCAAAACCTGAATCAAATACTGCAACTGCTTTAATCAATTCATCAACTGAATCTTTTTTAATAAGTTCTAAAAGAATTTCCTCATTTAATTTGCCTGCTGGAATTAAAAGTTTAGATAAATAAGATTTGTCTGTTTTAGTATAAATTCCTCTAACTAAAGTTTTTATATTTATTAGGTCATATTTAGATAAGTAGATATCAATGAGTTTATTTAGTTCAGCTGATGATATTTTTTTTAATTTTCTAAATGATTTAACTAAATTTTTTAGTAATGCAATTTCTAATAATTCAACTCCATTATATTTCATTGCGAGTTCGTCAATTTCAGATTTATATTCTGTATCTTGTAAAAATTTTGCAATCTCAGAAAAAGACATTTTGAGTAGTTTATCATAATCGTGTTTATTCAAAAGTTTAGTCCTCATAACATTTACTCTAACATAAGTATAAGGATACATACCTTCAAGTCTTATTTTTTCTTCTTTTTGTGTTTGAATGTTTATTGTGTCCATTTTATTAGGTTTTATTGTGTTTACTAAATTTTTCAAAGTTTAGTTAATCTAAATTGAAATTGATATTACTAAATCTATCTAGTTAATTGCAAAAAGCATTGAACCATTTTTGAAAGGTTTTAGTTGTAAAGTACCCAAATATGATTTTTAACTTAATTTAATTAAATAATACTTTAACAACTTCTCCTATTGTTTTGTTCTTAACTGTATCGAGCAAAGTATCATAGCTATAATCAATTCTCATTGTTTTTTCTTTATTTTCTGCCATAAACCCGCCGATTATATCTGCACTTAACCAGGAATAATTTTTAACAAAAGCTTTGTCTTTTTTATTGATGTATAGAGTAGATATTTCTATTTCAGATACTGCTTTTGCTAGCAATTTCTCAAATATTTGTTTATTTTTATCAACACTTAATGCAATTATTTGCCCTTTAGATTCTTCAAAAACTTTATTGATTAATTCTTGTTTTTTATCTAAAAGCTGTTTTTTAACTTCAAAATTTGCTTTTGCAATCCCTTTTCTTTCTACATTTAAGATGGTTTTTTCAGTTTCTAAACTAAGTGCTTTTTGCATTTCTTTTATCTTAGATTTAGTTTCATCTAAGATTTTTGCAGCTTCCTGATTCGCAGTTTCTTCTATGCTTTCTGCTTGCTTATTTGCTTTTTCTATTATTTCCAATCTTAATTCTTCAAGACCCATTTTTCACCACATCTACTTAAGTATAATTGTATATAGGCAACAATATGAACAACGAACTTAATTTACAATGAATTTACTTGTTACATATTTTTTATTTGTTGCACTAAAACCATTATACAAAATGTGATAATTAAAATTCGCCAAAGCTTATGCTGCTCCGGCAAGTCCAATTATCATAATAGCTACTACTAGGCCGAAAATTACTAGTGTTTCTGGGATGACTGTTAAAATCAAACCCTTACCAAACAAATTCTCATTTTCTGCCATTGCACCTATGGCTGCTGTACCAATTGCTTTTTCTGCCATTGCTGCTGCAATTGCGCTAACGCCAATTGCTACTGCTGCAGATAAAGCAATCAAACCTGTTGCTAATTCTACTACCATTTTTTTCCCTCCATTTCTTTAATTAAATATCACATCTTTAGTCAGTTTCTTCTTTCTGACCAAATGGACTATAAGCTATTCCTCCACCCTCAAAAAATTTGGTGAAAAATTCTACATAATGTAACCTTAATGAATGTAAAAATGGACCAATTATTCCAAGTCCAATATTAATTAAATGACCAATGATAAGGAGTAATACAGCCCATAAAATTCCAATTCCTCCTTGATGAAAAAATTCACCTGCAAATTCATTTATAACTTCTGCAAGTTTTACTGAAGCCACACCAAGTGCCATAAGTCTTGCATAGGAAAGAATATTGCTAAATATAGAAGGTAATTCTATTAATCCTTTTACCCCTTCACCAAGCCATAAAAAGATAATAGATACAACTCCTAAAGCTACTCCTGCCCACACATTTACAAAATAACCAACTGCGATTGCAACTTGAAGAAGTATCCAACTCATTTTTTCATAAACTGCTTTCATAAAACCATGTTGATGCCAAATATTGTAAAAACCAATTAATAATGCAAGATTAATATGTATAATTCCAATTACAATTGCCCAAGTTAAAAGATCCATTATCTGCACTGACCTACTTAGTAAATGCCATAAGTGTATTGATCCTATTTGTTCATATCCAAAAAATTCTCCGAAAATAAATCCAAAAAATATAGTCATTATTGATGCAGCAATTAAAATATTAAAAAATCCTTTAGCTTTAGGCATAGTCCATTTAAGTATCAAAAATAAAATTAGGGTTATAATTCCATATCCAATATCACCCAACATAAAACCAAAGAATAATGGAAAAGTTAAGAATATAAAAAAAGTTGGGTCTATTTCATGAAATTTTGGAAGCGAATAAAGATGCATTAACATCTCAAAAGATTTTACAGATTTAGGATTGTCAAGTTGTATAGGAACAGAATCATGCGAATGTGGTTGTGTTGTTTCATAGTATAATTTATCTTTTGTGATTCTTCTTATTTCAGAAATTACATAATCGACTTTATCAGCAGGAATCCATCCTGAAGCAATAAAAGTTTCATCAGTTGATGCAAATTTCAAAGGCACTTCTGCTTTTTCAGATTCAACAACCACAAATTTCTCAGCACTATTTAAGTAGTCTATATATTTTTTAGAAAATAAAGACATCTTTTCAGATTGTTTTTCTTTTTTTTGTTCAAGTAATAATATATGATCTTCGATACTTTTGGTGTTAGTACTCTCAAACTCTTTTCTTTTTTGATGTTCTAATTGCAACTCAGATAAATCAATTGCAATAAATTTATGTTGTTCAAGAATAGGTGTTATTTTTTGTTTTGAATTATTATCAATAAATACTGCAACAATATGTTTACCTTCAATTAAACTTGTTTTTATATATACATTTGAAGTTGCTGCTCTTAGACTATTTGCAAACTCTTGAGCTTTTTCAACATAACCTACAAAATAAGTTAATGTTTCATATGCTTCTAAAGAATTTAAATTAAGTTCCAATTTTTTTAAAATATGCATTTTTGAAAGCAAACTTTTATTTTTTTTGATCTCTGTTTCAATATCTCTATAATGTTGAAGAGTTGTTGATATCTCTTCATGTAGTTTAACAACTTCAACAAGAATTGTTGGTAAGGATAATTCTTCAGATTTTATTTTTTGCTTATATTTAGAATCTTGTTTATGTTTTGAATTTTTTATGATTTCTTGATTTTTATTTAAATTCATAAATTCTTTACTTTTAAGAAGACTAATAAGTGATCTTATTTTTACTAAAGAATCAGATAATTGGAATGCATTACTAATTGGTTTACCAATATCTAGATCGAAACTTTTTGAATGTTCTATAATATGTAAAGCACCTAAAGAATACAATTTTTGGATAACTGTAGCTTGATAACTTTTTGCAGCTATTAGTTTTACTTTGGTCATCTTCTTTGGATGTAACATTTATATCACTTCAGTATTAATCATGTTCTATTTTAATTGTATTATATTCAATTTTATTAATATTCAAACTGATTCCTGTTCAAATTTTTTGATTATAATATCGACGCATTTTTCCACATTTTTACTTGCATTTTTTTCAAGTTGTGACGTTAATTTTAAACTTTCTGTTGTTATTGTCTTTGCTTCTTGTTCAATTAATTTTGTTTTTTCTTTTATCTTTTGTTCTGATTGCGTTATAGATTGTGATTGTGCCTCTTTTAACATAGATTTAGATTTTGCCTTTGTATCTAATATAATTTTTTCTGCTTTTTTGTGTGATTCATTGATTATATCTTTAGCTTTTTCTTCGGCATTTCTTATTGAGTTTAATACTTTGTCTTCCATCCCACTCACCTTTTGATTAATTTTTTTATTACTTGTTTTTAATATGTTCGTTTAATAAATTTAATTTGATTAGTTTTTATAATTTTTATATAGTTTGTTTAATGTTAACAATTTTTTATAGCTTTTAATTGTTAATATTCTGTTAATATTCCTTTATTTTTTAGGGGGATACCCTAACTATTATAAAGTTAGCGATGATTTTTGGTATAAAGTGTATTATTGTTGCTTTCAGTGCTTAATTTATCTTGTTTTTCATCAATCATTGAACTAACTGCCCAATCAAAAAGTACTTCTGAAATATTGGTTAACATTTGTTTAACTATTAATTTACTATAACTGGACATATTCGAAGCATTGCTTGTTTTTATTGCATCTACTTTCTTAGCAAATAGGATTACATCTTTAGTATCTATCCATGCTTTATTGCTCGCTGCTATTTTTTCAAGTACTAAAAGTAAGGAATTTATACTATCTTCTACACTATCCATGAATTGTGTTTCTTTTTTCTCTATCAATAATAATTGATCAACTGCCCTCTCTAAATCTTTTGATAATAAAGCAGTATAATGTAAATAAACAGTTTTAACACTACTAAGTTCAGTAAAGGTTAACCTATGAATTATTGATTTTTCTATCAGAAGTTTACTCCTATCTACTTCATCTTCATAGATATTAAGTAAATTTGAATCTCCACTTTTTTTTAGAAGTAATATCAAATTTTTTACTTTTCTAATCATTGTTTTCAAAAGTGAAATAGGGTCATCAATTGTTATACTAGATTCGCAACTAAGATGTTTCCCATCATATTCAACCATTGCTATACTAAGTAATTTTTTTTGATCTAGCATTTTTTCTATATCAACTGGTTTTGTTAAATTTATCTTAAAAGAAGAAGTTGGATTGATATATGCAGCAACTAATAATTTGTTTATAATAAATAAGTCATCTTCATTTAAATCTATATTGAGTGGGCTTAATTTTTTTTCAGTAATATGTGGAAAAACCCCAAGAGAACCATCATTATTGTTTAGTAAAGTTACTTTAGAATTTGATTTTATGTTGTATTTTCTACACCACGATGTAGGTAAATAAACATAAAACATGTTACCTGTTTTTTGTACATTTCTAATATCCATATATGGTAGTATTTGGTAGGTATTTATAAACATATGTTTTAAAGATATAGTGTATGTTTTGAATACTTTAAACAATTTTTGAGAACTTAGAATTAATTAACTATAATTTAATTTGTATCTAAGAATTGCACCTATCCCCCCTAGCCCATCTAATTTTTTACCAGCATCGTTCTCCCCACTAATTATGGTAACATCTCCTCGCATTGATTCAACTTGTTTCATTACTTTTTCAATTCTATAATAATTGTTATTTGCTCTTGTTTTTTGAATAAATATATCTGTTAAAAGCAACCTTTCTATTGCACCTGCTTCTGCTACTTCTAAAACCTCCAAAAGACCATATGCAGCATTTGCACTTTTAGATATTTCCAAGAATAGTTGTTCAACAAGCACTGCTTCTTTAGTTGCTCTATCTTTTTTCATAACTTGTTTGATTTCATCTCTTTTTAATACTTCATCTATTGCATTTTTGGTTACTGATGAACATGTTGCTGTAAAAATTTTCTTTTTAAGTTCATGATTCTTAAGAAATTTCATAAAATTATCTTTCCAAAAAGATGGACTTGCAATGATTATATTATCAAGATTGTACCTTTTATTGTATTCCTCGAGGGAGGTTATTATTTGAGAATAAAAATCATCTCCTCCTTTTTGAACAGTTCCATTAACTTTTTTTTCCACATTCCCCAAAAATCCAGATAGAATTTCATATCCATATTTTTTCATTAACGCAAATATTACTTCTTCTCTATCAAAAATGCAAATAAGAATGGTTGGAGCTTTTTCATCTGCTGCTTCGTTCAATCTATCTAATTGAAATTTTGGCCACCTTTCTTTGATAATAGTAATTATAGTACCTTCTTCAATATCAAAAGTATGATAGCTTCCTTTTGGTACATCGTCGGTTCCTTCACTAACTGTTCCACTTATTCTTAATTGATTTGTGTATTTATGAAACTCTACTTTTTCTACAATAATAGATAAGAATATGAGTCGTTTTTCTGAAGAAGAGTTTTCATCTGATATCCCTGTGCCAGTTTTGATTTTCCTTAATGTTTTTCCCTGCACAATATCTTTTGGGTCAACAACTTGACTTAAATACCATAAATCATCAGGATTTTCCATCCTAATTTTTATTTCCCCTTGTTTTAGATTAAAATGTATAATTTTCATATTAGTTAATTCGAAACTTATTTATATATAAACTTATTTAGTGTACTCATTAAAAAGAAGCAAATAAAGGAAAATAAATATATATCAAAATAATACATTAATAATAGAGAATAACAAATGATGTTCCATATGAATTCCAAAAAAGGTCAATCTGGTGGTAGTGCTGCCACACTTGTAGCTGTAATTGCGTTGCTTATAGTATTATATATACTGTTTTTACCTCCAGATGTTAGAGAGGATTTGTTAAAGGATAATAAAAGTTCAACAAGTTCAAATTCTGGTTATGTTGTAACTAATCTATTAAAGGAATCTCCTGGAAGATTAGAAGAACTATCACAACTTGAAATTGAACATAATTTACCATCAATAAATTTATTTTCATTAACTGGTGCAAAAGTAATAAAGAAAGTTAGCAACATATATGTAAAAAATGGGATCTTCGATCAAAAAAGTGAAAAAGTTACATTTTCAGTTACTGATTTTCAAAACACAAATAACATCATACTTTCATTTTCAATAAAACAAGCTAGTGGTAATTTGATAATTAAATTAAATGACCAAGAAATTTACAATAAAGAAATTACCTCAAAAAATATTGCCCCAATAGAACTACAAAAAGAAGCATTATCAGAGCAAAACACATTAGAATTTAGTGTATCTGATGTGGGTGCAAGATTTTGGAGAACAAATGAATATTCAATCGATAATATTCAAATTACTGCTGATGTAACAGATGTTACTGCCCAAGAAAGCAAAAATGTCTTTGTAGTTTCACAAACTGAAAAACATAATTTAGAGAATGTTAAATTAAGATTCTTCGCCGATTGTGTCCCTGGAGATGTTGGAATTCTTGAATTATATATTAATAATCACCAAATATTTTCAAGTGTACCTGATTGTGGAATTTTAAGACCAATTGAATTTTCACCAACATATATTGAAAATGGAGAAAATAAAATAGTGTTTAGAACTACCAAAGGAAAGTATTTAATTGATCAAATAACAGTTACAACAAAGCTTAAAGATATTGTTTTCCCATCTTATTATTTTGAAATTGATAATGACCAGTTTGCAGACATAACTGATAATATCAATGATGTAAATTTAACTCTTAAATTTATTGATAATCAAGAGATTAAAAGAGGAAAAATATTTGTGAATGGAAAAACTATGGCAATCAACACTGATAAATCAATATTTTCAAGAAATATTGATAGTTATGTTGAAGAAGGCCAAAATGGAATAAAAGTTGAACCTGATAAAACAGTTCTAGATATAATTGAATTAAGTGTTGATATTGTAAAACACTAAACATAAGAATAATAGATATAAATAATATAATTTGATTGTTTTTTCTATATGAAGAAAAATATATATACCCGATAGTATAAAGCTTATTTGGATTAGTGATAACCCTAATTATTTAATAGTTTAAAAAAAAGAATTTGTCATAAAAAGAGGAATTATGAAATCCAAAAAAGTAGATATTGATTCCAACAATAAGGATGTCTTGCTGAAAAATAATCAAATGCCTTTATCTTGGATTTGGAATGAAAAAGATTACGATCTTGTTGATAAACTAAAAGAAGTAGAGCATTCTATGGTTGAGTTTTATTATTATGGATATCCAGATCAACATGCAGGTTCAATTAATTTATCTTTAAGAAAAGAAATGGATAGAAACCATAGGATCTTGCAATATGATGAAAAACTAAATCAAATTCAAAGTTTGTTAGAAAAACATGAACAAGAGTTAACAATTAATAAAGAGGAATATAATGAGTGAAGATAGAGCTGGCATTACAGAAATTAATGCCAACACAATAATTGTAAATGCTAACAAAGTGGAAAATAGTGGGAGTAATAAAGAAAATGAAGGAGAAAAAAATAATACTGAGAAAACTAAAGAAAAGAAAAGAGGAAAAATTGGCACAGCTAAAGATAAGTCTGTTGCTTGGATGAAAAATAAATGGTCTAAAATTGTAAATGCTAACAAAGTAGAAAATGCTGAAATTAATAAAGAAGACTTAAAAAAATACAGAGAAAAAATGGAAGAAGTTTCATATAAACAACGTATGAAAGAATATGATGCAGTAAAAAGAAACCAAGAAAAAGTGAAAATTCAAAATCCGGCTCCTGGAAATCAACAAAAGACTTACGACGTAATTAAAGGACTAAAAAAAGGAGATATGGAAAAAGGTGTAATAGAACCAAAGAAAAGAGGCAAAATTAGCTCAGCTAAAGATAAGTCTGTTGCTTGGATGAAAAATAAATGGTCTAATAAAGGTGCGGCTGTAGATCATGTAAGAAACAATTGGTTAGTATATTTGGGGTTTGTTAAATTAGCAGTTGATTATTTTATTAATAATATGTCTGTTAATGTCGCATTTTCTTTTGTAATTATGTTTGTTGTACTTATTGGATATTTTAAAATTCTTAAACCTTCTACAGCAGGAGAAAAAATATCTCAGCTTTTTGTTACAGTTATAATTTTCTTATTTGATACAAGAATAGCTACCAAATTAATTTTACAGTTTCCATTTTTACACAACCCCGAATTTGCTCCAAACATTTTTGGTGTGCAAATCCCAATTTATATTATTGGATATATAATAGTTAATTTTTATGCTTATATTGCCTGGTGGTCAATACTTGGTTTTTATACTAGTACAAAAAACTCTAAATTAAAGGGATTTTTATTCTTTTTATATATATTATTGATGTGTTATTTTATTATTAGTATTATAGGGCAAACTGGTTTATTTAATACAATTATTCAAGAGGGAAAAGATGCAACTAAGCAACTTGAAACTCAAAAAGATACCAATCAAATATCATTTAAAGAATCGATTACAACCCAATTAGATAGAATATGGGAATGTACTAAAGGAAATACAACTCAATGTGAATTAATTGGAACTCCAGTTACAAAACCTGGTAGTGGAACAGGAAAAGATACAACAAAAGATTTAATTTTATTAAATGGTGGCATTGATGATAAAATGCTCCAGCGTCTTGTTTTGAAAATTACTGCACTTAAAAATGCACCTTCTAATTATTGGGAAAAAGAAGTTGTTGCATCAGCATCTTTAGAAGCAAGCGCATCTACAAGGGATATATTGATTGATACAGAATGTGGTCTTAAAACAGTAAAAAATTCAAAAGAGTATTATGTTCCAAACAGTGGGAAAATAACTCCCTCCCAAATTAATGTCAATCATCAAAATATTATTGGAACATATGAACAATTAACATGTAGAATAACTGCTCCTAAGGATTTAAAAACAGGAAGCAATATAGTTTATTTCAAAGCTAAAGTTACAAATCAACTAGAAATGAATTCTTACATTATTGCATATTTTATAAAAGAAGAAGAACTGATGGGTCAACTTAATTATTATTTGTTAACTGACCCAAGCAGAAAAGAAAATTTTCTATCGACTAGAAACTCTAAAGGAATAGCGCAAGCGCAAAAAGAGGTATATGCCAATTTGTTCAAGAGCATATTAAATAATGATTATCCTGATGGAAAAGTTGAATCAAAATCTGAAGCAGGATTTATAAAAACTATAATTACAATAGGTGAAACCCCCATAATTGCAGTACAAAAAGGATCCTTAGTCAATTTGCAAATTACAGTTGAAAATATGATTGAACAAGGCAAAATAGTAGATGTAAAAAAAGGAACTGTTGAAGTGCCTTCTTGGCTAATCCCAGTTGATGATAAATGTGAAATATTACAAAAAAATAAAGCTACAACTCCATCAGATGGAAGAATGATTTATCCAATAAATCCCTCATATATTAACTCACCAAAAATTAAATGGTCAAATGTTAAATATGGTAAAGAAAATCAAAAACAATTAACACCTTGTACATTTAAAGTTGATGAAGATCCAACAAATCCTGAAATGTTATATAATCAAAATACTTTGAATCCAAAAATAATTAATGTTAAATTAGGATATGATTATGAACTTGAAGCACTTGGAACTTTGGAATTAAGTGAAGGAGATATAACTAAAGTTGGAAAATTTACAACTAATTCTGACCAATTCAATGAAGGATTAACTGAACCATTAGTGGATAGTTCAATTAGTGAAAATAATATTGGTGGATTTGGTGAACCTGGAATTTTAGGAAAGAAAAGAGAAGGAGTAATTATATCGACAACTGAAGGAACAAAAGTTTATTCTGCAACAGGCGGAAAAGTTGTAGAAACTGGTTGCCTTGATTGGGCAGGAAATTATATTAAAATTGAATATAAAGGATTTGTTTTTATGTACAGTCACTTAAAAAATATTACCATACCACAAGATAGCTATGTACAAGCTGGCACAGAAATAGGTGAAGCTGGAAAAACTGCCCTGTGTAAACCTGGATGTGATCCCACAAAAGAACTATGTGGATTGCAATCAAATATGGAACCAAGATTACATTTTGGGATTTATGAATATATGAATGGCCCCCCACTTGACCCATATTGTGCAATTATGAAAACATATGGATTTAGTAGCAATAAATGTAATGCATAAAAATATAAACCGTAATAGGAATAAAAATAGAAAATAATATGAATAAAAAATGAGAATAAAAAATCAAATAGAAAGAAAATTGGATACCTTGAAATTTTCAAAAAATTATCTTTTTGTTTTGTTAGTGATACTTTCTTTTTTTTTAACTTCTTGTTCAAGTAGTCAAGGTGGAGTAATTAGAACTGACATACATCAAGGAACTGAAGGATTAAATTTAGCTTTTGTAAAAACAATGCCTCCAACTGATATAACCGATGGAACA
Organism: uncultured Methanosarcinales archaeon; assembly: GCA_964604995.1. Taxonomy (GTDB): domain Archaea; phylum Nanobdellota; class Nanobdellia; order Woesearchaeales; family JABMPP01; genus JAGVYD01. Next base: position 15,345 of record CAZSAD010000020.1, read on the forward strand.
ACTTTTCAAATAGGAATAGAACTAAGAAATAAAGGAACTGAAAAAATCGAAGAAGGATATTTGACTTTAATAAATTATTATCCTGAAGAGATGTTTCTAAAAGATGAAAGCAAAACAAAGAATTTTGACCTCGAAGGGAAAAGTATCTATAATATAGATGGTGGTTTTGATCTTGTTACATACACTATTGAAAATAAAGGAATTCCTGTTAAACAAAAATTAGACTCTAATTTTTTATTTAAAGTATTAGCTTGCTATAAATATAAAACTCTTGCAAGTGTTAATGTATGTATAAAACCAAAAGCATCTGGGTTTTTACCAGCTAAAGATATTTGTAATGTGGAAGATGTGAGCATATCAAATGGCCAAGGTGGGCCTCTTGCAGTAACAAAAGTTGAGCAATCCATACTTCCAAAAACAGATGATCAAACTGGCAAAATTATTTATTCTGCAGTTTATAAAATACTGCTTGAAAATAAAGGAAAAGGTATGCTAATTGATCCTAATTATTATAAAAAAGAATGTATGCAAGAATCTTATAGAAAAGAAGGTGCAATAAATACTCTTCAAGATTCAAATATGCAAGTAACCTTATCAAATACTCCTTTAGTTTGTTCACCAGTATCTCAAATGCCAAATAGTGAAGCATTTTATTTAGTTTGTAACGCACAATTAGGCGAACTAAAAGAGGGTTATAGTACACCACTTATAATAAATGTCGAATATGGGTATATAACTCAAGAAATTGAAACAACCGTTTTTGTTAAAAAAATGACTCAAAATATGATATGTGAAAGAGAAAAATGCCTCGATAAAAAAACAGGCGTTTGTGAATTATATGGTGGGGAAAATTATCAAGCATCACCAAGCTGTAATATTGATCAAGTTTGCTGTTTTGAAAGCATAGATAGATGTGGGAGAGATTTTGGAAATCAAGGATTTACATGCAAACAAAAAGAAGGATGTAATCCTAATTTTATATTAGAAGGATATTGTCCAGGTAGCAGTGGAGATGTTTGCTGTAAAAGTAAATAAAAAATAAAATTAAATAAAAAATAAGAATATTGAGAAAAGTTTATATAACAGCTAAAACTAAACAGAAGTGATGAGAATTAGAAACTTAAATATTTATACAAACAAAAAGATTTACTCCAAAATATTGGTGGTATTTTCTTTATTTTTGAGTCTAATTATTACAAGTTCTTGCAGTGGAATAAGTCAGTGGCCATCATTTGGTGGGAAAGATGGTCAAACTGGAAATTCTGATACTCCATTCTCAACAAAAGTACATACTGGTTTGTATGGCATTGAAGCAAAATTTGTAGCAAATCAGCCCCAAAATACAGTTTATTATACTGGAAATGCACTTAATTTTCCAATTATGTTAGAAGTAAGAAACAGAGGAGCAACAACTGTTGATGCAAATGGTCCTAATAAAGGATATGTGTATCTTTCAGGATATGACCCAAATATTATTCAATCATCAATAATCCAACCAAGAAATTCAGTTAATAATAAATATATACCTTTGGTGGGCCTTGACGCTGTTTCGAATTTTAATCCTGAAGGAGGATATACTGTAGTTGAATTTAATAATATTATTTTACCATCAAGTTGGCCACATGGAACTGATGTATATGAACCAACATTTAGAGCAACAGTTTGTTATGATTATGAAACAACTGCAACCCCCATTCTTTGCATTGATCCACATCCTTTCTCATCACTAGATGAGAAAAAAATATGTAGAATAAGAAATGTTGCACTTGCAGGTGGCCAAGGTGGACCAATTGAAATTACATCTGTTGATGAAGAAGCAGCTGAATCTACAATGTACATTAAAATCCATATATCAAATTCACAAGTATCAGGTACTGTTTTTGACAGTGCATATATAAATCCGGATAATGGAATGGGATCGTGCCCTAATTTATTGTATAACTGGATAAATAAAGTAGATTACACTCCACCTTATTTCCAAGGATCAGGTACTGGGAATGCTCCTGAACTTAAAAATTGTAAGCCAGAATCTCCATTAAGATTAGTTGATGGAAAAGCTACAATATTTTGTGAATTTAATGTACCATCAGGAGTAGCTAGTGCTTATGAAACTCCACTTAATATTAAACTTAAGTATGGTTATATGACATATGAAGAGAAAAAAATAACTATAAAAAATGCAGAAAGCTCTTAAAAAATAAAAAAGAGGATTGTTCTATTTCGTTCGAGTGTAAAATAAAAAAATTTATATACAGATATGTCATCAAGTTGCTATAATATGAGTATTATATAATAACAAAACCTTTTCAATTAATAAAAGGATTATTTTTGTGGTAAAATATAGGAGGTAATAAAATGAGAACAAGAAACATTCTCTTTGCCGTTGTTGCTGTATTAATTCTAGGCATTGGTACAGGATGTAGTAGTAGTACAACCAATGGTGAAAATGGAGGGATATCATCCTCTGGTGCTTTTATCGGAGGAACAAAAGGAATTGCAATGGAATTTCTTCCAGGTGCACCGCCTGATTCTGTTTTTGATGTAAATTATCCTTTTTCAGTAAATGTAAAAACTGAAAATGTTGGTGAATGGGAAATTAACAAAAGTAACATATTTTTCACAATAACAGGAGTCAATCCTTCGGATTTTGGACTTTTACAAGGAAATCTTACAAAAATTCCAGATGAGAATTTAGATAGGGCCCAAAAAGATCCAAATGGTAACCAAATACAAGGAACCGTCTCAAATATTGAATTTAATGGATTTCAATATCAGAGTAAAGTAGCTGGCCAAGTACAATTTAATGTCAAAGCAGAAGCATGTTATTTGTATGGTACAACTGCACAAACCCAACTTTGCATAAGTAAAGATTTCTTAGGTAAAAGTGGAGAAAAAGGAACTTGTGTTGCTAGCGAAAATAAAAATGTTGAAAATTCAGGTGCACCTGTGCACATAACAACATTTACTGAAAGTGTAGTTGGTAACAATAAATTATCTTTTATCTTCAATGTAAAACATGTAGGTACTGGTGCAGTGTATGAACCAAACACCTTATGTAGCACTGATCTTGCCCATAGAAATAAAGTTAAAGTTAAAGTTAGCGATCCTGCTATTGGTCAAATCAGCTGTTCTGGCCTTGAAGGTGGTCCACTTGAAGGAATAGTAACTTTGTATCAAGGTGAGAGAAGTATAAGATGCACTTTAACAGTTGACAATGACAAGCTAAATGACTATGAAAAAGTAATCAACATCCAAGTGATGTATGACTACAAAGATTACATAGAAACACCATTGCTTGTTAAACAAGGTTCCTAAATAGGGAACTTATTTTTTTATTTTTTATTAATTATTGATATATTCTTTAATTCTTAAAATTTTAAGAAGTTATTAAATTTGTGATATTATAATTTTTTAAGAACTTCAATTTGACTCCTATGTTCAATTTCTTGCCTAGTCATTTTAAGAATTACTTGTTTATAATATTCCTCTTTAATTGCCATTTCTTTTTTAAGATTACTAAGTTCAGATAATTTTTCTTTCATCTTTTGTTTGTCTGATTCAAGTAATGTTTTAGATTTAAGTGTTTGAACTAATGCCTCTTTAATTTTAGTTAGTATATTATTATATTGCAAAGATTCATTTTTTTTATCTTGCTCATATTTTTGCACTAAATTTTTTACAGTTTGTATGTGTTCATTTTTTAGGGCTTCAAAGCTTTGTTTAGATTGTGACATTTCACTCCCTATTTTAGAATTAAAATCTGTAAGTATTTTCAATGCCTTTTGTGCTTTTTTAATTTCGAATTTGTACTGCGTAGTTTCCTTAATTTTTTCTTTTAAAAGTTCAACTGTTGATAATTGGATTTGTTTTGATCTTTTAAAATTAGAATTTAAATTGTTTATTTTTCCAAGAAGAATTTTATTTGCTAACTCGGCTTTCTTCCTAATTAGTTGTTCTTCTTGAAATTTTTTATTGATATTGTCAAATTCTTTTTGTGTATCTTTAAGCTCCAAAATTTTTGTTCCACTAGTTTTAATTAAACTATTTAAGTGAGAATTTGTTAACTCTAATTTTTTATTTTGTTGTTTAATCTCCAAAAGTTCATTTTGTGTTTTTAAAAGATTATCTTGTAAACCTGCAATTTGCTCTGGGTCCATTTTTGATAAATCTTTAATTCTTAAACTTAACTCTTTAATTTTTAAATCCTTGTTTTGAATTATCAATTCGAGTTTTTTAAGTTGCTCTTCTCGTTCCTGATTTTGTTTATTAAAAAAAGTTAATTCTCTTCTCACACTTTGTTTTTTAAGAGCTGATATATGTTTATCTTTTTCTTTGATGTCTAATTTTAGTATTTCGATGTCTTTTTTCAAATTAGAAAGTTCAATTTCTGTTTCATTTTTTGCTTTTTGAAGTAAACTATCAATCTCACTATGTGCTATTCTAGAAGAATAATTTTTTTTTAAAAGAGAGATGTATTGGTCTTTTTGTGCTATATTTTGCTGCAAAATTTCTAAATCTTTTCTAAGATTAATATTAGCTTCAAATAAACTTCTGATTTTTTCTTTGAAAAATAAAACTTCTTCTCTTGCATCTTTTTGTTTTTTGCCCTGTGTCTGCAAAGTTTTAAGATCGAATGTTAAATCTTCTATTGTTTTTTCATTTTCATTTAATTTTTTAGTTAAATCAAAATGTAAAGTAATAATCTTTTTGCTTTTTTCTTGTATATCCAAAAGAAGAGATTCTTGATTAAAATCCCCTTCTTGTGTAGGATTAAAAGTTTTGAAAATAGAAATAGAAGGCTCTGCCTTAGAAGTTTTATCATTCTCCCTCTTACCTTCTTTTTTACTGAACATGTGAATTTTTCACTTAATTTACTATTGATTAATTGAACTAATTAAACTAACCAAATGAAATTGATTACTTTAAAGCTAATGTAAATTGTGCAAGCAGTGCTTCTAGCTGTAAAAATTCATCTGAGCCCTCAACCATTCTAAACTCAATTTCCCCACATTTGTCAACTAACCTTACTTTTTCCCTATCGTCAATGTTTAATTCCCAAATTTCTTTTTGTATTTGTTTTATAACGTCTAGCCCTGAAAGTCCATATTTTAACATTGTTTCCAAAAGTTTAGCTCTTGCATCTAAAAATTTCTTATTAACTGCAATTTCTAGTACTTCTTTGATTTCCTTTGGTCTTGCCATTGAAGCTAAAGAATAGATAGTTTCTTCAGTTATCTTATCTGTTATTACTGATGAACTTTGAAGTAGATTTTCAAGTCTTCTGCAATCTCCTTGTGAAATTTCAAATAATGCTTCTTTGGCCTTTTCATCAAGATGTAATTTTTCAGATTTTGCAATATTATCTATTACTTCAAAAATTTCCTTCTTTTCGAGTGGTTTAAATCTAAAAATAGTGCATCTGCTTTGGATTGGATCAATTATTTTACTTGAATAATTACAAGAAAGTATAAATCTGCAAGTTTGCGTATAATTCTCCATAGTTCTTCTAAGAGCTTGCTGTGCCTCTTTTGTTAATGCGTCGCATTCATCTAGGTAGATAATTTTAAAGGGCACATTTCCAATTGCTCTGGTTCTTGCAAAGTCCTTAACTTTTACTCTGATTACATCGATTCCCCTTTCATCTGATGCATTAAGTTCTAAGAAATTTTGCCTAAATCCTTCTCCATAAAGTTCTCTTGCAACTACTAAAGAGAGTGTCGTTTTGCCAACTCCTGCAGGTCCAGAAAAAAGTAAATGTGGTAAATTTTCTTGTTTAACA
>CAZSAD010000020.1:21133-30431 GCA_964604995.1 uncultured Methanosarcinales archaeon
ACTCTTTTTACAATTTCTTTTTGTCCTATAACCTCAGAAAATGAATGTGGTCTAAACTTTTCAGTCCAAATAGCTGTTTCGGTTTTATCTTTTTCTTTGTTTTCTGTCAATTTTTTACACCCGTAGTAAAGCTAATAGAGGAACAACTTCTTTAAAAAGTTTGCGATAGATTATTTACTATAGATGATTATACATAACAAATATTGTAATACAACTTAGTAAAAATAAGGAGTAAAATTAAAAGAGTAAGAACTAGTTAAATAAAATAAAAATATTAAAATTAGATAATATCTTCTTCAGCAATTACTAAAAAATCGCCCGTTGCGATAACTGCACTAAAAGGAATCAAAATATTGCCTGATTTGTCCTTTTCTAACTCCAGCTTGCTTGCATAAGGTGTTGGATTTGAAAGTAGAAGGTGTATTAATTCACCAGACTTTACTTCAAAAACAATATCGCCAACTTCTCCAAACCTCTTACCAGCTTTACTGACAACGGTTTTTCCAATAAGTTGCTTTGAGAATTTCTTTGATTCTTCAGTTTTGTCTTCTGGCATGTTTATCACCATTTATCGTTGGGTGATGTTATATTTAAACTTTTCGTTGGCTTTGATGAATAGGTAAATATCAATTTTGTCATAATTTGTCACCATCGTGTCTAACCCCTACAATGCAACAATTTTATATATTTAAAGCAAATTTATCTATTTTATGGACATTGAAAAAAGATTATCACTAATAAAAGAAGTTGGTAAGGAGATTGTTACAGAAGAAGAATTAAAAAATCTCCTACAAACAAAAAGCAGTATTATTGCATACGATGGATTTGAACCCTCTGGTAATGTCCATATTGCTCAAGGAGTTATGCGTGCTATAAATGTAAATAAAATGACAAAAGCAGGCATCAAATTTAAGATGCTTGTTGCTGATTGGCATGCTTGGGCAAATAACAAAATAGGTGGAAATCTAGAGGATATTCAAACAGTAGGTAATTATCTAATTGAAACTTGGAAAGCAGCTGGAATGGATTTAAACAATGTTGAATTTGTATGGGCAAATGAACTTGTTAAAGATGATGAATATTGGAAAACAGTTATGAAAACTGCAATTAATAGTACAGTAAAAAGAGTCGTTAGATGTTCCCAGATTATGGGAAGAAGCGAAAGTGATAGTTTAAGTGCATCACAAATATTTTACCCCTGTATGCAAGCTGCTGATATTTTTCATCTAAAAGCTGATATTTGTCAATTAGGATTAGATCAAAGAAAAGTAAATATGTTAGCTAGAGAGATTGCCCCAAGTTTAGGTTTTGAAAAACCAATTATTGTAAGCCACCATATGTTAGCAGGTCTAGGTCAACCTCCAAAAAATGTGGGTACTGAAGATAGAGCTATCGCAATGAAAATGTCAAAATCAAATCCTGAAACTGCCATATTTATGACAGATACCAAAGATGAAATTAAAACAAAAATAAAAAAAGCATATTGTCCAGAAAAAGAAATTGAAGATAATCCGATTATGGAATATTGCAAATATATGATTTTTGAAAAATTTAAAACAATGAAAATTGAAAGACCTGAAAAATATGGTGGAAATTTAGAATTTGAAAATTATGAGGATTTGGCAATTGCTTTTAGAAAAGGAGATTTGCACCCAATGGATTTGAAAGCCTCAACTTGCGAGTATATAGATGAAATGATAAAACCGGTTAGAGAACATTTTGAGAATAATAAAAGAGCCAAAGAACTTAAAGAAAAAGTTATGAGTTTTAAAATTACTAGATAAAATTACATTAAAGATAAAGAATATAAAAAATTTAAAGAGAATTCTACGAGAATGGATAATATAATGGCAATGATTAAAACAAAAGAGGAAATTGAAAAAATTAAAATTGCATGTAAAATAACAGATTCTATTTTTAATAAAATAATTAAAAATTTTAATTTTAAAACAGAATTAGAGCTTTCTAATTTTATATACAAAGAAATAAAAAAAAGAAAATGCCATCCTTCATTTGATGTGATTGTTGCCTCGGGAAGTAATGCATCATCTCCACACCATAAACCAACTAATAAAAAATTAGAAGGTTTTACTGTAATTGATTTCGGAGTTATTTACAAAAAATATATGTCGGATATGACTAGAACAATATATATAGGAAATCCGACTAAAGACAAAATAAGATTGTACAATTTATTATTGCAATGCCAAAAAATAGGAATTAAATGTGCAGTGTCCCCTATAAAATGTAAGCAAATAGATTTTATGTCCAGAGAATATTTAAAAGAATATAAAAAATATTTCATCCATGGTTTAGGGCATGGTGTTGGAACAAAGATACATGAACCTCCGAGGTTGAATAAAAAAAGTAGATATTATTTAAAAGAAAATATGATAATTACTATAGAACCTGGAATTTATATTAAAAACAAATTAGGTATCAGAATTGAGGATACTTGTTTAATAAAAAAGAAAGAGTGTTATCCTTTAACAAAAAGTACAAAGAATTTTTTAATATTTAATTTTTAGTATTTAGTAAATAATAAAAATTTAATAAAAAAATAAAAGTATGATATTAAAAGAATTAAAAATAAGGATTATGACTATTTCTCGTCAATAAAATGAATACAGTGACAAAGCTTTAAAAACAAAACAAAATTTTATAATTATATGCCTAACTTTAAATCTGATCTTGCTGATTTTTCAGTATCCTATTTAAAAAAATTAGGAGCAAAATATTCTGAAGCAAGATTAGAACTTGTTTCTTCGAATTCATTCATCTTAAAGAATGGAATTGCCGAGATTGCAGAATTTGAAAGTTGTGAAGGAATAGGGATTAGATTTATTGTTGATGGGTGCTACGGATTTGTGTCAACTAATAATTTGAATAGGGAGTCCATAAAAAAATTATTGGATTTATCTTACAAGAAAGTTAAATTTTCTTTACCCGTAATTGTCGATAAAGTAGAACTATCAGATGAAACTGCAAATAAAGCAAAAATAAAAGTAACACCAAAAAAAGATGCAATGTCCATTTCACCAGAAGAAAAATTAAAGACACTAACTGAGATTGATAAAAGTATAAAATCATTAAAGTATAATGTTCCTTCTTCATATTTTTCATTATCTGATAGTCAAACAAAAAAATATATAGTAAATTCCGAAGGAACGAAAATATATTCTTCTTATCCATTAATAAATTTTTATTATTTTATTACAATGAAAGTTCAAAGTGAACTTGTACAAAGATATTGGCAACATGGAAATACTAAAGGATGGGAAGCTCTTAAAAATTGGAATCTTGATAATAATTTAAAAGAACAAATGAAACTTCTTGCTAAAAATTCAATTGAAGGAATATCTTCACCAAAAGGTAAAATTGATGTTATAACAGGTCCAGAAGTTACTGGAATAATTGCGCATGAAAGTGGTGGTCATCCTTACGAAGCAGATAGAATTCTTGGTAGAGAAGCTGCTCAAGCTGGAGAATCATTTGTAACAAAGGATTTTATTGGAAAAAGAATGGGTAGTGAAGAGATTAATGTTGTTGATGATTCAACTATACCTAATAGTTTTGGATATTATTTATTTGATGATGAAGGAGTAAAAGCCAGACGCAAATATATTATAAAAAAAGGGGTTATAAATGAATTTTTGAATAATAGAGAAACCTCATCTAAATTAAATTCAAAAAGTAATGCGTCTGCAAGAGCCTCAGGATATAATAGAGAAGCAATTGTTAGAATGTCAAACACTTTCTTTGAACCAGGTACACATAAATTTGATGAATTAGTGAAAGGAGTAAAAAAAGGAATATATCTTAAGAATTTTAATGAGTGGAATATTGATGATAAAAGATTAAATCAAAAGTATGTTGGGTGTGAATCTTATTTAATAGAGAATGGTAAAATAACAAAACCTGTAAAAGGTCCGGTTATAGAAATTGATACTTATAAACTTTATTCCTCAATTGATGCAGTAAGCAAAGATAATTTTGAATTGCATGCTGCAACTTGCGGTAAGGGTGAACCCATGCAAGGAATTCCTGTTTTAATGGGTGGACCTTCACTTAGGATTAGAGGGATAAATTTAAGTTTTCCGAAATAAAATAATAAAGTAAGTATGAATTAGATTATATATTTATTTTAAAAAATGAGTTTGAAAATGAAAGAAAAAAAGAATCCTAATCAAATCATTGATTCAAAAATACCAGATTATGTAGTTAAACAATTAATAAAGAAAGGAGCTTCTGAAGTAATTGTTAATTCTAGTTATCAAAATAAAACTCAAATTAAATTTGTAAATAATGGGATAACTGCAATTACTAATTGGGATAGCAAAAATATTGGAGTTTTTGTAAATTATAAAAAAAGATTAGTTTCTACTTCAATTGAAAGTTTTGGCAAATCTGCTATTGATTTAAGTTTGAAAAAATTAGTCGCATTGGCTAAATTTTGTGAACAGAATAATGAACATCAAGGTATTGCAAAAGGTCCGTTCAAATACAAAAAAATAGCAGAAACTTACGATAGAAAAATTGAAAATTTAGGAAATAAAGCAACCGATATAGTGCAAGAGGGTATACAAATTGCATTAAAAGAAGGTGCGAATAGAGTGAGTGGAAATTTTGAATATTCAACTATAAAATCTCACCTATTAAGTTCTGAAAAAGTAGAGGTATATGAAAAAGGAACTTTAGGGTATTTTACAATTAGAGCATTTGCAAATAAAGATGCATCCGGACACAAAACTGCGACAACTAGAATGTTAAATAAATTAGATTATAAGTATGCTTCAAAAAAAGCAGCTTTTTTTGCATCCAATTCAAAAAATCCAACACAAATAAATGGTGGAAAATATGATATTATTTTTGATCCAATGTCTTTTGCAGTAATTCTTGATAACATTGCAAGTGCTGCATCAATTTTTTCAGTAGAATCTGGATTTTCATTTTTTAATGATTCCTTAAATAAAAAAGTTGCAAATGAAAATGTTACTTTAACTGATGATGGAACAATACCTAATGGATATGCAAGTACCACTTCTGACGATGAGGGATATCCTACTTCAAGAAAAAATATTATAGAAAATGGAATTTTCAAAAATTATTTGCACAACACTTCTACTGCAAAAAGATATAACGTTAAATCAACTGGAAATGCTGGATTAATTGCGCCTGAACCATTGAATATAATACTAAAATCTGGAAAAATTAATGAAGAATCTCTTTTTAAATCTGTTGACAAAGGTTTATATATCACAAACATTTGGTATACTCGTTATAAGAATCATGCGACGGGAGATTTTTCCACAATACCGCGTGATGCAATCTTTTTTATTGAAAACGGTAAACTAAAAAAAGCGGTGAAAGATATTAGAATAAGTGATAACATGAAAAATATATTAAATAACATAAATCAAATTTCTAATAAATCTGAACAGGTAATGGGTTGGGAAACGGAAAAACCTGTTTTTACTCCTTTTGTTTGTGTAAAAAATATTAATATTACAAAATCAAATTAAATAATTAAATTTTGGTGTAATGATGGAAGATAAAGAAGGGTGGGACAGCGTCATATCAAGGTATACTATTAGAAGCAGCAATCTTGAAGAAGAAAATAAAATATTAAAAGAAACAATTGAACAAATGAAAAGTGAAATGGAGCGTTTCAAAAAACCCCCACTTTTAGTTTGTGAAGTTAATGAAATCTTTGAAAAAAATGCAATTATAAAAGTTCCTAATGGAAATAATTTTTATGTTGAACTCTCGCACCACTGCCAAAATATCAGAGCAGGGGATAATGTTTTAGTTGAACAGAAAAATTTGACAATTCTAAAGAAAATTAGCAATACAAAATCATATAATGTTGATAAATTTGTAATAATTGAATCCCCAAATGTAAGTTGGGATCAAATAGGTGGTCTTGAAGAGCAAGCAAAAGAGATTAAAGAGGTTATTGAATTACCTTTAAAAAAACCAAAGCTCTTTGAAAAAGTAGGAATACAACCACCAAAAGGAATTTTATTATATGGTGAACCTGGAACAGGAAAAACACTTTTAGCAAAAGCTGTTGCGACATCAACAAATAGTACATTTATTGAAATTGTTGGTTCAGAACTTGTACAAAAATTTATTGGTGAGGGCGCTAAACTTGTAAAAGAGATATTTCAACTTGCAAGAGAAAAAGCACCTGCTATCATTTTCATAGATGAAATAGATGCTCTTGCAGCAAAAAGAGTAGATGTTGGAACTTCGGGAGAAAGGGAAGTTCAAAGAACATTTATGCAGTTGCTAGCTGAGATCGATGGATTTAAACATTTAGGTAAAGTTAAAATTATAGGATGTACTAATAGATATGATATTTTAGATCCTGCGATAATTAGACCTGGTAGATTAGATAGATTAATTAAAGTATCATTGCCAAATGCAGATGGAAGAAGATCAATTTTTAAGATACATACTAAAAATATGTCATTAGATAAAGTAGATATTGAATCTTTAGTTATAAGATCTAATGGATTTTCAGGTGCAGAAATCAAATCGACTTGTACTGAAGCGGGTTATTTTGCAATAAGAGAAAATAGAAGTGTTGTAAATGAGAGTGATTTTATATTAGCTATTGAAAAAATTAAAAAGAAAAATGAAGAACAAGAAATAGGAGATTTCTCAACTATGTTTGGTTAATAAAAATTAGTTAAATAAATTACATTTGACAAAATTTTATATAAGCAAGTATATTACTAGATATTGCGCTGTGATGCAAGTGAACACCCACTGATCGAAAGATATGATGAACGGAAGTAACTGCTGAGCGCACTTTTTTACTTCATTTTTTCTTTTAAAAAAGAATTTATAAAAATTAGATTAGTTTAAAATCAACACAAATTCTAAATTGCCTTGGACCAATTTGCCCACATTTACTCCACCCTAATATTTTAAATTTTAATTTATTTTTTTTGCATGCTTTTTCTATGTTAGAATAAGTTTCTTTGGGATTGGGTATCAAATCTTTTTCTTCTATGAAATCATACAAATGAACCATAGTATTTTTCTTAGCTACTCTAAAAGCCGCATTTAAAAAATCTTCTCCGCCTTTAGGTAAAGGCATAACTATCCTATTAAATTTCATTTTGATTTTTGGAACTATTTTTTTTGCATCCCCTTTTAGACAAATCACATTTTTTAAATGATTAAGAGTTAGATTTTCAATTGCGTATTTGTGTGCTATTGGATTTATTTCAACACCATATACTTTCAAAGCTTTGGAGTTTTTTGCAATTGTAATTGGATATACCCCACAACCAGAAAACATTACCAGAACATTTTCTTTGGGTTTTACTTGTAAAAAAATTCTTTTCCTTTCGTTTGAAAGTCTCGGAGAGAAATATACTTTTTCTACATCTAATTTTAATTGACAATTATGTTCTTTATGTATTGTTTCTTTATTGTTTTTTCCCGCTAATAATTTTAGTTTTTGTGTTCTAAATGTACCGAAATGTGCTCCTTTTTTCTTGAAAACTGATTTAATATTTTTATGTGAATTTAATATTCCTTCTGCTATATTTTTTTCACCTTTAACTAAATTTTTTGGTATTTCTATTATTGCAACATTTCCAACGATATCATATGCCCTAATATTGGAAGGTTCTCTTAAATTTTGTTTTAAATCGTGTTTTTGAAAGTTGTAATCAATAAGTTTGCATTTAAAAGGAAGATTACTATTAGAAACAAGAGGTGTAACTGGAAAGTAAATGTATTTTTCATCACGAACAATTTTATAGTTTTTAAGAAGATAATTTTTAGCTACAAGATTAATCCTTACTTTTTCTGCACCCGTCATTTTAGCTTTTATGCATTTCATTTAATATCACCGCTGCTTTATCTGGATAGTTTGTAATTATACCATCTGCCCCTATTTTTACCATTTTTCTAATTCTCCATGAATTATTGACTGTAAATGGATAAACCTTTAAATTATTTTGATGTGATAATTTTATTAATTTTTCAGAGACTAATGAATAATGTGGATGAATACTAAAACCTTTAATTTTTTTAAAAAGGTTTATTTTATTTTTCCATAAAAGAGAGGTTATGGCACCTATTTGAATATCTTCAATTGTGTTACTTAGATTAATTAAGATTTTATCATTAAACGAACTGAATATCACTTCTTTTGGCCATCTTTTTTTAAAAACAATATCCACAATTTCCCTTTCTTGACCAATACAAGAATTTTTAAGTTCTATATTTAATTTTTTATTTTTGAGAATTTCTAATGTTTCTTGCAAAGAAAGAATTCTCCCACCTATTTTATTACTAAAAAAACTGTTATATAAAGGGTAGTGTTCCAATTGCTTAAATGTCAAATTAGAAATATAATTTAATCTTTTAGAGAGTCTAAATAAAAAATTGTCGTGACAAACTACAAAAATCCCATCTTTGGTCATTTGAACATCAAATTCGACATAATCTACTTTTTGTTTAGTTGCTAGTTCAAATGAACTTGATGTATTCTCCAATTTATATCCTGAAGATCCCCGATGTGCTATAATATCGACCATGTTCCCTCTTTATTTACCAATCAAAAAAAATCAGATAACCCTTTTTGTTGGTATGTTTGTTTATTAGTTTTGAGCCTTTCCAAAGTGGATTTAATTCTTTCTTCTGAAAAATCATGTTCATTAACTAGAAGTTTTAGTATCCTATCTTCATCTATATCTTTCCACTCCAATTTGCAATCATTTTGTAAAGGAATCTCTTTAAAAATTTTATATATCTCTTTCCAATCAAAATTATAATGTTTAACCCATTCAACTTCCTTAAAAAGTGAATCAAAATCATTTTTGTACTTTTGTAATAATTTAAGACCGTGTTTTGGACCTATTCCTTTTATCCCAGAAGAATTGTAGTCTGTACCTACTAAAATACCTAAAACTATAAGCTGATCATTGTTAATATTTAAATGCATTAGATTTTCTTCTAAACTAATAATTTCAGGATTAATTTGTTCATATACTAATTTATTTCCTTTTTTTCTTCTACCTGTTACAGAAAGATTCCTAATAAGATAAGGTGCACCAAAAATTAAACTATCTGAGTCTTGTGATGAAACAGCATATGCTTGTTTATTTTTTACCAAGAATGCTGCTTGAGCTTCCCCTTCCGATGGTGCTTGGATTATAGGTATCCCAAGACCCCCCAACAATTCTTTTGCTTCTTCAATCATTGTTTCAGTTAATCTTGAAGTTCGTGCTGCATATTTTTTCATTTGATCTATATCTTCTTTTTGAACTGCAAT
>CAZSAD010000021.1:0-29667 GCA_964604995.1 uncultured Methanosarcinales archaeon
AAATTTATCTCTTATTTTTTAATTTATTTTGCATAAGAATTACATAACTTTCTTCATTAACATCAAACCACTTAATATCTAAATATTTTAAAAAATTGTAACAATCTTTGAATCTTAATTTTTTTCTCTTCGTTTCAATTTCTAAAAAATTTCCTAAATCTTTTACAGTATCTAAACAAATTTCAAAATCTTTTGTTTTACTTAAATAATATTCTCTTGTTTTAACTAAAGTCATTGATTTTTTTAATTCCATTAATTCGAGAATTTTAACTAATGTTCTTTTATCTGTTATTTCAATTTCATATTCTTGAGCTTTTATAAATTTATTTTTTTTGTAAGCATCTTTAATAAATTCAAATGTAAACCTTTTCCCAGCTTTTCTTGTTCTAATCCAATTAATAATCGGTTTTTCAGAATAATAGTCTCTATGAAACGGTGTATAATAAGTGTCTATTTGTTTAACTTTTTTTATTAATTTACATTTTTTTAAAAGAATTTTTCTAACACTTTTGTAATCAGAAATACCTACTTTAATTTCAATTTCTATATTCATTTAATGCACCAAAATTAAAGATCATAATATTTATAAAAATGGTGGCCCCGCCGTGATTTGAACACGGGACCTCACGATTATCAGTCGTGCGCTCCACCAGACTAAGCTACAGGGCCAGATATTTCAATTTATAATTTTTATAAAATACGCCCCGGGCCAGGATCGAACTGGCGACCTCACGGTTAACAGCCGTGCGCTCTAACCGCTGAGCTACCGGGGCAGATTTTTAGGAAAAATCTGGTAAAAACATGTTTCGACTACCGTCGAAACTCTTTTGCAAAGCAAAAGATTTTTTGGGTTCTATCCTCACAGAAATGTAATCATTTCTGGGACACCGAAAATCTTTGATTTTCTCGTGTTTTGTAAAAGGATAGCTGTCTTAGCTACCGGGGCAATGGTTTCGCCCATTGACGACGAAATTAGTCTAGAAGGGATTTAACTTTGTTTAATCCCTTAAACTCCATGCTTTAAGTAACGCATTATTGTCAAAGGGAATATGGGCGATTTATAAAACTTTTGAGAAATTAGGTTAAATTAATCTTTCTTTAAATAACCTAAACTACCAATTGGGATAAATAATAAGAATAAAAGGGATATTATAACTACAAGTGATTCGTTATCTTTTGTTTTAAAATAAATCGCAAGAAAATAAATCTCGATGAAAAAAATTACTACTTGCAAAATTTCCAGATAATTTTTACCTTTTTTAACTTCTTCTTTTGTATAATTTGCAATTATATAACCTGTAATATAACCTAGAATAATGGATATTAAGATTACAATCCCTATTATGAAAGAGTTCATTTTTGCTTCTCCATTTCAGTTATTTTATTTATTCTTCGAATATGGCGCTCTTCTTTTGTGAAACTACTATTTAACCAAACTTGTAAAATATTAAGCACTTTTTTATGATTCATAGATCTACTTCCGAAGCAAATTACATTTGCATTATTATGTTCTTTTGACATCTTTGCTGTAAATTCATCATAAGCCAAAGCTGCCCTTATACCTCTCATTTTATTTGCAGCAATAGACATTCCAATTCCTGTTCCACAAACAAGTATCCCTAATGAATCCTTATTCTTAATAACTTCTAAACAAACTTTTTTTGCATAATCTGGGAAATTAACTGGTTTTTTATCAGAGTTGATTCCTTTATCTACAACAACAAATTTGGGCATATTTGATTTAGCCGAAAGAAAATTTTTGATTTCTTCCTTTAATTGAAATCCAGCATGATCTGAACCTAAGTAAATGGTATTGTTTTTTACCATCTCCATTGTGCATGCCCCCATTGAATTATCATATCTGCTCCTAATTTTTCAACTTCAAGAGGAATATCACAAGCACCAAAACATGAGCCGCCCCAAATATAAATAGTCGCATTTGTTGCTTTTTGCATTTCATCGACAATATACTTAGCTTGTGGTTTTAGACCATCGGGAAGTTGAACTACAATTGTTTTTGCTTTGCTTTTTTTAGCTTCAGTTATAGCTTTTTTTAGCTCTAAATCATATTCCATAACTTAACTGTAAAACATATTCTTTAAAAATATTATGAAATCTTGCAAAATATTATGTTAAGTTTATAAATAAACACTAATTTTGAAAGGGTATGGTCGATATTTTTGCACACACAATCTGGAGTTTTATCATATTTAGAAATATTGTTTCTAGTAAAGAAATATGGTTTGCTTTATTTTTTGGTGCTTTGCCAGATTTGGCATCATGGACAATTTATATGTTCTATGCAATTATAAAAGGAGAATTTAATATAAAAAAGATGAAGAAAGGATTCAAATTTGATCAATCACAAATCAATAAAATTCCCAAATGGGCATGGACACTTTATGGGATCAGTCATAGCATATTTATTTGCGGTGTAGTATTAATTATTATCTATTTATATTTTGGAAATTTGCCTTGGTGGTTATTAGCATGGCCTATTCATATTTTAATGGATATTCCAACACATAGCAAAGATTTTTTTCCAACACCTTTTCTTTGGCCAATATCAGATTATGCATTTCCAGGAATAAGTTGGGGCTCACCAATTTTTATGATTCTTAATTGGACAGCTATTATTTTATACCTTATCTATATTTTTTTTATTTCATCTTAAAAATTATTTCTTCATAAATTCACTATTTTTTGATTCTACTTCTCCTTAGTTTAACTTCTTTAACAAAAGGAATCCTATTATAATTTTTACAGATTAAACAATAATAAATAACTCTTCTTTTATTTGTTCTTACTCTACAATTTTTTCCAGGAACTAAATAAGAATAGCAGCTTTTGCAAAATCTTCTTTTTAATTCAGATGGAATTTTAGTTTTTAATTTCATTGCAATTTTACGTGCAAGAAAAACGTACCTATCTGAAAGTTTAGAATCAAAATTATACATTTCTTTTGCTTGTTCAAAAAGAATAATTATTCTTTCATCTGCTATTTTTTTGAACTTATCATTTTTCGATTTAAAATTTTTCTTTGTATTTGCCATTTAATATTGCCTTAAAATTTTATTAAATACTCTTTAACTTATTTTTAATGTTATTTTGATATTCTTATTTAAATGTCTAATTTTGATATGTAAATCAATAATACTAATAAACTATTTAAATTATTAGTCAATATCAAACTTTATGGGGTTTATTGATAAAATAAAAGGGGTATTTGTGTCTAACAAAGAACCTTTACAAAAAGAAGTAACAATTGATGAATTTGAAACGCTAGTTAAAAATTTAAAAACCAATAAACTTGAAAATGTTAAAAACACTCTTGCAGGATACAAAAATCGAATAGACACCCACAAAAACAAAATTCTAAATGCTATTGAAAAACTTCGAGTTGCAAAGCTTCCTAATCCTGATATACCTATTAGGGCAAAAAATTTAATGGAAGGAAACCGTGATACTTATATAAGATTCACTTCTAGGTTAGCAGAAGGGATAGAGGTTCCGTCAACTTATGAAGAGTTGGAGTATTTCATTGCTAAATTCGATAATGATTTGAAAGATATAATGAAATCCACTCAGAGAAGTTATTTTGTTCTACAAGAATTTTTAGCAAATGAAAGCAAGGATATTGCAATATTTATCAAAGAATTGGAAAAAACAGTAAATGAACTTAGGGATTATATTAGAAAAGAAGGATTTGATTTAATCGAAAGGTTGCAAAATGAAATTGTAACAATAAAAAATGGAATCAAAGTAAGAGTTGCATGCAAAGTTAAAATTGAAGAATTAAATAAAATGCTTTTTGATGAACAAAAAATTAAACAAGATGAAGACAATGCAATTTTGGCAATAAAATCCAGTGAGGATTTTTCTAAATATCTAGAATTTGAAGGTGAAAAAGGAGATATTGAAGAAAAACTGCGTATATTGGATAATGAAATGTTTCATAATTTTTCAGTTTTGGAAGCAGCATTAAAAAAATATGAACGAATTGTAGTTGAACCTGAATTTGTCACTAATTATATTTTTCACCCTATAGATACTTTGATGGGAGATAATGATTTTAAAATATTAGAAATACTTGAAACTTTATCTAAAATGTGTGATGAAGGAACATTGGAATTAAAAGCAGAGAAGCGTTTGAAAATAATGGAAATGACCAAAAAATTAAGTAAAGAACTAATCATTGATTTTAAAACCAAAAGGCAATCTATTCTTGAAGAATTATCAAAATTAAAACAAGATATGGGAAAATATGATAAAAATAAAGAGGTAGAAGAGCATCTTTTTAAGCAAAAATTAGCAGGCATAAAATCAAATGAATTAATGCAACGTATAAAAGAAGTTAATGCAGAAAGTGCAAATGTCGCTCTTGAAGACCATATTAAAACTGTGCAAGATTCAATAAAAGAATTAGATGATTCTATAATTTTTATTAAAGTTGAATTATAATACTTAAGGGTTATAATAATTAATTCTAATGGTTAACCCATAAATGACTATTTGTACAACCAATAGATATGTATATATCAAATTTCATAAGAAACTCTTTAAAACTAAATATTTTATCCTATATTAATTCAAGATCTTTTATGCAAGCCTAAACATTTATTTGTTTAAATTATTGTTAGCTATTGTTAGTTTTAAAAAGATTAACTTAAAATTAATTAATCTCAAAACCATATGCATTTTCTTTTCTGACTTTTTTATACTTTTCAACTCTGCTCCAAGGAGCAGGCATTAAGGGTTCTTTCCTATAGGAAATTGAAGGCCTTATGCTAATTCTCATTCTTGTACTAACTCTAGCTCTTATTTGTTTTCTTGCTTGCATTCTTCTTGCAATTTTTTGCTTGGCACTGGCCATACTTTGCCTTCTTTTTGCCATGCTGAGTTTTTTTGAACTCATTTTTTGTGTTTTCACTGCTTTTTTCTTCATTTTATTAGTATGAACTTTAATATTATTTTTGTTATTCAGTCTTATTTTTTCATTTAGTGCTTTTTTAGAATTGTTTTTAGTTCCAAAAATTTGTTTTCTATTTTTACTTTTTAAGTTTGTTAGAATTCGACCAACTTTTTTCAAGAAATTTTTTTGTGGCATTTTAATAAACTCCAATAATCCCCAATTATTTATTATTAATTTACTATAAATTTACTATAAATTTAATTGAAGTGTATACAACATTACACCATATATATGCATTTGTCAATATTTGTAGTCTAACCCTTGTCGTTGGTTATATATAAAGCTTTGCCAATTTTTAATTAATTTCCATAATGAAAATAAAATGTTTAGAAATTAACTTTCATCAACTAAAAATAATGCAAATTCGATACTGCTATAATATACTGCTATAACAATTTATAAAAATTTTAATACTATTCATAAATAGTGAAAAAATAACAATCTTTTTATGCTGTTCAAAATTCAATTTTTTATGGCTCAAAATCAGTTAGGGTATAAATCCGGAAGTTATCATATTTCAGAAAGAAAAGCTTACAAAATTCTAAATACAATACTTGAGAAAATACAATTATCACAAGAATCAATGGATATTGCGATGTGGGATCTTTTTATAAATGATTCTGAGAAGAGTGCACTTGAAAAACTTACATTGATAAATCAAGAAAAGGATCCACTTCCCTCTAATTTTCTTCAGTCACAAAAAGATGCCCTTCATTATTTAGTTGAACAAGCAATCAATTCTGGAACATATGAAAGGCATGCAAAAGGACATTCATACAATATTAATAGAAAAAGAAAATCTACACAAAATATGTCTGACAAAATCAAAGGAATGAGTTATAAACCCGAATTACCTTATACTAAAAAGGGAAATGGTGAACTCAACATTGAAAGAATGGAAAAAAGTAACGGACTTGTAGAAAAATATGAAGATATGTTTGATGAATTGTTGCCTTTAAAATATACGCGAAAACAACAACAAGAACAATCAAGGTCTAAAATTGAATGGAATGTTGAAAGAAAATGGAGAAACAAAAAACATAAACAATGGAAAAGAGAAAGACCAACAACTGCAGAAAGTAAAAAAATAAAACATTCCCTACTACATAATTTTCCTAAAAATAAACCAGTTCCTCAATATTAGGGATAACACTTATTGGGGTAATAATTTAAAAATAAAATATTTTATTCTAATTAAAGTTTTTTGTGTTTTCTTCTAATGCTTTAATGCCAGGTAACACTTTACCTTCTAAGAATTCTAAAGATGCCCCTCCGCCAGTAGATATGTGGGTGAATTTGTCTTGCAAATCTAATTTTTCAATAGCTGAAGCTGTATCTCCTCCACCAATAATTATAGTTTTATCTTTTTGTAAAGCAAGATACTTCGCAATTTCATTTGTGCCTCTTGCAAATTTTTCAAATTCAAAAACTCCAAGTGGACCATTCCAAACTATAGTATTTGCTTTGAATAATACTCTTTGAAATCCAAGAATACTGTTAGGTCCAATATCAAGCCCCATCCAACCATCAATTTTATGATAATCAACTATTTTACATTCAGCATCTGCATCAAATTTTTCAGCAATAACAATATCATCTGGTAGTTTAATTTTAGTTGAATTTTCAACTAATAATTTTTTGGATTCTTCAAGCATATTATCTTCAACGATGCTTTTCCCAACATCTAAACCTTGGGCTTTGTAAAATGTAAAAATCATTGCACCTCCAAGTAAGAGGCGATCAACTCTTGGCAGTAAATTTTTGATAAGACTCAATTTATCAGATACTTTTGCACCACCAAGTATCACAACAAAAGGTTTTTTTGGATTATTTATTGCATCTCCCATCATTTTTATCTCTTTTTCAAGCAAAAGTCCAGCACAACTTGGTAAATATTTAGTTATACCAACAACTGATGATTGGGCTCTATGGGATACTGAAAATGCATCACTTACAAAGCAGTCTGCATTTGCGGCTAATTTTTTTGAAAATGTATCATTATTTTCTGTTTCTTCTTTATGAAATCTAACATTTTCTAATAGTACAACTTTAGAAACCAATTCACTTGGTAAATCGATGTCAATACAATCATTTAATTTTACAACTTTTGTTTTGAGATATTCTGATAATTTTAATGCAAGTTTATCATGATTCAATATTTTGTCATCTTTATTTTTTGGTCTACCTAAATGATTTAAAATAATTATTTGTTTAACTTTATTTTCTAAAAGAAATTTTAAAGTTGGAAGACCCTCTTTAATGCGCTTATCATTAGTAATTGTTCCAACTTTGTCTACTGGAATATCCATTCCAACTCTAACAATGACTCTTTTACCCACAAAATTAAAATCTTTTAATGTTTTAAAACTAGCCATTAATAATCTTAACACCTTTTGTTATAAAAATTTTATCATCGCCACAAAATATTTATACTGATTCTTCGCTTTTCAATGTAAATTGCTAACTTTAGTGATGTGCAAACTTTAATAGTGGATAATACAATTTAATGGTGGATAATTAAAAATGGTGGATTTTAGTTTTATAGGTAATTATGTTGCTTCTTTGCACCTAGAGCAGTATTTTTTAAATCCTCAAGGACTTTATGCAATCTTGGCAGTTGTTCCTTTAATAATTTTTTATCTTATAAAACCAAAACCTAAAGATAAGATTATCCCTAGTTTGATGTTCATTTTAACAAAAGATAATAAATTTATGGAAAATTCATTTTTGAGAAGGTTAATGAATGATTTTCTTTTCTTTTTACAACTTTTAATATTACTTATTTTAGGAACAGCTGTTGCAATGCCATTTATGATAACTGAACATGATGTTTCATCAGAAGATAGGGCATTGGTATTTGATGTTTCAGCAAGCATGTCAACTTATGTAGATAGTGGTGCTTTAATTGGCAAAACAAGATACGATCTTGCTCGTGAAAAAGCAAGGGATTTTTTATCAGCTAAAAACACCATTATTTTTTCTTCAGATATCCCTGAACTTATGGTAAAAGATGGATCACGTGGAGATGCTGAAAATATACTTTCAAAGGCAAAGCCTAAAGATACAGGCACTAATCTTGGAGATGCTATCCAATTCGCAGTTGACCAATTAAAAGAGCAGAAAGGTAGGATAATTGTGTTTAGCGATTTTATTAATAGTGAAACCGATCCTGTTTCAATAAAAAAAGTTTTGGAATCTAAAGGAATAAGAGTTGATTTTGTAGATGTAAGTGGGGCTGCTAATAATGTTGGAATAATTGATCTTTCATTGGATGAACAAAATTCAGCAGTATTTATCAAAAATTATATAGATAACGAGCAAAAAGTTGAAGTTTCAATTGCAACCCAAAAACAAACAATAACTCTTCCTCCTAAATCAGTTGAAACCGTAAGTTTTTCAACACCTAAAGGAACTAATAAAATTGAATTAAATATGTTAAATACAAAAGATGATTTTCCAAAAGATAATGTTGCTTATATAAGTACACCTGTTCAAGAAAATACAAAAATACTTTTTATTTCAAATGGCGGCAAAAAAACAAATTTATATTATGCTCTTGCAGCAAATCCAAAAAATATCTTGGAAAGTGCAACACCCCCCATAGTTCCAAATATAGATCATAATGTTTATATTTTGCAAAATTTTGGTAAAGAAGTTTTGCTTCCTGAAACAATTAGGAAAATATCAGAAAGCGTAGATGATGGCGCAATTTTAATTGTGGTTGGGCAAGATGATATTTTTAGTGTTAACTTCAAAGGACTTTTGCCTGTTGAGCCTTCTTTACAATTAGTTCCTAATGCAGAATCATTTGTTAAAATTTTGCAATTAAACAGTTTTACAAAAGATGTAGAATTTGGAAAAGTTAGCTATTATAATTACATCAAATCAAAAGATAAAACTGTTGAAATATTAAAAGCAGATGATAACAATTCCACTTTGATTGCATATTCTGCATTTGGCAATGGGAAAGTAATTTACTATAACATAAACGATGACAAATCTGAATTTAAAACTAGTTTAACTTATCCTTTATTTTGGAATAATATGCTAGATGTACTTTTAAGCAAGGATACTATTCAAACTTTAAATTATAAAACTGGTCAAAGTGTTGCAGGAAAAAGATTTGAAAATGTTGGATTTGTTACTGTCGGATCTAAAACACTTGCAATAAATATGTTAAATGATCCTGAATCTGATGTTGGAAAAGAAGCAGATTTAACAAGTATTGGGGATGCAACAGACGAATCAAGATTCAAAACAAAAGAAGAAACACCAATTGATTCTTATCTTATAATTTTTGCAATATTATTATTATTTTTAGAATTCCTATACATTAAGTTTAGGGGTGATTTGTAAATGGGAATAACTAGCATTTTTAGTGCAATTGGAAACCTTGCAATCACCTATTGGAATAGTGCAATACAATATGGTTTTGAATTTGAACATCCTGAAAGAATTTGGTACTTTGTACCTATATTTTTGATATTTATTTTCTTTTTAAGAAAAGAATTCATCTTTATGAGAGAAAGCAATAAAATGAAAGATGAAAGAGTTAGAAAACGGGTAAAAAAATATCGCATATTTATGTTCTTTAGCAGAGGGGCAATATTTTTCTTATTAGTAATTGCACTTTCTGGCCCCATTTTGAATATAAAAGAAAAAATAACCGGCGAGAGAAGTATAACAATACTAGTTGATAAATCTGATTCAATGGATGTTTATGATTTAAACTTTGTTCCTAATCTTGAATCTGAATTAGCTAAAGAAATACCTGTAAAAGTTACAACAATGGGACAAAATACAAGATCGAATATTGGAGATGGAATTTTATCAAATCTTGGCAAAAATAAAAATTTATTATTAATTACTGATGGAAATACTAATTCAGGTTCTGTTCTTGGTGATGTCGCATTGTTTGCATCTGATTTAAATGCAACAATTAGTTATGTTGAAATCACTCCTTCAAAAAATGATTATTCTATTACAATTGAAGGGCCTTCTAAAGTGCTATCTTATTCTGATATAGAATTTAAAGTGATTGTTAAATCAACAAAATCAATAGATGCAGATATTGAAACAAAAATACTTGTTGACGGTAAATCAGTTTTATCTCAAAAACAAAAAAGTGAAGATACACTAACTTATACTTTTGTTCAATCTTTTACAGATGGACAGCATCAAATTGAGGCATCAATTCCTGTTAATGATCATTTTTCACAAAACAATGTTTTTTACAAAACTGTAAAATCAGTCCCTAAACCAAAAATACTTTTCCTTAGTAAAAAAACTTCACCATTAGAACAAATATTTAACAAATTATATGATACTGATAAAAGAGAAACAATTCCTGATAATTTAAATGAATACTATGCAGTTATTATAAATGATATGCAAGCATCCTCTTTTTCAACAAGTGATATCAACAAACTTGGTGATTTTATAAATGATGGAAATGGTCTTGTGGTATTTGGCGGAGATAATTCTTTTGAATATGGTAAATACCAAGATTCTCAACTTTTATCATTGCTTCCTGTAACAATTGGTCAAGGTGAAAAACAACCAAGACCTGATTTAAATGCAGTTGTTGTAATTGATGCTTCTTATATGTATGAACCTAGACTCGAATCTGTTCCTTTGGCAAAATCCCACGCAATAAATTTAATGTCTCAATTTAGGGTAAATGATAATGTGGGTGTTGTTGCTTTTGCAGAACAATATTACACTTTATCTGCAATCAATAAAATGACAATAGATCATAGCGCTGATATAAATGATAAAATAACTAGGCTTAAACCTGTGCCTGAAGAAACATGCACTAATCCAAGGGTTTGCAGTAATGAAATTGCGGGTTTAACAGGAGCATACCAACTTTTAGAAGGTACGAGTGGTAAAAAATGGGCTTTTTTATACAGTGATGGATGTTTTGCAGATTATTCTTATGGGATGAGTCCTAGGTTAATAGAAAAATTAATTGATGATTATAAAAAACAAAATATTGTGCTTTATACAACCATGACACTTAGGCCTAAAATTGGAGATGTTACAATTTATCCATTTGCAGTTACCGGATGTGAAAATTCACTTAGGAAACTTGCAGAAGGAACAGGTGGAATATATTTCCCACCTTCAGATTCTGAAAGAATGAAACTAGTTTTTGGTAAACAAACAGATATTCAAGAAGAAGAAAATGGTGGACTTAAAAGTATTATGACTTTAAACAGATATCATTTTATCACTGAAGATTTTGAGCCAACAGCGAAAATTACAGGATACAATCAAATTGTTCCAAAAGCGAATGGTAAATTACTTATGACTACAAGTATGGGCGATCCACTTCTTGTTGTTTGGAGATTTGGTGTTGGAAGAGTTGTAACATTTGGTACTGATGATGGAACAGCTTGGGCAGGTCAAGTTTTGAATAAAGACAACTCAAAATTAATATCCAGGATGTTAAACTGGGCTATTGGCGATCCTGAAAGAAAACTTGAGGTTTACACTCAAGTTCCAGATGGCATAATTAATGAAACTAATGAAGTAACTGTTAAATCTACAAAATATCCTAAATCAGAAGGCTTAAGTTTTTACAAAGTCGATGATGATATCTATACTGCAAAATTCAAAGCAGATAAAATGGGATTTAATCAAATTGCAGGAAATACTTATGCTTCAAATTATAAATTAGAATATGAAACTCTTTCACTTAATTCGCAGTTAGATGAGATTGTATCGGCGACAGATGGAAAAATATTTAAACCAACAGATGCCAAGGAAATATTAGATTTCGTCAGTAAACGTAGCGAGAGAATTGATGTGCAAAAAAATAAGGTATCTTGGCCTTTTGTAGTTATTGCGTTGTTAATATTTTTAATTGAAGTGCTCATAAGAAGAGTGGAAGAGCAATTAAGAAAAGCTGATTGAAAGTTGATTAAAAACTAAAATAAAAAATAAATAATTATATTTTATAATTCAAATCATAAACATCAAATCATAAACATCAAAATCTAAATGAAATGGAAGTGAAAATATGGCAGACTCATTCATGAACAAAAATGTAAATCTTATTTTAGTTTTTGTGATTATATTTGTGGTAGGTGGCATTGCAGTAGCGACTGTTTATTTTCAAGATATATTTTCTGCAATAACTGGAAAATATAGTTCAACAACTGACCAATTGATTAATACCCAAGATGAACTTACTAAGTACAAATCTTTGTATGAAGATACTCTTATAAAATTAAATCAAACTCAATCAATAACTGAAGCTGAAAAATCAGATTTGAGGCAAGTTTACATTGTGAAAAAAGATCTGGCAGAACAATTAAATGGTACTCTTGTTTCAACTCAAACTCAATTATCCAACACTCAACAAATTTTATTTGATACTTCTAATCAATTAACTGAAAAAACAAATTTATACAACAATGCGTTAAACGATATAACTTCTTTGAGGGCAGATTTAACTTCAAGAGATTTAACTATCTCTAATTTAAGAACTTCAGTTACTAGTTTAAGAAGTCAATTAACAAGCTGTCAAGATCAGTTAAGTGGCGGCGGCTAAGGTGTATTATGAATGATATCTTTAAAATACTAAGAGAAATTCGCCTTGAAATGTTTAAGGTTGTAATTTTAGAGAGTTTTTTAGATGCAACTTTACTTTTTATGGGCACATTTCTTATTTTTAGTTTGTTTAATTTTTATCCTTCTTTGGCAATAATTCCTGCAGTTATATTTTTGGGATATTTAATATTTACAAGGATGAGAAAATTCAGGCTTAAAAATGTGGAAGATAGGAATCCAATAATTCGAGAAATGTTAAGAACTGCAGCTGACAATGCAAATCAAGATAATTTTGTCATTAGGGCATTAAATACAGAACTAATAAAAAAAATGAGATCAGTTACTAGCGCATCATTTATGAAATTAAATCGTGTCATTTTCAAAATTGGGGGAATTGCTATTTTATCAGTGCTTATAATCTATATTTCAACAATGCAAATTCGTTTACTTGATATGGATAAAATTTTACATCCTAATTTTAATCCAAATGCTAAAGAAGGATCATTACAAGACTTATTTGGTGATAAAGAAGTATTACCTCAACTAGGCAATAAAGCAGTTAGCATAAAATTAAATCCACTTAGTTATGAAGTTAATATTGACAAAATAAGTGATGCTAAACCTAAAGAATTTAGAAAT
Source organism: uncultured Methanosarcinales archaeon (assembly GCA_964604995.1). Taxonomy (GTDB): domain Archaea; phylum Nanobdellota; class Nanobdellia; order Woesearchaeales; family JABMPP01; genus JAGVYD01. Next base: position 13,169 of record CAZSAD010000021.1, read on the forward strand.
GATTTCCCTCAAGAAATTGTTGCAGTACAAGAAAAAAGTTATGATGAAAATATACCAAGACAACAGCAAATTATTATCAAAAATTATTTTAGTAGTTTAAATTAATATTTATATATTCAACATCAAAATTAATATATTCATTGATCAATATTAATTAATCAATATTAATTAATGTTTATTTAAAAATCGGGTAGAAAGGAGGAATAAAAATGGCGGACAAAGAAATTGAAAAAATAAAAAATATTGATAAACTGAAAGATACTTTTAAAAATGTCGAGGAAGAGATAGGTAAAGTCATAGTTGGTCAAAGTCAAATTATTGAACAAATTTTAATTGCAATTCTTTGCGATTCAAATGCACTGCTTGAATCTTATCCTGGTCTTGGTAAAACACTTACAATTAGTACAGTTGCCAAAGTTTTGGATTTGAAATTCAAAAGAATTCAAAGTACACCAGATTTAATGCCATCAGATATTACCGGCACTTATGTTATTGAAGAGAGTGGTGGCAAAAAAGTTTTCAAATTTCAGCCAGGGCCAATTTTTGCAAATATTGTTTTAGCTGATGAACTAAATAGGGCAACACCAAAAACACAAGCAGCTCTTTTAGAAGCAATGCAAGAAAAACAAGTGACTGTTGGTAATCAAACTTTTCCATTGGAAAAGCCATTTTTTGTATTGGCAACTCAAAATCCAATTGAACAAGAAGGAACATATCCTTTGCCAGAAGCTCAAACTGATAGATTTTTGCTTAAAATCAAAGTGGATTATCCTTCTTACGATGAAGAACTTGAGATTGTTGAAAGATTCACAAAAGAAATTGATATGCCTGATATAAAACCTTTACTTAGCAAAAATAGTTTGTTGATGTTACAAAATTTAACAAGGCAAGTGCCTATTGCTAATGACATCAAAAAAAGAGCAGTAGAAATTGTCACCAATACAAGAAAATGGAAAGAAGTAATTGAGTATGGAGCATCCCCTAGAGCTTCAATTGGTTTAATTCTTGCTGCAAAAGCAAGAGCATTATTAGATGGCAGAAAATTTGTCAGTCAGTCTGATATTGAAGCAATGGCATATCCAGTCTTAAGACATAGGATAATACTTACTTTTGAAGCAGAAAGGCAAGGCAAGACAACTGATGATGTAATCAAAGATTTAATTGAAAAGAAAAAATAAAAAAATATATTAAAAAACGAGGAAAAAAGTGAACATAAAACAATTGAACATGGATTTGTTCACTTAATTTCACTTATTTAATTGAGAAAAAATGGCAATAAAAATAGATTTCCTAAGGGAGCTAGATAAGTTTAATCTAATCATAAAAAAGAAAGTTACATCTAGCTACAGTGGACCTCGTGAATCCAAAGAATTTGGAAGGGGACTTGTCTTTAAAGACCATAAAGAATATGTTGCAGGTGATGATTTTAGAGCTGTTGATTGGAATTTATTTGCAAGAACTGAAACTTATTATATCAAAAGATATGAAGAAGAAAGAAACTTAACTGTGCACATAATTGTGGATGGTTCAGCTAGTATGAACTATGGCAAAGATATCAAAAAATTTGAATATGCTGCAATGATTGGTCTTGGATTTGCTTATATGGCTTTGAAAAATAATGAAAAATTTGTTTTCTCAATTTTTTCTGATAAGTTAGAGCCACTTCGTCCAAAAAAAGGGATGAGACATCTTATGGAAATAATTAGCAGATTAAATCAACACAAAGTAGCTGGTAAATCAAACATTCGTGATGCAATGACTCAGTACAAAAAATTTATCACTTCTAGAAGTTTAGTTGTTTTAATTTCTGATATGCTAATTGATGCAAATGAATTAAAACAAATTCTTCCCGAATTCAAAAAACATGAACTATACATTGTTCAAGTGTTAGATCCAATTGAAAAAGAATTTGATATGACTGGTGATTTAGTATTGCACGATGCCGAAACAAATGTTGTTCTTAGAACTTTTATTAGTAGAAAACTTCGAGAGGAATATAAGGGAAGATTAACTGACCATACAGCCGAAGTTGAAATTGTATGCAAGAAATTAAATGCTAAATTTATCTCAGTTACAACAGATAATCCTGTTTTCGATGTTTTTGCAAAGTTAATGAGATAATCGATCTTCTTTATGGGTTAATTAAAATAAAATTTAAAAAATAAATTAAAAAATCATATTATTAAAAAATATATTACTTACAAAAGCATTTTACATAAATCTACTGTTCTGCAAGAATATCCCCATTCATTGTCATACCATGATACGACTTGAACAAGTTTTCCATCAATAACTTTTGTTAGCTTTGAATCAAAGATGCTACTATGTGAATTACCAATAATATCTGCAGATACTAATTCATCTTCGCTATATTCTAAAACATTTTTCATCTCATTTTCTGCAACAGACTTGAAAAGTTTGTTTATTTCATCTATTGTTGCATCTTTTTTTAAATTTGCAGTAAAATATGTAATTGAACCATCTGGGATAGGTACTCTCATTGATACACCATCTAATTTACCTTTCAATTCAGGTATCACTTCCCCAACTGATTTGGCTGCTCCAGTTGTTGTTGGAACAATGCTTGTTGCAGCTGTTCTTGCTCTTCGTAAATCTTTATGTGGAGCATCAACTAATCTTTGGTCTGCAGTGTATGCATGTATTGTGCACATAAATCCGTGTTCTAATCCAAAATTGTCATTTAATACTTTAACAACTGGTGCTAAACAATTTGTTGTACAAGAGGCATTGCTTATGATGTGGTGTTTATTTTTATCATACAACTTTTCATTTACACCTTGTACAATTGTAATGTCCATATTTTTACCAGGTGCTGAAATTAAAACTTTTTTTGCACCAGCTAAAATATGTTTTGTAGCTCCTTCTCTATCTGTAAAAATTCCAGAAGATTCTATAACTACATCAACACCTAAATCTTTCCATGGTAGTTTTGATGGATCTTTTTCACTCAAAACTTTTATTTTTTTACCATCAATAGTAATAGAATCAGTTGCAACTTGTACACTACCTTCAAAATGTCCATGAACTGAATCATGTGTGAATAAATAAGCTAATGTTTTTGATTCAGTTAAATCATTAATAGCAACAAAATCTAGTTCTTTTTCATTAATTCCTGCTCTTAAAACCAATCTACCTATTCTTCCAAAACCATTTATTGCAACTTTTATTGTCATCTCACTCACCTTTTAATTTTCTTTGTTTTTTTTTATTTTTTTAATTACTTTATTTTTAATAATCACAAAAATCATACTATGTATGATACTTTATTGTATAAACATAATAACCAATTTAAATGTTTTTTGGTTAATAAATATTTAAGAGTAAATTCATAATATATTTGTTAGTCTAATCAAACATATACTTCTCTTAAATACATTTCTTAAAAATTTTGTTTAACCCATTAACGAAAGTATTAAATAATCACAGTTTAAATATTATTTGATGGTTAAAATAACTAAATCTAAAATAACACACCCCAAAAAAGTCAGGATTGCTTTTTTTGATATCCAAGAGTGGGAAAAAAAGCATATAATTAATAGATTTCATGGCTTTAAAGTCAAACTTTTTTCAGAGCAGTTAAATGAAAAAACAGTTGAACTTGCAAAAAACTTTGATGTAATATCTATTTTTATTTATTCTAAAATTGATAAAGCTTTACTTTCAAAACTTCCTAATTTAAAGATGATTGCAACAAGATCTACAGGTTTTGATCATATTGATACTTTAGAATGCAACAAAAAAAAGATTGTTGTTTGCAATGTTCCAAGGTATGGTGATACTACTGTTGCTGAGCACGCATTTGCATTAATACTCTCTCTTGCAAGAAAAATACATAAAAGCTATGAAAGAACTATTAGGGCAGATTTTTCAAATGATGGGCTTTGTGGATTTGATCTTCGTGGAAAAACATTAGGAGTTATTGGAACTGGCAATATTGGAAAGAATGTAATTAGAATTGCCAAAGGATTTGAGTTTAATATCTTAGCATATGATGCATTTCCCAACAAAAATCTTGCCACTGAAATGAATTTTAAATATGTAACTTTGAATTATTTGCTAAAAAATTCAGATATAATAACTTTACATACTCCTTATCTTCCAAGTACTTATCATCTTATAAACACTGCAAGTATATCTAAAATGAAAAAAGGTGCATTTTTGATTAACACTGCAAGAGGCGCACTTGTTGATACTAAATCACTTATGAAAGCTTTGATTAATAAAAAGTTGGGTGGAGCCGGATTAGATGCAATTGAAGAAGAAGATGTGATAAAAAAAGAAGAACAAATTCTAATTGATAAAATGTCAAATGAAAAAATCAAAACTTTGCTTGAAGATCATATTTTATTAAAATTGGACAATGTAATAATAACTCCACACAATGCTTATAACAGTAAAGAAGCTTTGCAAAGAATTCTTAATACCACCATTGATAATATCCAATCTTTTAACAAAGGAAATACTATAAATCAAGTAAAAATAAAATAATGGTTTTTCATTATTAATTTTTATCTTTTCTTCTTTAAGATTTTAACTTAACTTCATGTCTGCAGAAATTGCAATGTATTGAAACTAGACCTGAATAATTATCAAATTTTATTTTATGACCACAACTTGGGCAATTCTTTGTTACTTCTTCATTCACATAAATCAATCCATGTCGTTACTGCTTTTTTGTTACTATTAAGTCTTATTGGTGTTTTCTAATCTAACTCTTTGTTTTATTAAATAATCTTTTATCAAATTTCTGTTTTAAATTCTTAGATTATGAAATTCAAAGCTTTCTTTTGAAATTGCATTTACTGCTTCATTCCATTTCAATAATTTATTTTTTGCTCCTTTATGCATTAAAATTGACTCAGCATTAACCATTGCAATTTTCAAGGATTTTTTAAAATTATTTGTTTTTATTAATGATGCTATAAATGCTGATGCAAAAGCATCTCCTGCACCAGTTGTCTCAACAACTTTTACATGGTGGCTTGGAATAAAATATGCAGTTTTTCCGTCGTAAGCATGAACACCTTTATTACCATTTGTAATTATGACATATTTTGGATTTGCAAAATGTAATCCTTTTAACAAAAATTCAGGTTTTGCATTAACCATCCCTAAAAGCAAATTTGCCTCTTCCATATTAAGTATCAAAACATTTGTATTTTGAATTATTTTTTTAACAAAGTGCATTCCTTTTTTTGCAAGATAACTGCTTGGATTAAATGCAATTAGTATTCCTTTTTTTTGTGCAAATTCACTTAATTTTTCTAAAGTTGTATAACTTTCGTTTATCATGGATGAAAAATAAAACCATTTTGTTTGGAGTTTTGCTTTTTTTATTTTTTCAAAACATAAATGGTCATTGACACCTTTGTAAGTAAGTATTGTTCTATCATCTTCAATACTGTCTAAAACAATAGAGTAACCAGTCATATCGTCGCCGAAATTTCCAATAAATTCAACTTTTTCTTTTTTGAGCTCCTCTAAAATTTTTTTAGCATTCTCATCTTTTCCAAGTTTTCCAAGATAAGCAGTTTTTAGCCCTAATCTAGAAAAACTAACTGCAGTATTTGTTCCGCCTCCACCTGATAAAAATTTTAAATCTTTAATAATTATTTTTGAACCAGTGGGATATGCCAAAAAATCTTCTTCGCCACAAGGGTTCATTATTTTAATTAAATCAGATTCAGTATCTGCAAAGACATCAATTGTTGCACTGCCCACAGTTATTACATCAAACATATTTTTAATATTGCTAATTTGATTTATAAACATATTGATTAATTGGTATGTAGTTACAGTCAAATAAGGTTGTAAAAATGATAAAAAATGCTAAAAACGCTATTTTGTTTATGAAATATAATCTTCTTATATATTTAATATACTAATTTTTTGTTTAATTTAATTTATTTTCATTATTGAAAATAAATGCTTTTCGCTATGCTTTTAAATGTTGTTTTCAATACATTTTTAGACGAGAAAATAAATCAGGTAATAATGTCGGGTTATGGGCAGTATATTTAAGCAATGGTGAAAAAATGGGCGGCAAATTAGTTAAACTAAATAAAAGTGCTTTTGTAAATATATTAACTTCATGTCTTGAAGTTTATAAGAAAGAGAGCTATGGAGTTTTGATGGGCAAAGCATTTAATGGCCACAGTGTTGTTTCACAATCTGTTAATTTTCAAAGTGCAAAAAGAACTTATGATCTTGTTGACGTGCACCCAAAAAGAGAAAAAAGAATGATTAGGACTTTAAATTATTTAACTAATCATAAATTAGTTGGTGATTTTCATTCGCATTCGGACTATCCAGATAGATTAAGTAAATATGATAAAGAAGATCTTCTAGGTAAAGCAGATAAATGGGTTTCAATGCTTCTTGTTATAAAAAATACAAATAAAAGCATGCCTTGGGTTTATAATAAACAAGGAAAACATCTTTCCGGAAGTGTTAGTAACAAATATTTTGTAAAAATACATGCATATAAAAATGTCGAAGGAAGAATAATGAAAATTCCAATAGAATGCAATTATGTTGATAAATTAAACGAAGTGCATTTTTAATAAATTGTTTAAAAAATTATTTTCCACAACATTTTTAAAGCGTCTCTTTTTCCCTTAGCTTGTGATAAATTATTATAATAGTTATAAATGCGCAAAAATAGCGAATAAATACTAAGGATTGGTGATTGTTATGGTAAAAAAAACGGGCGGGTTTAGACGAAAGACAAGACAAAAACTCAAAAAAACATTAAGACAAAAGGGAAAAATCAGTTTAAGCAAATATTTTCAAGAATTCAATGAAGGAGATATGGTATGTTTACACTATGAACCAGCTGTTCAAGGTGGAATGTATCACCCTATGTTCCATGGTAAAATGGGAATGATTAGTGGGAAGAGGGGAAGCAACTATTTTGTTCTAATTCAAGATGGTGATAAAATGAAAAAATTAATTGTGCACCCGGTCCATTTAATCAAAGCTAAAACGCAAGTTGAAGCAGCCAAAATAAAATCAGATAAAAAAAGGTGATTAAAAAATGACTAAACCTGAAGTTTTATTGGAAACTCCAATCAATATCGTGGAACTCAAATCAGAAATTGACAAAATTAGAAAACGTGATAAAGAATTAAATTTTAGAGCAGAAAGAACTGAAGAGTATCTTAATCATGTTGTTCACATTTCAAGTGCTAAAGGAAAAGAACTTTATGATAAAATAGAAAAACTCAATGTTCCTAGACTTAAAAATGTTCACATCCATAAAATATTGGACACTATGCCAACAAATGTTGAATCATTAAAAGCAATTTTACAAGGTTATGTCATAACTATATCTGCTGAAAACTTAAAAAAAATGGTAGATTTAGTAAATGAATATGATGAATAAATAACTAAACACTATTTTTATTTAATTTTTATTTTATTTCTATTTTTTTGTTTTAATTATTTAAGTTGATGCTAAATTTTAATATCTAAATGATGGCAAGCTTTATATATAAGAGACTCCCTAAAATGTTCAGATATGTTAAGGGTTGATATACTAGGAGTGGATAAGAATGGATTTAACACAGACTACAAGCTTGCAAAAAGCTATAAAAGAAGAAAAAGCAATTGTGTTGGACTTCTTGCCAAACGGCTATCCATTTGATTCAAGACCTAGCCACAAAAAAACTCCAATTGTGCAAGCATTAGGTACACAACATTTCGTACTTCTTGAATTAGTTCCAAAAAAGGATATATTTTTGCAGCCATATAAAGAAGTTTATATTGGTGAAGGCAAAAGGGACGACATACATCATATAATTGGAAGATTACCAGTTGATAGGCTAACACAAACTGCAAGAAGCGAGCTTGAATTTGTAGTTAAAGATATAATCAAAAAAGAAGAAAAAAGATTTGTCAATTTCTTTAATACTGCAAGTCCACTAACAACTAGAATGCACCAACTTGAACTTTTGCCAGGTCTTGGAAAAAAGCACATGTGGGAAATTATTGAATTAAGAGATGATCAACCATTTGAAAATTTTGATGATCTCAAAAAAAGAGTAAAGCTTATGCCTGACCCAGAAAAAGCAATAATCAAAAGAATTTTAATGGAAATTCAAGGTCAAGAAAAGCATAATCTTTTTGCTGAAAAATAAATTTTTTTTATTCTAAATCTCCTTCCCTATTTCTTTTATTCAAAATAATCATTCAAAATATATTTAAAACAATTACTTAAAAATTTCACCATTTTCTTTGCTCCAGAAAAGCAAATCCAGCTCATCCATTGTTATGTCCATTTTCTTTGCAAATTTTTGAAATTGTTCTTCTAGAAAAAAATAATTTTTTTTGTTAAGTGTTTTTGGCAGTTTTTTAATTGCACCATAATAAATCATATTTTTTAAGATATGTCTATCAAGAATTGCAAGATTAGTATGCCCAATGTTTCTTAAAAAATGACCAGCTTCTTTATAACCTAATCCTAAAACATTCTTAACTAAATGCTCTCTTGCTAATTTGCTGTCTTTAAATTTTAATAATTCATTAATTAAGATCTCATTTTTTTGTTTCCATTCAAGTAAATATTTTGATTTATGATTATGAAACCTTACTTTTTTTATTAAGTATTTTTTTGGATTAATCTTTTTAGCTTGATTTTGAAAATCATCTTTTTTTAAATTTTCTATTGCATTCCAACATCGTTGGGCATTACTTTGCGGAGTACAAATACAAAAGCAAAGTTCATAGAAATAATCTTTTTTTGGTACTTGTGAAAAATCATCAAGTCTTTTTTTTATGTTAATCTTATGTTTTTTATAAGCAGATTTTAATTCGAGGAGTTTTTCTATATTTTCATTTTTCTCTATAATCTTATTTTGTAATTTCTCTTTCTTTTCTTTCATCATGTATCAAAATTTTAAGCAATTAATAAATCTAATGTTGAACTAAACATTTAATGAACTAAATCTTTAAAATAAGAAATGTTTTTAATCTATACCAAAATAAGGATTATTATGAAGCAGAAAACAGTTGGCGTTATCTTTATCTTGGCTTGCGCATTTATGTGGGCAATCGAAGGAGTTTTCATAAAATTTCCATTAGCAAAAATAACTGAAACTCAAACTGCAGTATCTGTTGTTATTGTAGCATCAATCATCTCTTTTCTTTATCTTATATTTACTGAGAAAAAACAAACTTTAACTGCTCTAAAATTAGATTTTAAGCAAATACTAGTAGTTATTTATTTAGGCGCATTAGGGACAGCACTTACATATTTTCTGTACTATGCTGCTTTAACAAAAATACCCGCTCTTAATGTTGTACTAATAGCACACACTCAAACTATTTTTATTCTTCTAATGGGTTATTTTTTTCTAAGACATGAAAAAGTTACATTCTTTGATGGAATTGGCATGATTTTGATGTTTCTTGCTGCATTATTTGTTTCTACTGGAACAATTGAAAATTTATTAAACTTAAAATTTGGAACAGTTTATGAGATTTTAGTTCTTGTTTCAGTAATAATCTGGGCAGCAGCAAGTATAATTGTTAAAAAATGGGCAGCAGACAAACCTTCAGGTGTTTTAACTTTTTATAGATCTTTTATTGCAGCAATAATATTCTCAGCATGGTTAATTTTTAATGAAGGTTTTAAATTTGGGAGCATATGGCAAATTATTATTGGTATAACTGACGCTGTTGGTTATATTTTTTATTATGAAGGTTTGAAAAGAATAAAAGCTGCGCAAGTATCTTCATTAGAACTTGCAGCTCCATTTTTTACAGCGGTGCTAGGATTTATAGTTCTTGGAGAACAAGTTTTAAGTTTACAAATTGTAGGTCTTCTAATTTTATTGGTGGGAATATATTTCTTATCAAAACATGATAATACCAATTAATATTACTTGAAAATAATATTGTTTGAAAAAATATAATCAAATAGAAAAATATAAACATACAACTAAATAGTCCTAAAAAATGCATATAAAATATAAAAAATATTTTATAAAAATTTATTAAATTTATCTATGCTCTAAGAAGTTGGTCAATTTTCATCTTATCGAATCCAATTACCATGTTTCCATTAATATCTATAACAGGAACACCAAGTTGGCCAGTTTTTTGTACCATTTCTTCTCTTGCTTTCATATCTATAGCGACATTTTTTTCAGTGTAATTAACCTTTTTTTCTTTAAGATATTCTTTTGCAATATTGCACCAAGGGCATGTTGGTGTTGAATAAACAAATACTTTTTTTAAATCAGTATTTTCTTTTTTTATTGTTATTTTTGATGTAACCATTTTTCTTTCACCTTATACTTCTTATATTTTTTAATTTATAAATCAACTACTTATTTTTAACTATTTAAAGTTATTATTGTTATTATCTAATATCTTATTAATATCTTTCTTATCAATATCTCTTTTAAATATGAATAAGTATTGTCAAAAAACCTGCACTTAATAGTCATCTATATTGCACCTCTCAATACAGATTTATGACAACACCTTTAGTGGGGGATAAATGTTAATAATAAGAGGTATTATTTATAAACAGTCTGCAAGGGTTAAATTATAAGTTTAATGTTTAAGCTTATTATTCTCAAATGTTTAAAATGCCTATTCATGTTAAAGAACTATTTGTTACTGATAAGAACGCAAAAACACTTATAAATAAGAAAGAAGAAAGAAGAATTATGGTGGAATCTTATTCATTATGGTATGATTATAATTCTAAATATGACTCTAAACAAAGACTCCCCTATCCGAAATTTAAAGGCAGAGAAAAAACAGAAATAGCCATAATTGGTTGTGGACTTACGGGGGCATCAAATGCTTATTTTTTATCTTTGGCAGGATTTAAAGTTACAGTACTTGAAGCACATTATATTGGTAGAAGTTCAACAGCAACAAGCTCTGGAATTCTTACACTTGGCACTGAAGAGGATTTATCTGAATTAACCAAAAAATATGGAATCGAAAAAGCAAAAAAGTTGTGGGAGGCATCACTTTATTCAATTAGACTTCTTGAGGAAACCATCTCTAAAAAACACATTAATTGTGATTTGGGTCATGTTGGTAGTTTATACCTTGCAGCTAAAAAAAATCATATAAAAACTCTTGAAAAAGAATGTTATATGCGAAAAAGTATTGGTTTTAATTGTGAATTTTTAGATAATAAACAAGTGCAAGAAAGAGTTGGCACACCTAAATATCATGCAGGATTATATTCTTCTTACGATAAAGAAGTAAATCCACTTAAACTAACTGAAGAGTTGGTAAAATATGCAAGAAAAAAAGGTGCCAAAATTTTTGAACATTCAGCAGTAAAAGAAATATATCCTTTTGAAAATAAAGTTTTTCTAAAAACTGAACTTGGTGAGCTTGAAGCAGATTATGTAATAGTTGCAACTGATGCTTACACTTATACTTTGGGTCTTAATTATGATATAATTCCAATTGCATATCAAACCATTGCAACTGCCCCACTACCTAAAGAGATGTGGATTGAAATGTTTCCAAAAGGAAGAGTGTTGGTTTGGGATAGTTATCAATATTATGATTATTTTAGGCCTTTAAATGACAATAGGTTAATCATTGGTGGGGGAGATATGTTTGTTGGACATCATGAAGCACATTATAAACATCATTTTGATTCAGCTCAAAGCCAAATGACAAAAATATTAAAAAATATTTATAAAACCTTCCCTAAGTTGTCTAAAGTTGAAATTACACACCATTGGGGTGGAATTTGCGGACATACTAAAAATGGATTACCTATAATTGGACCAGATCCAAAGTATCCGCACATAATTTATTCACTCGCTTATTCCGGGCATGGACTTGCTTATTCATTTTTGTCTGGAAAACTAAATGAACATTATCTAAAAACTAAAAATAAAGGTGTATACAATATATTTCATCCACCTCTTGAAATATCTAAGAAAAATCAAAAAAGATTTATACCACCATCTTTTGAACATAAATATCTAACCAATTATTATAATTTAAAAAAGAAAATTGAAAGATTATAAACTTCGAAAGATTTCTATTACAAATTAAAAATTATTAAAAATCTTTCAGATTTATTTAAAGCTTTGACCACAACCGCATTTGTCAACTGCATTAGGGTTGCTTATTTTAAATCCGCTTCCCATTAAGCTATCAATATAATCTAATTTTGCACCTTTAATCATTCTAAGTGTGCTATCGTCAATAAAAACCTTAATGCCTTTTTCTTCAATGATGTTATCTTTTTTTTGTGCTTTTTTATCGAAATCTAATGCATAAGAATGTCCCGAACATCCACCTTCAACAACTGCTACTCTTAGGCCATAATCTTCTTTTTTTTCCTTTTTAAATAGTTCTAAAAGTTTTTCTGCGGCTTTTTTTGTGATTATAAAATCTTTGTTCTGAGAACCTGGTTCTTCATCTTCTATTACAGCTTCATTTAATTTTGTTATTAAAAATAAAACTTGTTCATCATTCATGCCATGCCCTCTAAATCCTTGTTCAAGTGTTTCCCAATATTGAACATGGCATCCAACGCAGTGAATACCATTAGCTGTTAAAACTTCAATTGTTACAGGATATTTTGCAATAACATCACCTATTGTCATATCACCTGTAATTTTTAATTTAGTTCTTTGATTTTTTAATTTGTTATTTTGATTTGTAGTTGCATTTTGCATTTGTCCATTTTTTGTATTTTGTTTTTTAGATTTAGTAGTTTTATGTTTTATAGTTTTACCTTGTGATATAACTTTCTTTGTAACTTTATTCTTTGTCAATTTTTTGTTAATTTGTTTTTTTGGCATTTTACCCTCTCAATTTTTAATTTAAATAGCATTTAAAATTTCTTTGCTATGTCCTTGAACTTTTACTTTTTCCCATATATTTTTAATTTTGCCTTTTTTATCAATTAAAAAAGTAGTTCTTGTAATTCCCATACTTTTTTTACCATACATATTCTTTTCAACATACACACCATACTTTATTGAAACTTTAGCATTTGTATCGCACAATAAATCAAAATTTATTCCAAATTTATCAACAAATTTTTTGTGGGAAGTTTCATCGTCTAAACTTACCCCTAAAATCATTGTATCTTTTTTTCTATATTCATCTATATTTTCTTTGAAACTTGTTGCTTCAAGAGTGCAACCAGGTGTGTCATCTTTTGGATAGAAATATAAAACTACGTTAAGATTTCTATAATCTTTAAGATTTACTGTTTTATCGTCGGTATTTTTCAAGCTAAATAATGGGGCAATCTGTCCAATTTTAAGTTTCATTATAATCCCTTGTTAATTTTGTTCTAATTATTCATTAAACTATTTGTTATTATTCTTATTTTAGTAATTTTTTATAATCATTTTTTGGATGCTTTTTCAAAAAGTGTATTAACTGTTTCCCAATTAATAATATTCCAAAATGCTTCAGTGTATTCAGCTCTTCTATTTTGGTATTTTAAATAATATGCATGTTCCCAAACATCCAACGTTAATAATGGTGTTTTTCCTTCACTTAAAGGGGTATCTTGATTGGATGTGCCAATAATCTCTAATTTTCCTTTATTGTAAACAAGCCAACTCCAGCCTGAACCAAACCTAGTATTGGCAGTATCATTAAATTGTTTTTTGAATTCTTCAAAACTTCCAAATGATTCATTAATTGTATTTGATAATTCTTCAGAAGGATGTCCTCCATTTTTTTTGAGCAATGTCCAAAAAAAAGAATGATTTACATGTCCACCGCCATGATTTTTAACAGCAGTTCTATTTTTTTCAGGCACTTTTGGAAGATCTTTTAATATTTCTTCAGCTGTCAAATTTTCAAGTTCTTTTATGCCATCTATTGCAGCATTAAATTTATCAACATATGTTTGATGGTGTTTGCTATGGTGTATTTTCATTGTTTGTTCATCAATGTAAGGCTCTAGTGCGTTATAATCATATCCTAATGGAGGTAGTGTGTGTTTCATTTTTTCACCCTTGTATTTTTTATATTAATAACTCAATATTGTGGCTATTTAAAGATTATGTTTAAGGGTAAAATGTGATGTCAATACGCTTTTATTAACTACATTATTTTTATTTCCATTTTTACTAAACTTTTAATTTTACCAAACTATAAATACAACTTGTGCACTTGTTTTATTTGATTTAAAATGCCAGGTAGAGTACAATCCCCTTCATCTATTAACACTTACATTCAATGTCCTAGAAAATATTATTTTCAATACATTCTTAAATTACCAACAAAACCTTCTATTCATCTTGCAAGAGGTCATATTGTACACTCTGTTCTTGAGCACTTTTTTAAAATCGATTTAAAACATTTAAATGAAAATACTTATCCTTATGATTTAAAAAATAGGATACAAGAACTTCTTGTTAAATTCTGGCAGAATGAAGAAGATTTGAAAAAATTAGATTTATCTAAAGACAAACTCTTATTCTATTTTGATGAGAGTATGCTTATGCTTTTGAAATGGGTTACAATTTTTATATCCCGAGTAGAAGCAATGATAATCCAAGGGCATAGTTTGCCAGTTGCATTTAAAAGACTTACTCCTAAAACTGAAGAACAATATTTTTCTGAAGAATTTAAAGTTCAAGGATTCATAGATGCAATAGAAGAAATAGATGACATTGTTAAAATAATCGATTATAAAACTTCTGCTAGTTACGATATTTCAGATAGCTATAAACTTCAGCTTGCAATTTATGCATTACTCTATAAAGAAAAGCATGGCAAATTACCTCACAAAGTTGGAATAAACTTTTTAAAAGATTCTGAAAAATTTATTGATGTGGATGAAAATTTGGTCCATTATGCTAAAAAAGAAATTGAAATGGTGCATAAAAAAACACAAACTGATGATATTGATAATTATCCTTTGATTCCTGCAAATCTTTGCAAATGGTGCGATTTTTTTCACAAGTGTTTTGGCATAAATGGTGAAAAATATCCTTTTAAAAATGGCAATTCAAATGGGAAATACGGCAATGGTAGATACAAATAATTCTAAAAATACTAAGAGAAAATACAAACTTGTAGCTTTTGATGTAGATGGTACTTTGATACAAGGAATTACTTCTATTTGGCAAACAATCCATGATTATGTGGGTACTTCAAAAGATTTTAGAAAAAAACAATGGGACAATTACCATAATGGAACAATAAGTTATGCAAAATGGGCACAAATGGATATAAATTATTGGAAAAAATTAGGAGTCAGAATAAAAGATATGATTAAATCTTTCAGTAAAGTTAAATTAATGAATGGTGCCAAAAAAACAATTCAAGAACTTAGAAAGCGTAAAATTACACTTGCAATAATTTCTGGAAGTTTTAATATAGCACTTGAAAAGGTAATTCCTAATTCAAATAAAATTTTCAAATATCAATTATTGTCAAAAATATATTTCAATAAAAATGGCACTATAAAATCTTTTGTTGCAACTCCTTATGATTATGAACATAAATTAACCGGTTTAAAACAAATCTGTAAAAAGGAAGGGATATCATTAAAGGAAGCAGTTTTTATTGGTGATAATACTAATGATGTCCATATTGCAAAAGAAGCAGGTCTTTCAATTGCTTTTTGTCCAAATTCTAAAGAAATTGAAAAAGCTAGTGACATTGTAATAAAAAAACGAGATCTTAGCGTTATCTTAAAATATGTTATTTGAGAATTTTTTAACACAACTAAAATATCAATATATTTAAAAAATATTTACATCTCAGTATTGCTTTCTAATTCTGCAATTCTTTCCTTTAATGAGTCAATTGTTTTGGTATTGTCATGTTGATCAAGTAATGTTCCACATTCTGGGCATTTGAATTCATAGTCAGTAGCTTGATCAAAATCCATTCTAACGCACGCATTTTTACACAAAAAGAAAAAACCCCTATTAGTTTCTTCTTTATCAAGACGTTCTTTGAATCTAGTCAATTTTTGTTCTTTTAGATGAGAAATCAAATCCCTAATCCTTTTTTTGTTAAATGTCCAATAACTAATATACCATCCCTTCTGCCTATCTTTTTTTCTTTTGTAAGTCACTAAATGTTGGCTATGAAGTCGATAGAGAATGTTTCGAATTTGATGAATTTCAGATTTTGTGCTTTCGGCAATTTTGAACTCAGAAATGTTTTGTTTGTCTTTAAGGTATTCGACGACCTTAACAGCATCATCGCCAACAACCTCTCCAACAATATCATTAATCTTTTTGTTTGTTATCTTTGTTACTTCAATTTTAGGTTGTGATTTAATTTCTTCAATCATACTTTGTTGATTGTTCTTGGCAACTATTGTTTTTTGGATTGCCAATTTAATAGAACTAGGTTTTATTTTTTTTGTGCTTTTGATACTGGTTTTCATAAGTTTCACTTTAATATATTAAGTAAGTTTCAAAACATAAAGATGTGTGGTCCAATTCATACTTTACCAATGATTTTTTATCCCCATATAAAAACCATAATGGTGTATATGT
>CAZSAD010000022.1:0-240 GCA_964604995.1 uncultured Methanosarcinales archaeon
ATAACCTCTTGTGCTAAATTTTGTGATACTGTTGTTAACATAATGCGAGGATAAAAATTTCTAGTTTTTTGAAAAATATTTTTATTATTTATCTTTTTGTCAAATGTAATTGTACCATCTGTGTCAAAAATACCTCTTAAAAATGAACGTTTCACTTCTTTATTATGTGAACTAATTATTGCAGTAGGGATAGTTACAATACTATTTTTTTTCCCATGGGGAAAGTCAAAATAATTTAAA